>CAJOOZ010000021.1 GCA_905236705.1 uncultured Lachnospiraceae bacterium | reverse complement strand
TATCCTGTCATCCAGAAACTATTCCTCTTCGCTTTATACCTTTACCGGCAGCTATGAAGAAGCGTCGCAGAATGCATCCCATCACGGCAACGCGGATCATACGGCAGGAATCCTTGCAGGGGTAAGCCCTACAGGGCAGGTAGTGGGCTGCATCAGCGCGGAGAACAATCTGAGTCTGAGACTGCAGGGTTTTGACAGGGTGGATGACAGCTGCAAGATCCTGCGCTGCGGGGACGCCGCGCACGCAGACGGGGAAGCCCCTGCACTATCCGGCTTTAATTTCTTTGTGGATGAAAAATCCTTCCAGTATGTGGACCATGACGGGGATCAGGGTTATCAGGATCCGGCGTATTTTCCACAGCTTTCATTGCTCTCGGAAGACAGAAAAAAGCAGGATGCCCAGATCGCCGGTTCGCAGCTTCAGGCAGGCTCGGCAGTGCCGAAAACGGAAGTGACCAGAGAAGACAAAGACCTGGACGCATACAGCTACATAGGTCAGGAGGCGGACCGGATGGTGAATGCCAACCGTCTCTTTGCCGTGACGGTAGCCGATCAGGATCCGCTGGGAAGGCTCTTTAGGACAGACAGTCATATCCTGACCTGGGAACAGGACGGTCAGCAGGCAGCCACGCTGGACGAAACAAATGCATATCCGGGAGAAGACGATAATGGAAATGCGGTTGTCATACAGCGGATCGGTCAGGAAAAAGATACGTCGTACCTGCATGTATTCGGCCCTGTGATATACAGCTTTACGGAAAATGCGCCCGAGGAGGGCAGGGAGTATACCGATGATCTGGTGGAGCACAGGGTCTTTCGGAGACTTTTGCTGCAGAACGGTCACAGCGGCAGCCGCCTTCCCTTCTCGGACGAATTTGATATGGACCTCTATGAACTTGACAGACAATATCTGCGTTTTGTCGATGGTCTTGCATCCGATCTGTCCTCACCCGACAAGGTGATCCATGTCAATGTGGCGGAGGGTGAGACCATTGGCAGTTATCAGGCCACCTGGGATGTGGTCAGTGAAAAATACGGCCCGGAGCTGGTCTCTGCCGATTCATTTGATGTCAGGATCACGTATTATGCGCTGGATGAGGAATTTGATCTGTCGCATTTTAACAGCGGTCTGTATGACGATGATGCAGTAGGGAAGATTGTTGAGGAGACTACCGTCAACACAGGGGAGATCACTTTTACACCTCCCGAAGGTCTGGATCTGACAGGCGGCAGACATTACTATGCCGTCGTGCAGGTCAGGGACAGCCGCGGCGAAGAGGATGACTTCAGCGAAGTAACGCAGGGCGAGTATACCGGCTATGTTTCCCTGAGAAAGAAACTGCCCCGCCCTGAGTTTGAGATTCTGGAGTATGAGGGCAGGTGGGTGCTTCACTTGCTGAATCCGGAGGATTTTGCCGCTTATATCGAGGCTGGTGAGGACTTTATCATAAAGGCCTACAGGCTCGATAAACCGGAGGATGAGGTCGTGATAAACGGCCAGGAGCTGACGCTGGATACAGACAGCGTAGAGCTTACCAATTATGTTGATTGTACAGGGGTCTTTGGTACGGAAATCGGAGATATGGTGTTAGGGGCCGTGGCAGAGGCGCCCGACGCATTGCCCTCCGACGAGCAGACTGTGGCGGTTTACGTGCCCGAAACCACCGATCCTGCCATTGATGATAACCGGACACAGGATGATTCCTTTGATATGACAGAGGACACCTTGGAGGATGAGCTGACGAGATGACACCGAAAAGATGCAAACCGCATAATGACAACGCAGGCGCAGCCATGATCGTGGTGGTATGTGTTTTGATGATCGTCATGATCCTCTGTCTGACCATGGTGGTGGGGGCTTATCAGACCCTGTCTTTGGTGGGAAATACGGGAAGAGACAGCGCGGCCTATCAGCAGGCCTACTCTTTTTCAGAGGCCATGAGGGAACAGATCGAGACGGCAGATGAAGATTTTCCGTCTGCCCCGCCTACGGATCTAAAGGAACTGATCGCGGATTTTGCCACAGACGATTCCCTGTATCAGACTGCGGACGGACAACAGGTGGAGGAGCCACAGAGAGCTCTCAGGGCGGATCTTTCCACGGCGCAGGGGCTTTCGGATCTGAGACTTGTGCTTCGCAAAAGAAAAGTCTCGGACGAAAAGTGCCGGCTGTATCTGGTTACGCAGGTTGTGGAGGAAGACAGGCTGATGAGCAGCTGCACGGCAGGATATGATGTAAAGCTGGTGGGAAGCGGCGCGGAAAAAAAGTACGATATCAGCTTCAGGGGCTACTATTAGGAATGGAACAAATGGTATGAAGGAAATAAAAATTCGGAAAAGAAAAAACGGAAACAGAGGGATGACCATGACAGAGGTAATGGTGGCATTTTTGCTGCTGACCATCATTTTTGCCATGCTCTATCATTGTATCCGTTTTTCTTCCAACATGATGATGCGGGCAGCGGATCTGGACAGGGAGATGGCGGATTATGAAAAGGCAGTGGCAGACAGATTTGCCAAAAGTGCCACCAATACAAAGCCCTATGCGCTGGCATCCCGAGCGCCTCTTACAGTGACCTTTCGGGATGAATCCGCAGAGCAGGGAACGGGGTCTTACAGTATCAGCGTGACATGCGGCAGGGAAACGGTTAGCTTTCATCCCGATGGAGATCAGGAAGCTGAGACGAGAGAGATCTGCGTCTATGTGTCCGGCAGGGATCCGGCACCATAGATATTACTCCGTTATGGACGTATCCCCGGGCGTGGCGTTGAGATGAGGCAATGGACATGGCAAAGCTAAGTGAGATCCTTTGGCGGATCAAAAAAGAATATAAAGATCAAAAGGGCACGACCATGGTGGAGCTGATCGTTTCCTTTCTTTTGCTGGGGATCTTTCTGACAGCCGTTTCCATTGTGATCTCCAACGCTACCGGAACCTATTATCGGGAAAAACAGCAGCTGTCCGAATTTACCGTGGCAGATACCGTGCTTGCGGAACTGCGCGGAGAGATCCGCTCTATGCAGGCCTCCGGACTGGGAGGCTTTGTGCGGATCAAAAACGGAGCCGCCTGGCAGAGCGCGGCAGTGGGAACACCCTGCGGCGGAGATATGATCGAGTTTATCAGATCCAATGAAAAAGACGGGCTCATTCTGATGCAGATGGATGCAGGAGGCTGCGCAGACGGAACTGTCATGATAGATTCAGAGCGCGTGCAAAAGAGCGCGGATGAGCTGCAGGCGGCGATCCCCAAAGACAGGCTTACCTGCCGCTATTATCTGAGGGCGGAAGAAACACAGGATGAATACAGAGGGCTGTTTGTGGATGTTTTGAAGGAAGACAGCACCATGGCGGCAAAGAGCGGTCTGGCTCCGGCCAGGGGAAAACCGGTGGTATGGGATGTGGAAAGCAGACTGCCGGAGAGCCTCTATCAGGACAGAAATATCCGGCTGTACTTTTCGGTGACGCCCTTTGACGACAACGGAAATGCTGCCGTGGGATCGGTGGATGTGACGGTGGAGGTGCTAAAGAAAGCGGAGCCGGACAGTGAGTCGGCGCCGCAGGTTGTGTACCGGAAAGCAGGAACGATCCCGCTGCAGAATACGGTATATTACAGAAACGAGGCTGTTTTGTATTCGGAAAAATAAGGGCTCACAGGTCAAAAGTTTGCTTTACAGTTATCTAAAGATTTGATAAGATTAGCTATAAGAAACGGAGGGGACAGGATGAAGAAATTCGCAAAAGACCAAAAGGGTTTTACACTGGTGGAGCTGATTGTGGTTCTGGTTATCCTGGCGATTTTGGCCGCCATGCTGGTTCCGGCATTGCTTGGCTATATCGATCGTGCCAGAGAGGGAAAATACAATGAGGAGATTCATTGCATTTATACCGCAGCACAGGCGGTAGCGGATGAACAATATGCCAAAGGACAGAATGCGCCCAAGCTTGCCGATGACGATGCGATCGCAAGCATCAATAAACTGGTAGAACCCACCAAAGTAGAGACCTTCACCGCTACTTTCGGTGAGGCTACGGACGACGCAAAACACGGAAACTGGACGATCAAGAGCTTTACGGCCAAGTTCAGATCGCAGGATGGCGTAGAGGTAGAGGCAACCTTTGCCGATAACGGTACGATCACGGCAACCTGGGATCAGTAGGTTTGCAAGCGGGTTCAGAGGATTTTAAGGCACTCTTTACGGAGAGTGCCTTTTTTAATCCAAACATCATATTTTTTGTGATATAATGATGTTGTGGTTCCAATCATGAGGAAGGTGAACAATGTCCATGCAATATAATCTGGAAAAAGCAGAGGATACACCGGCGCAGAGAGCGGTGGGAAGACTCAGAGTATACAGGTTTGTGTCAATCGGTCTGGCGCTGATACTCATTGCGGCCGGAATCTGGTTTTGCACGTCTGTCTCGGTAGCATCCCAAAGGGCGCTCAGAAACGCCAAGTCTCTGAGGATCGCATTAAAGATGCTGGCGATCGAGGAATATTCAAACGGCGGTACGGTATTTGATCCGTCACAGCCTGATGGGCTGATCGAGGGAGGAGCCGGGAAGCTGTCAGAGCTTTCGGATGCCCCCGGCAGATTGACACTGACAGGTTGGGACAAGGTAAACTCGGATGCCCTGTCCTTTACCTATCAGGAGGGCAGCTGCATTGTTTTTTTCAGAAAGGAAACAGAGGATGCAGCTTTAAAGGAGTCTGCGCCGGATGAGACGGATGGATCGGATGAGCCTGAGGATGAAGCTGCCGCCCGGGATAACAGCGAGTGGGAGGTCTATCTTTATCTGAGAGTGACGGATTTTAGTTAGAGAACAGAGGGACATGGAGAAATTTTTACTGCTATTTACCGTTATATTTTTGTTTTTCATAGGGGCCGTTTTTTTCTCCCTGCTTTTGTCCTTGGCCCGCAGAATCTCCGTTTTGCTTCTGGAGGATGAAGCCGAGGATGAGGCGCGGTATGAGGCTTTGGAAGATGAGGCCCTGCAGGACGGGGAAAAGGCATTGGCAGGGGAGCTGAGCGCAGAGGAAAAAAAGAAAAGATGGGCCAGATACGGCCTTAAGGAATTGCTTGGAAAGGATTATGTCTGCGATTCCTGCGGACAGGTGCTGAAGGTTTATGAGCTGATCCCCGTATTCGGTTTTCTTTTCGCGCAGGGAAGATGCCGCTACTGCGGCGCCAGGATCAGACCATCGGAGCTTCTCTCGGAGTTTCTGGGTGGGACTTTACTTGTGCTTGTTTTTTTCCGCTTCGGACGCAGCGGGATGCTGGCACAGCCCTTTGCCCTGAGCACGGTGCTGGATATCAGTGCGGCCATGACTCTCCGAAAGATGTTGGCGCTTCTTTTGCTGTTTCTGGTGATGGGACTTTTGTTTCTGATATCGATGATCGATCTGGAAACCATGATCATACCCAACGGTCTGTCCCTGGCCATGTTTGTGATGGGAATCCTTGGCGTGTTTCTGTTTCCGGATGTGCCATGGCATGAGCATCTGATCGGAATGATGGTAGTATCCCTGCCCATGTTACTGATAACGCTTTTGATACCGGGGGCTTTTGGCGGAGGAGATGTGAAGCTGATGGCGGGAGCGGGTCTTCTGCTGGGATGGAAGCTGACGCTGCTGGCTGCTTTTTTGGGGATCATAGGAGGCGGGATCTTTGGCACTATCCTGCTGGTAACCAAAAAAGCAGGGCGCAAGGCGCATTTTGCCTTCGGACCGTTTCTGTGTATCGGGATCGTGGCGGCGGTTTTGGGCGGCTACAGTATTTTGAGCGGGTATCTGTCATTAACCGGAGGAAATTATGGCAACTTTTAAATACCGCGCCCAGACTTCAGACGGCAGGATCGTGTCCGGCACGATGAATGCGGCAGACCGGCAGGATCTGCACAATCGTCTGAAGATGAAGGAGCTGATGCTCCTGGACGCCAAAGGCGGGGAAGAAAAAAAATACTACAAGCCATTTTCGGCCGGTACACTGGCAGAGTATGCCCGTCAGATCGGGACACTTCTGCATTCCGGAGTAACGCTCGTCAGGGCTCTTCAGATGCTCTCCGAGGATGAAGCTGCCACGGCATATGAAAAGTCGGTGTATCAAACCATCATGACCTCTGTGACCCAGGGCGTTCCCTTTTCGGAAGCCATGGAGGAGCTCGGAGGCGTTTTTCCGCCGCTGATGATCAATATGTTCAGGGCTGCGGAATCCAGCGGTAATATGGATGAAACGGCCCTCAGGATCGCCGATCAGTACGCCAGGGAGGACAGGCTCAATGCCAAAATCAGAAGTGCCACCGCTTATCCCAGGATACTGGCTGTTATTACCGTCATTGTGGTTGCGATCATCTTTGGCTATGTCATGCCGCAGTTTGATCAGCTTTTTTCTTCCATGCCGGTGCTGCCGCTGCCTACCCGGGTCATGATAGCCATCAGCTCTTTTGTGGAAAATAATGTATTTGGGATTATCCTTTTTTGCGTATGCGTATATATAGCGGTTTATTTTCTGAAAAAGCTGCCCGGGATCGCTTATGAGCTGGACAGGATCAGGATTCATCTGCCCTGGATCGGCAGGCTGATGAAGGTGGTTTATACGGCGCGTTTTGCCAGAACCATGAGCTCTTTGTATTCCGCGGGCATCCCTATCGTCAGTTGTCTTCAGATAGCCAGAAATACCATCGGCAACACTTATATCGAAAGGCAGTTTACTCAGGTCATCGCCGATGTCAGAGCCGGCGAGACGCTTTTTGCAGCGCTTGCAAGGGTGGACGGATTCATTGCCAAGATGGTCTCCTGCATCCGGGTCGGCGAGGAGGCTGGCTCACTTGATACGATGCTGGAGTCCGTTGCGGAAGATATGGAATTTGAGTCTGAGCGTGCCATCGAACAGATGGTGGCTGTGATGGAGCCTGTGATGATCATTCTGATGGCTGTACTGGTGGGCTTTATCATGGTGGCCGTGATAACGCCTATTTACCAGTCATACAATTTTATCGGCGTAAACAGTTAGGATTCTATGGAGGAATTATGTCACGGATAACGGTTTATCTTTCAAACACGGAGATCCAGGTGCTTCTGGGAAACGGCACCCCAAAGGGCCCTGTGGTGAAAAGATGCTGCTCCATGCAGGTGCCAAGGGGCAGTATTCTGAACGGTGTCATTACGGACGCTCCTTCTCTGGCGGAGGCCATCGGCAGATTTTGGAAATTAAACCGGCTGCCGGAAAAGGACATCGATCTGGTCGTTAATTCTCCCCGGATCATGGTCCGCGTATCGGATATTCCCCTGCTCTCCGCCGGCAGGACACAGGAATATCTGAAACGGGAATACGTGGAGAGAGACTCTGAGCAGATCCTCGGATGCTTCAGGATCAGCAGTGATAAAAAAACCAGGACCGCCAAGGTATGTGCAGAGGTGGCCGATGCGGATTTCATCACCGGCTATCTGCAGGTGTTCTCCGAGGCGGGAATTACCCTGTCCGGCATCTGCAGCGGCGTCGGCGCAGCCATCAATATGTTCAAAAAGACCGGCTTTGTGGGAACGGAAAACTCCGTCATACTGATCCGCGACGATATGACCGTTACGGCAGTCTTTTTTGTAAAGGGCGAGTATTATTATTCCACCACTGCCCGCATTTTCAGCGAAGCGGGGTCGCCTGGCTATGCCAAAGAGGTAGCCGGTATCATCAATCAGATCGATCAGTTTTCCCGTTCCCAGAAGCTTGAAGACCCCATTTCCACCGTTTATCTGGCAGGGATGGATGAGGCGGACAGGTCGCTATGCTCTGAGGCTATTGCAAAAACCCTGCAGGCACCCGTGGCGGTGTCAGAGCTGATCATGCCCGGCATCGTGGATGAATCCGCTGAAATCAAAAAGCCGGATACGCTGGTATATCCTGCGGCCGGTCTGGTGCCCCGCACGGATCACGTCAATATACTCAGATCCGTTAAAAAAGAAAAAACCGAAGCCGGGATCAGACGGGAAAGGCTGCTTAGGTTTTATCTGCCTTATGTGATCACGGCGCTGATCATGACAGGCATTACCGTTTACCTGTTTGGTGTGTATCGCAGCAGGATGGGATATCTGGATTCACTTGTGAATTACAATAACGATCCGCAAAATAAAAGCGGCGTCGCCGAATATGATGCGGCGGCAGAAAGGGTGGCTGTTTTGAGCAGGCATTACGGCGGGCTCAGGGCGCTGGAGACGAACGTCAATTCCTACCCCGCGGCCATCGGCTCGGTCTGGTCCGTGATCCGTCAGGATGCGGCGGGAGTGGGAGAGGCCCGTATCACGGGGTACGATTCCGTCAGCGGCGAATTGTCTTTTACCACCTCCTTTCATGATGTGGCCATGGTCAATGAGTTTATCGGCCGCCTCAAGGAAGAGGATATATTTGAGAGCGTGGATTACAAGGGTTATTCGGAGACCGGATCAGAGGATGGAAGCGACCGGTGGACGGCACTTTTGTCCTGCAGGCTGTCCGAACAGGCCGGCAGGGATGTCATTCCGGCGCCTGTGGTTGACGAAGAGAAGAGCGCGTTAAACGGAACGGAAAGCGGGGAAACAAAGTGACGGCGAATATGACAGACAGAGACAAAAAACTGCTCTATGCACTGGGCTTTATCGTGATCATTTTTCTGTTTATCCTGATCGCGGACAGACCGCTGCTCAATGAGATACGTTCGGCCAACAGGGAGATCGAGTTGGAGCAGGAAACCCATGATACGATGGAAATGAAACTGTCCCGCATGGATATGGTAAAGGGGTATCGGGATGCCGTAAGCGAAAAGGTATCGCGCTATGCAGAGCGCTATTATCCCGCCATGGATCCGGCTGCGATCGATGACCTGCTGACGGGCTACGTTCTTGGCAACGACTTAAAGGCGGTCAATCTGTATATCGATATGTCTCAGGATCCGATCCTCCTGGAACCCTATGTCAATTCCGGGGCAGCGCAAAACCGGAGAGATGTTGCGGATGATCAGGCGGGTGCTTTGGACGAGGCCTGGGTGGAGGCTTTCACATCCGGCCTGTCCGGCAATGAGCAGGTGGATCTTGAAAAAAACGCTGATACGATCTGGGATACTTCCCTGTCCGGCGTCTATGCGGCCACCGTCAGCCTGACGGCATACGGGAATGAGTCAAAGCTGAGGGCGCTTCTGGATCAGCTGTTTGGTGACAGCTCACTCAGGGTCATAAGCTATACCGTCGGGGATATACCGGGCACGGGCTTTTCCTATGTGGACGGTCAGATCGTGGAACTGGCTGAAACAGACAGTCAGCTGGATGTCACGCTGCAGGTCCTGATGTATGACGCAGGTGCATATCCGGAAATGATGCCACGGGAAGACGTAGAGACGCAGGTCCGGTAACAAGACAGGGGAACCGATAGAGGCGGGAGGAGTGTATGGATACCAGTATTATCCGAAAACTGAGGCTTGGCGATACACTGATCGAAATGGGTTATATTACGGAGGATCAGCTCGGGCAGGCACTGGCTTATCAAAAGGAGCATGATGGCGAACGGATCGGTTCGATCCTGATCACTCTGGGCTTTCTTTCAGAGAGGCAGATGCTCTCTGCGCTGGCGGAACGATTAAACATCGAGGTCATCGAGATCGAAAGCCGCAAGGTTGATATGGAGGCGATCCGTCTGATCCCCGAACAACTGGCGGAAAAATACGATATGCTGCCAATGGGACTGGAGGATGATCAGCTACAGCTCGTGGTCAACGATCCGCTGGATCTGTACGGCATTGAGGATATCCGTCAGACGTGCGGCTATAATATACAGCTTTATCTGGCGCAGATCGAGCCTTTGAGAAAAGCCATCCGCTATTACTATGCCGAGGTTTCCGCCAAGAAAGCCGTCAATGCCGCCAATCTGGCACAGCCTGCCGCAGAGGTGGAGGAAATGGTGATTGATACCTCGGACGGCGACGACGATACGCCCATCATTAATCTGGTCAACAGCCTTTTGGAGAAGGCTTATCTTGATAATGTTTCAGACATCCATATCGAACCTTTTGAACAAAATACCATGGTGCGCATGCGTATCGACGGCGCCATGGTAGATTATGTGACGTTGCAGAAAAATATCCACGCCTCTCTGATCGCCCGTATCAAGATCATGGCAGAGCTGGATATCGCAGAGAAGAGACTGCCCCAGGACGGACATTTCAGAGCCCGTATCCAGAACCGGATCGCCAACGTCCGTGTATCACTGATCCCCACAACCTTTGGTGAAAAAGCAGTGCTGAGACTTCTGACAGGCAACGTCAGGATCGATCACAGTGAAACCTTCGGAATGAACGAGGAAAACTATGCCAGAACACAGCGGATGCTTCAGTCCATGAATGGCATCATTTATCTGACAGGCCCCACCGGTTCCGGCAAGACCACCACCCTGTATCTGATGCTGGCAGAGCTGTCCAAAAAGCCGGTCAATATATCCACCATTGAAGATCCCGTGGAAAAAAACCTGCCCAGGATCAATCAGATGCAGGTACATCCCGTGGCGGGACTGACCTTTGAGGTGGGACTGAGGGCGCTGCTGAGACAGGATCCGGATATTATCATGGTAGGCGAGACCCGTGATTTTGAAACGGCCAGAATCTCTGTCCGTGCTGCCATTACGGGTCATCTGGTGCTGTCTACCCTTCACACCAACGATGCGGCATCCTCGGTTATGAGACTTGTGGATATGGGGATTGAGCCCTATATGATTTCCGGCGCGCTGGATGGCGTCATTGCCCAGCGTCTGGTCAGAAAAGTCTGTCCGCACTGCTGCGCAGAGGGAGAACTGACCGAGGCAGAAAGACGCGCGATCGGACGGGACATCCCCCGCATCAGGATCGCCACAGGCTGTAATAACTGCAATTATACCGGCTACAGCGGACGTGTTGCCATTCATGAGATCCTGGTGGTGGACAAACCTGTCCGTGAGATGATCGCCCGGGGTGTCACCACGGAACAGCTCAAGGAATATGCCATTGAGCATCAGAATATGAAGACCCTCAAAGACTCCTGTATCGAACTGCTCGAACAGGGCGTCACCACCATGGAAGAATTCAGACGGGTTGCGTATTTTGACTAAAT
>CAJOOZ010000020.1 GCA_905236705.1 uncultured Lachnospiraceae bacterium | reverse complement strand
TTAAAAAACTGGAGTTCAAGAATTTTCTGGGCAGGTTTGATGCAGGGGTCAAACAGGAAGAGACCCCGCAGTGGGAGATGGAGATCGCCCAAGATTTATCCGCTGCGACGGCAGCAGTAGAGACGCTGATTCATGCGGACAGAGTGGCATTTCTGATATTGCCGGACGGAAGCGTTGGACTGTGCCGCGAAGGCAGAAGCTACCTGTTTCCTCTCCGGAATGAGCCGCCCCTTCTTGAAGCGCTGGGAGAATACCGGGGCGGCCTTAATCAGGCAGAGATCGGCAATCTGCTCAGAGACCTTTATAACGGCTATTGCCGTAAAGGACATAAACGGCTGATCACCTTTGATGTCAAAAAGACTTACGACGTTTTTGAAAAGAAGCTGCAGATCGGCTCGGGGCTTCATCGGGATTTTACGGATGTCAAGCTTCTGGCGTATCTGATGAATCCTTTGAAGAGCGAATATACCATAGAAGATGTGGCCGGTGAATATGTTTCCATGATGCCGGATGATTATAAAACCGTATTCGGCAAGCTGCCCTTTGAGGATGCAATGAGGGACAGACAGGATGAAGTGGCGGACTTTGTGCAAAAGAGACTGTTTGCAATCCTGACATCCGCTCCCGCACTGGAAGAAGCCGTGAAAAAATCCGGACAGAAACAGCTGTATGACGAGATCGAGATGCCGCTGACCTATGTGCTGTATGCCATGGAAAAAGAGGGCGTGATCGCGGATGCGGATGCTCTGAAAGCTTACAGCAATATGCTCGGAGAGCGGATCGGCGTATTGGAAGAGAGCATTTACCGGCAGGTTGGTGAGAAATTCAATATCAATTCACCCAAGCAGCTTGGAGAGATTTTGTTTGACAAAATGAAGCTGAAGGGTGGAAAAAAGACCAAGACCGGTTATTCCACCGCAGCGGATGTACTGGAAAAGTTAGCAGTAGACAACCCAGTAGTCAGGGATGTACTGGAATACAGGGGTCTGACCAAGCTGAAGTCCACTTATGCAGACGGACTGGCGGATTATATCAGGGAAGACGGCAGGATCCATACCAGTTTTAACCAGATGATCACGGCTACCGGCAGGATCTCATCCACCGATCCGAATCTGCAGAATATCCCCATGCGTACAGAGCTGGGCAGGCAGATCCGAAAGGTCTTTCGGCCGCGGGAGGGCTGTGTTTTTCTGGATGCGGATTATTCGCAGATCGAGCTCAGACTCCTGGCGCACATGTCGGAGGATGCGGAGCTGATCGAGGCTTACAGACAGAGTGAGGATATCCACAGGATCACGGCTTCCAAGGTATTCCATACGCCTTTTGAGGAAGTGACCGATCTGCAGCGGCGCAATGCCAAGGCAGTCAATTTCGGCATCGTATACGGCATCAGTTCCTTTGGACTGTCACAGGATCTGTCCATCAGCAGAAAGGAAGCCGGAGAATATATCGAGCAGTATTTTGAAACCTATCCCGGCATCAAGCGATATCTGGATCAGGCAGTGGCCACGGCAAAGGAAACGGGGGAAAGCCGTACCCTTTACGGCAGGAGGCGCCCGATACCGGAACTGAAGAGTTCCAATTTCATGCAGCGGCAGTTCGGGGAGAGAGTCGCCATGAATGCCCCGATTCAGGGAACGGCTGCGGATATCATGAAGATCGCCATGATACGGGTCTTTGAAGCAATCGAAAAAGCGGGCCTTAAATCCAGGCTTCTGATCCAGGTACATGATGAGCTGTTGATCGAAACGTATGCGGATGAAGAGCAGCAGATCAGACAGATTCTGGAGGACAATATGAAAGGCGCCGCGCAGCTGGCGGTGGAACTGGAGATTGATGTTCACAGCGGCAGCACCTGGTATGAGGCAAAGTGATGAAAGTGATCGGAGTGACCGGAGGCGTGGGCAGCGGCAAATCAACCCTGCTGGACAGAATCGAAGACAAATTTGCTGCCTGTGTCCTCAAGGCAGACGATCTGGCCAATGAGTTGAAAGAACCCGGTGGGAGCTGCTACGGGCCGGTGATAGAGCTTCTGGGAGAAGGGATCCTGGAAGATGCCCGGGAGGGCGCTCCTCGCCGGATCGATAACCGGAAAATGGCGGCTCGCATTTTTGCAGAACCGGAGCTCCTTGGTGCGGTAAATGATATCATTCATCCCGCCGTCCGAAAAGAGATCCTGAAGCGCATAGAAAGCTGCAGGCAGGAAGGAAAGACGGATTATTTTTTCCTGGAAGCCGCACTTTTGCTGGAAGGGGGATATGACCGGATCGTGGATGAGATGTGGTATATCTATGCGGATGAGGCAAGCCGCATCAGACGATTGCAGGAGGGGCGCGGATATACGCCCCAAAAGAGCAGATCCATCATAGAGAAACAGTTAAACGAGGAGCAGTACAGACAGGGATGTGACGTGGTCATCGACAATTCCGGCGAGTTGGAAGAGACCATCAGACAGGTGGAGAGAGTCTTATAAAAATGGCAGAGAGCACAAAGGGCGGGAAGCAGAAAAAACTCAAAGGGAATTTTGTATATGGTCTGGATATCGGTACCAGAAGCATAGTCGGAACCGTGGGCTATCCCGAAAAGGACGGCTTTGTGGTGGTGTCCCAGAAGGTGAAGGAACATGAGACCAGAGCGATGATCGACGGACAGATCCATGATATCGCTGCTGTTGGAGAGACCATCCGGTATGTTACCGATGAGCTTGAAAAAGAGGTCGGAGAAAAACTGAAAAGCGTGTGTATCGCAGCGGCCGGCCGTGTGCTTCGAACCGTCAATACCCATGTGGATATGGAGTTTGACGAGGAAAAGACCATCACCAGAGAGGATATTTTTGCCCTGGATTCCCTGGGGATCGAGAAGTCCTATGAGAATTTTGTGCAGGAAAATAATACGGATCTGATCTTTTACTGCGTGGGCTATACGGTGATGAGATACCAGCTCAATCATTATCCCATGATGAATCTGGAAAATCATAAAGCGCGCAGTATTTCGGCGGATCTGATCGCCACCTTCCTGCCGGATGAGGTGGTGGACGGTCTGTACAAGGCCGTTGAGATGGCAGGCCTGGAGGTGGCCAATCTGACATTGGAGCCCATTGCCGCCATGGAGGTGGCGATTCCGGCCAACTACAGAATGCTCAATATTGCGCTGATCGATGTGGGCGCAGGGACCAGCGATATCTCCATTACCAGAGGAGGCTCCATCGTGGCCTACGGTATGCTGCCCATTGCGGGAGATATGCTGACCGAGGAGATCGCCATGCACTGTCTGGTGGATTTTGCTACGGCCGAGCAGATCAAACGCGGCATCGGTGAAACAAAAGAAGTGCAGTACAAGGATATCATGGGACTGGATCAGAAGATCAGCCGCCAGGAGGTACTGGATACACTGACGGGCAGCGTGCAGCAGCTGGCGCAGCAGGCGGCAGACAAGATCAGAGAACTGAACGGGGATAAGCCGGTCAGCGCCGTCTTTGTTGTGGGAGGCGGCGGCAAGATCGCAGGATATACGGATGCGGTGGCAGATGCGCTGGGGATCGCCAGAGAGCGGTGTGCACTCAGAGGCGAGGAAGTGATGCAAAAGATCCGCTTTTTGCAAAAGGATGTGGTCAAGGACTCTTTGCTGGTGACGCCGGTGGGGATCTGCCTGAACTTTTATCAGCAGAGCAACAACTTTATCTTTGTGACCTTTAACGGCAGCAGGATCAAGCTGTATGACAACAGCCGTCTGGCTGTGGTGGATGCCGCCATGGGAGCGGGCTTTTCCAATGAAGATCTGTTTCCCAAACGGGGAGACGAGCTGTTGTTTACATTCAACGGCAAAGCCAAAACCGTCCGCGGACAGCTGGGCGAGAGCTGCCGTATCACGGTAAACGGAAAGAATGCGGATATCAATACGCCCATCCATTCCAATGATGTGATAAATGTAACCCCTTCCACCAAAGGCGAAACGGGAAGCATGCTGCTGGAGCGGCTGACAGACCTGAAGGAATCCATCCGGATACGTGTGGGCAATGACAGGGTGTCGCTGCCCAAGTTTGCCACGGTTAACGGCAGGCTTGAAACAGCCGGATATGAGATAAAGGCAGGGGATGTTGTTGAGATCCTGCCCTATTACACGGTGCAGCAGATCGCAGAGGTGATGGATGTAACACCTGATGAACAGACAGAGATCAGGATCAATCATGAGGTGTCGGATCTGTCCGGCAAAGTCTATGATAATTTCATTCTGGAATTTGGGATCAAACAGGATAGCTTAACTGACGCGCAGGATGAAGAGACGGAGGTTGATGGCGAGAGCTGGGATACCTCAGGGGATGCCAAGGCGCAGATCGCAGCCATCCGCAAACGACAGTCGGGGCAGGCAGAAGATATAGAGAATCAGGCAGAAGAGAACGAGGATAAAGATGGTCAGACGCCCGATGACAAGCCGGAAGATGCAGAGAGTCAGCAAGTTCAGACGCCTGATGTGGGGCAGGAAGGAGCCGAGAGTCAACAGGAGCGCATACCCGATGATAAGCCGGAAGATACTGAGAGTCAACAGGAGCAGACACCGGATGGTGGGCCTGTTGAACTCAATGTGATCATCAACGGCAGGAACTATATCTTTAAAGGCAAGAGCGAGTATGTCTACGTGGATGCGTTTGATTACATCGACCTGGACCTGTCCAAGCCCCAGGGCAAATTTGTGGAGACACTTTTGAACGGACGAAAAGCGCAATATATGGAAAAGCTGAATGACGGTGATGTGCTGTCCATCGGCTGGAAGGATTGAAGCATTGAATAAGAGAAACGGACTGCAGGGTGATATCGGATGAGAATGATGACGATCGCCAGTGGCAGCAGCGGAAATTGCACCTATATCGGTGATGATATCACACATATCCTGATCGATGCGGGGATCAGCGGCAAAAAGATCGAAGAGGGACTGGCAGCGGCGGATATCTCTCCACGGGATCTGGATGCGATCCTGGTCACCCACGAACATTCGGATCATATCGGAGGACTGGGTGTGATATCCCGAAAATACAATATCCCCATTTATGCGACAGCGGGGACGATACGCGGCATACAGACCAGCCGCTCAGTGGGATTTATCGACAACGATCTGTTTCAGGTTACTGGCCGGAATGCGGAATGTGAGATCGGCAGCCTTCGGGTCTGCGTTCATCCCGTAAGCCACGATGCGGCAGATCCCGTCTGCTACAAGGTCATCGGTCAGGCCGGGCAGGTGGCGGTAGCAACGGATATGGGATGCTATGATGAAGATATGGTCGCATTTTTGCAGGGAATGGATGCGCTGGTGCTGGAGGCCAATCACGACATCAACATGCTTTCGGTGGGAGCGTATCCCTACCATCTGAAGCAGCGTATCCTGGGGAACAAAGGTCATCTTTGCAACGAAGCGGCCGGACAGCTTTTGTCCCGCATCCTGCATGATGATATGAAAAGGATCACGCTGGGACATCTGAGCAAAGACAATAACCTGCCGGAGCTGGCCAGAGCGGCAGTGAGCCTGGAGGTGAGCCTGGGCAGGAATCCGTACAGAGCGGATGATTTTGATATCAGAGTAGCGGACAGAATTGTGCCGGGTGAATTACTGGAGCTGTAGAAAGGAAAGAGGATGAAAAACAAAACGATCATTACGGTAGTAGGCAAGGACACGGTTGGGATCATCGCCAGGGTTTGCACCTATCTGGCGGAAAAGCAGATCAATATCCTGGACATTTCCCAGACCATCGTGGCGGGAGATTATTTTAACATGATGATGGTGGTGGACCGGTCGGCAGCGGCCAATTCTTTTGGCGAGATGTCGGACGATCTGGACCGGCTTGGGCAGCAGATCGGTGTGGTGATCAAGTGCCAGCGGGAGGAGATCTTTGATTCCATGCACAGGCTGTAGGGGATTCAAAGAGATCCTTGATTCCATGCCACAGGCTGTAGGAGATTCAATAACAGGATGCGCCGGGAATTGCGAGCGGGTCTTGAACAAGAATGAATAACGGGACGGGAAATTATGATCAGTCAATATGAAGTAATCGAAACAAATGAAATGGTGGAAAAGGAAAACCTGGATGTCAGGACCATCACCATCGGAATCAGTCTTTTGGACTGCATAGATTCGGATCTGGAAAAATGCAGAAAAAAGATTTATGACAAGATCTGCAGGATTGCCGCCAGGCAGGTGGAGACCGCAGATTATATCGAAAAAGAATACGGGATTCCCATCGTCAATAAGCGCATCAGCGTGACCCCCATAGCCATCATAGGCGGCGCCTGCTGCAAACAGCCGGAGGATTTCGTCAAGCTTGCCATCACGCTGGATGAGGCGGGCAAAAAGGTGGGCGTCAATTTTATCGGCGGATATTCCGCTTTGGTATCCAAGGGAATGACCGGGGCAGATGAAATGCTGATCCGTTCCATTCCCAAGGCGCTGGCTGCTACAGAGAGAGTCTGCAGCTCCGTCAATCTGGGTTCCACCAGATGCGGCATCAACATGGATGCCGTGCGGCTGATGGGTGAGGTGATTCTGCAGACTGCCGAAGAGACCAAAGAGCAGGATTCCCTGGGCTGCGCCAAGCTGGTGGTATTTTGCAACGCGCCGGATGACAACCCTTTTATGGCAGGTGCTTTTCACGGCGTGACCGAGGCGGATGCCGTGATCAATGTGGGCGTTTCCGGTCCCGGAGTGGTCAGAACAGCCCTTGAAAAAGTGCGCGGTGAGAGCTTTGAGGTGCTGTGCGAGACGATCAAAAAGACAGCCTTTAAAGTGACGAGAGTCGGTCAGCTGGTGGCAAAAGAAGCTTCCAGAATGCTGGATATTCCCTTTGGCATCGTGGATCTGTCCCTGGCGCCCACGCCGGCGATCGGAGATTCCGTGGCGGATATCCTCTGTGAGATCGGACTGGAGAAAGCAGGTGCTCCCGGTACAACGGCAGCGCTGGCACTGCTCAATGATCAGGTGAAAAAGGGAGGCGTCATGGCCTCGTCCTATGTGGGCGGTCTGTCGGGTGCCTTCATTCCCGTCAGCGAAGACCGGGGCATGATCGATGCCGTGACACAGGGCGCTCTTTCCATCGAAAAGCTGGAGGCCATGACCTGCGTCTGCAGTGTGGGACTGGATATGATCGCCATTCCCGGGGATACCAAGTCGTCTGCCATCTCCGGCATCATTGCCGATGAAATGGCAATCGGCATGGTCAATGCAAAGACCACGGCTGTCCGCGTGATCCCCGTGATCGGGAAAAATGTGGGAGACACGGTGCAATTCGGCGGACTTTTGGGCTATGCGCCCATCATGCCGGTATCTTCCTTCGGATGTGAGGCCTTTGTAAGCAGAGGCGGCAGGATTCCGGCACCGATTCATTCTTTCAAAAACTGACGGTTTATGCTATGATGTGTGAGGATTTTTAACGAGGGAGTAAAGCGTATGAAAGTAACCGGTATTGTGGCTGAATACAATCCATTTCATAACGGACACAAATACCAGCTGGAGAGCGCCAGGAGACTGACGGGAGCTGACAGGATTCTGGTTGTGATGAGCGGTGATTTTACCCAGAGAGGGACACCGGCCGTCATCGATAAATATGAGCGCACAAGGATGGCTCTTGAGAACGGAGCGGACATGGTGATCGAACTGCCTTCCTGCTATGCCTGCGGGAGCGCAGAGTATTTCGGCAGCGGAGCGGTTGCCATGATGAATGCCCTGGGGGTAGTGGATGCCATCTGTTTTGGCAGCGAGTGCGGCAATGTTGAACAGCTGTATCCTGTGGCGGAGGTTCTGGCAAAGGAGCCGGACAGCTTCAAGGAGACGCTGTGTCAGGAATTGAAAACCGGCAAACCCTTTCCAAGAGCGAGACAAAATGCTCTGACACATTGTATTCCGGGGTTCGCCGAGTATGAGGAACTGCTGGGACTGCCCAACAATAATCTGGGGATCGAATACATAAAGGCGTTGATCCGTTCCCAATCTTCCATCAGACCCGTGACCCTGCAGCGCACGGGATCGGACTATCATTCCTACAGACTGGATCAGGGGTTTGCATCGTCGCAGGCCCTCAGACAGACCATTCTCATGGCTGAGCAGAGGCCTTCGAGTTTCAGGGAGATGATCGAGAGAATACGGTTCCAGGTGCCGGAGGATGTCTATGAGATCCTGTTTGAAAGGTTTGGCAACCGCTATCCGGTGTTTGCCAATGATCTGTCGTCCATGCTGGTTTACAAGCTGCTGCTTGAGAGACACCACGGCTATACTTCTTTCGTCGATGTCAGCAAGGAACTGTCGGACAAGCTGATGCATTTTACAAATCATGCCTATACCTTTGAACAGTTCTGCGACGGGTTAAAGAGCAAGGAGCTGACTTATGTCAGGATCAGTCGGGTGCTCTGCCATATCCTCCTGAATGTCAGAAAGGCGGACATGGAGCACTATAAAGAAGAGGGAGACGTCTTTTACGCAAGAGTCCTGGGCTTTCGGTCGGATGCAGAGGATCTGCTCTCCGAGATCAACCGTAGATCCCGCATACCGGTGATCACACGGGTAGTCGAGGGGGATCAGCTGGTGGGCAAGACCGCGCAGAGACAGTTTGAGAGAGATGTGCTCGCCTCGCATTTTTATGAGAGCGTGGTGGCCAATAAATACGGCAGCGGACTGATGAACGAATACGAAAGACAGATTATTAAGGTGTGAGTGCTATGTATCGGATTGTACATATTGGCACAGCTTCCACAAGCAGGTGCTATGGAGCCGCCTGCGCTTGATGAGCATCGTGCGAAGCATGGTGCGAATTTCATCCTCGCGGAGCGTACTGAAAGTACTGGCGGAAGGACAGGATATCCGTAATCGATTCCATTGATGGGTTGAATAAGCTTGTGGAAAGCTGCTGCAGGATATGAAAGAAACAGGATTGCACATATCCGTATAGCTCCGCAAGCAGGTGCTATGGAGCCGCCGGTCCTTGATGAGCAACGCGCGAAGTTTGGTGCGAATTTCATCCTCGCGGAGCGCACTGAAAGTATCGGCGGAAGGACAAGATATCCGTGATCGATACCATCGAATGGTTGAATAGGTTGGTGAAGAGCTGCTGCAGGATAAATGAATAGGATTGCACATATCGTACAGCTCCGCAAGCAGGTGCTATGGAGCCGCCGGTCCTTGATGAGCAGCTTGCTGCGAATCTAGTACCGCTGCGAGCGACATGCAGCGAGAGCGTGCCTGCGGTGGAGC
>CAJOOZ010000019.1 GCA_905236705.1 uncultured Lachnospiraceae bacterium | reverse complement strand
GTTTTCCCAAAATCGATTAAGATACACAAGCGACTTTTTATAAAATTTTTTCTAAATGAGGTGAATAGTATGTGGACCAGAAAAGAAGTGAAAACAAGAGGAAAGGAAAACTTCAAGCGCAGTTATTGGGGGTTGGTACTTCTGAGCATCATCCTCAGCTTTCTGAGCGGCGGATTCAGCAGTGCGGGCAGTAGTTTTTCAAACGTTCTCAACTCAAGTAAAGCTGCCGGCGATACAGATGCTCTGGCCGGCGCGGCCAATACAGGCAACCTGTTTAGCGGGTTGATGGATGGCAGTATCGATACTGGTGTTTTGACAGGTATCCTTGTTGCTTTGGGCACACTTCTTGTGATCGGTATGATCGTAGCCATCCTGCTTAATGTGTTTTTGATTAATCCGCTGACTGTCGGCGCTCAGAGATATATGGTTGAGGCTGACTATGAAGCCAGAAAAGTCGGTGATCTGAATCTTTTGGGCTTTCCCTTTAAAAAAGGCAGATACGGCAACAGCGTCAAGGTTATGTTTTTGATGAATCTGTATCTGTTTTTATGGAGTCTGTTATTGTTCATTCCCGGGATCATCAAGACTTACGAATATCGTATGGTTCCCTATATCCTGGCAGAGAATCCGGAGCTGAGTTCCAAGCAGATCTTCCAGCTCAGCAAGGAAATGATGCGCGGTAATAAATGGGCAGCTTTTGTATTGGATCTGTCTTTCCTCGGCTGGTATATACTCGGCGCATTTACCTGTGGTATCCTTTATATCTTCTATGTGACTCCTTATCAATTGATGACCAATACCGCTCTGTATGATACTCTCAAGCAGAATTCATCCATTGATTACTTTGACCGCAGCTTAGATCCCGCAGCAGCTTATGCAGACGCAGGCAGCAGCTACGAAGTATATCAGGACAACGGAAACGATACCCTGTAAAAATTAGATGTTGCATTTACCGGCTGATTACGCTATAATATCTTTGTTTGGGAACAAACAAGCTGAAATAGCTCAGTTGGTAGAGCACTTCACTCGTAATGAAGGGGTCGTGAGTTCGAGTCTCATTTTCAGCTTGAAAATGCAGCGCTTCAGTGCGTGCTACGGGGCTTGTAAGACTCCGGAAGATAAGGCGGCATAGTTTACAGAAATGTAGGCTATGCCGCTTTTCACGGTCTCTTCGCGGCAAAACGTTACCGGCAGAATCCCGGCAAAATCACACACTCGATTTTGCTTGAACTAACGTAGCCGTTATGATAAAATTA
The DNA here is from genome assembly GCA_905236705.1 of uncultured Lachnospiraceae bacterium. Classification (GTDB taxonomy): domain Bacteria; phylum Bacillota; class Clostridia; order Lachnospirales; family Lachnospiraceae; genus RGIG7926. Next base: position 10,216 of record CAJOOZ010000019.1, on the reverse strand, counting down.
TTTGAAAATTAAATGAGGCTTTAATGCCTGAAAAAGATATGGAGGTCATGTTTTGGCACAGCTTTGGGGTGGGCGCTTTTCCAAAAGCACCGATGAAAAAGTATATGAATTTAATGCATCGATACGTTTTGACAAGCGGCTTCTGACACAGGACATTGCCGGAAGCAGGGCGCATGTCAAAATGCTGGCGGCAACCGGAATCCTGACGGAACAGGAGAAAAATCAGATCCTGGGCGGTCTGGACAGTATAGAGGCTGACACTAATAACGGCACGCTTCAGATCACGGACGCTTATGAGGATGTCCACAGCTTTGTGGAGGCCAACCTCATCGAACGGATCGGAGATGCCGGAAAAAAACTGCATACGGGGCGCAGCCGCAACGATCAGGTGGCGCTGGATATGAAGCTTTACACCAGAGACAGGATTGATGAGACAAAAGAGCTGATCGGGAATCTTCTGAACACATTGCTCGATCTGATGAAACAGCATACGGACACTTATATGCCCGGCTTTACGCATCTTCAAAAGGCGCAGCCGTTAACCCTGGCGCATCATCTCGGGGCATACTTTGAGATGTTCTTGCGGGATGACGGGCGGCTTACGGATATCAGAAAGAGAATGAATCTGTGTCCTCTGGGAAGCGGCGCACTGGCAGGCACCACCTATCCGCTGGATCGGGAGATGACAGCGCAGCTGCTGGGCTTTGACGGCGCTACCAGAAACAGCATGGATTCCGTTTCCGACAGGGATTACCTGATCGAATATCTGTCTGCCCTTGCCACCATCATGATGCATCTGTCCAGATTTTGTGAAGAACTGATCCTGTGGAACAGCAATGAATATCAGTTTATCGAGATGGATGATGCTTATTCCACCGGATCGAGCATCATGCCGCAAAAGAAAAATCCTGATATTGCCGAGCTGGTCAGAGGCAAAACCGGTCGGGTATACGGTGCACTCATGAGCATGCTCACTACAATGAAGGGACTGCCGCTGGCCTACAACAAGGACATGCAGGAAGATAAGGAAATGGCTTTTGATGCCATGGATACAGCCTGCGGCTGTCTGGATCTGTTCACGGGCATGTTAAAGACCGTGACCTTCAACAAGGATCGTATGAAGGAAAGTGCCATGATGGGCTTTACCAATGCCACCGATGCAGCAGACTATCTGGTAAACAAAGGCATACCCTTCAGAGATGCACACAGTATCATCGGCAGACTGGTGCTCTATTGTATCGGGCAAGGCAAACCCATTGATGCGCTTAGCATAGAAGAACTGAAGGAGATCTGCCCTGCCTTTGATGAGGATCTGTATGATGCGATCTCGCTTGAAACCTGCGTATCCAAAAGACTGACCAAGGGCGCCCCGGGGCGCAAGGCCATGCAGGAGGCGATCGCATACTACGAAGCATATCTGGGGCAGGATGCGATACAATATTGATCAATTCAAAAAGGAGAGAAAAGAAATGAGTGAAAAATTAAAAGTAGGTATCCTGGGCGGAACCGGAATGGTTGGTCAGAGATTTATTTCCATATTGGAGAATCATCCCTGGTTTGAAGTGACAACCATCGCAGCAAGCCCCAGGTCCGCCGGCAAACGCTATGAAGATGCGGTAGGAGACAGATGGAAGATGACGACTCCCATGCCGGAGGCGGTAAAGGATATCATTGTCAAAAATGTCAATGAGGTAAGTGAAGTGGCTTCGCAGGTGGATTTCGTTTTTTCCGCAGTTGATATGACCAAAGATGAGATCCGCGCCATCGAAGAAGAATATGCCAAAACAGAAACTCCCGTAGTGTCCAACAACTCCGCGCATCGCTGGACTCCCGATGTGCCCATGATCATTCCCGAGATCAATGACAGCCATACAGATGTCATCGAAGCACAGAAAAAGAGGCTTGGTACCACCAGAGGCTTTATTGCGGTCAAGCCCAATTGTTCCATCCAGAGTTATGCGCCGGTTCTCTATGCATGGCGTGAGTTTGAGCCCTATGAAGTGATCGCAAGTACCTATCAGGCGATCTCAGGCGCCGGCAAAACCTTTAAGGACTGGCCCGAGATGGAAGGCAATATCATCCCCTATATCGGAGGCGAAGAGGAAAAGAGCGAGCAGGAGCCGCTGCGTGTCTTCGGCAGGGTGGAAAACGGTCAGATCGTCAAGGCAGAGGAGCCTCATATCTCCTGTCAGTGTATTCGCGTGCCGGTGCTGAACGGACATACCGCAACTGTATTTGTGAAATTCAGAAAAAATCCCACGAAGGAGCAGTTGATCGAGGCTATGACATCCTTCAAAGGATACCCCCAGGAGCATAATCTGCCCAGTGCGCCCTCTCAATTCATCCGCTATATGGAAGAGGACAACAGACCGCAGGTGTCATTGGATGTGGATTATGAAGGCGGTATGGGGATCAGCGTAGGCAGGCTGCGCGAGGATTCCATTTATGACTGGAAATTTGTCGGTCTGTCACACAACACCTTGAGAGGAGCAGCAGGCGGAGCTGTGCTGTGTGCCGAATTGCTGAAGGATAAAGGATTGATAGGCACCAAAAACTGATCAAAATACAGGAGAGCCGATCATATGGAAAATAACAATGCCAGACTGGAGCTTTTAAATTCACTGAATCAGAAACTGCTTGATAATGATAAGATGTTTCGGATGATCTGCGGCACATTCAACAGTACTTTTTTGTATTATGATTATGCCGATGATCGTTTTGAAACACTTGGGAACTATTCACATTTTTTTGATTTCCCAATAGAGAAAGAAGCAGATCTGTATCATATGATCGATTCTTTTCTGCCTGATGAAAAAAAGGTACTTGAAAAAACACTTTTCCCCGAGCGGGCGGACAGGGCCGCAGTGGGGTGTGAGTGCCGGATGTCGGACGGCAGATGGATCGGGATCGAAGTGACCGTTTCCAAAAATGAAGCCGGCGTCCTGAGTGAAAAGATCATACGTCTCAATGACACAACCAGGGAACGGGAGCAGACCGAAAGCCTGAAATATATGGCATATTACGACACGTTGACCGGCCTGTACAACCGCAATTATTTTGTCCGGCTGTTATCCGACTGGGTCAGAAAGGCGCAGACCGAAAAAGAGTCCATCGAAGTACTGTGTCTGATGGTGGATGATTTTAAAAATATCAATGATTCCCTGGGAATGATCGCCGGCGACGAACTGCTGCAGAACATAGGATTGTTTTTGAGGGGAAAACAGTCGGAGGATTGTCTGATCTCGCATTTTCATTCCAACGTATATTTTGCCGCATTCTATGGACAGCCGCAGGACTATGGACGCCTGTTTTTTGATGAACTGAGCAGATATCTGCAGGATCCGATTTCCATTACGGATGATGAAAAAATACGCATTACCGTAAGCGGCGGACAGAGCTGTTATCCCGAATCGGCCCATAATTCCCTTGAGCTGATCAACTTTGCCGAGATCGTTCTGGAACAGCAGAAAAGAGAGAATCCGGGGAGACTTTATTCCTTTAAAGCCCCCGTGCTGGATGATTTTCTGCAGAATATTGCTCTGGAAAAAGAATTAAGGGCAGCCATTGATGAAGAGGCGTTTGAGCTGTATTATCAGCCTCAATATGATTCAATGACCAAAAGACTCAGGGGTGTGGAAGCGCTGATCCGCTGGAGAAACAAGGAGGGCTTTTTTATCAGTCCGTCCAAATTCATTCCGCTTGCGGAGCGGGACGGTCTGATCGACAAGATCGGCCACTGGGTTCTGGATGAGGCCCTGCGCAGTTATTCCGGCTGGCAGAATAATTTCCACTATCCGATGGTGCTTTCCGTCAATATCTCTGCCATGCAGTTTCGAAAGAATGATTTTATCCTCTCTTTGTTCGATTTGATCAGAAAGTATGGGATCAACCCTGTCAATCTCGAGCTGGAGATCACGGAGAGTGTACTGATCGATGATCTTGACTCTGTACTGGATCAGATGCACAAGATCCGTGAAATGGGTATCAAGATATCATTGGACGATTTCGGTACGGGATATTCATCCCTGTCCTATCTGAAAAATCTGCCCATTGATACATTAAAGATCGACAAATCCTTTATCGATACGGTGATCGAGGACAGTTCCACCCGTATCATCACGGAGTCCATTATTTCAATGGTGAAAAAGCTGGGCTATGAAACCGTAGCGGAAGGTGTGGAGAACAATCGCCAGTATGAATATCTGCAAAGTATCGAGTGTGACAATATCCAGGGCTTTTTGTTGGGTAAGCCGATGCCTTCCGGCGAGATCGAGGAATTGTTGGCAGAGATGGTATCGTAGAATCTGACCCGCTTCGGATACAAAAGCCGCCTTCAAAGTCAGCGTATCCGGAGGAGCCGTGGGAGAAAAACATGATTTTAGGCAGAAAAAATGAGCTTGGTTATCTGAATCAGGTCTATGGAACGGAAGGCAGTCAGCTCATCGTTCTATACGGTAAAAAAAATATCGGCAAGACCACCCTGCTCATGGATTTTTTAAAGGATAAAGAAAGTCTTTACTATCTGGCCGTGGATGCGAGTGTGCGTCAGCAGCAATATCTGATGGCAAGACAGTGGAAGGAAGCGGGGATATCCGTATCCGTCTATCCGGACTACAGGGAGCTGATGGATTCCTTTGCCAAAAGCACACAGGATAAAAAAGTTCTGGTCATTGATGAATTTGATAATCTGATTAAAAACGATTCCGATTTTATGCAGCATGTCACCGCTCTGACGGGAGGTGATCCTTCCAATGGACAGGTTCTGGTGATTCTCTGTTCTTCCTCCGTCGGATTTGTGGAAAACCAGCTTGTCGGCAAGATCGGCCGCGCCGCGCTGTCCATATCCGGCTTTTTGAAGATCAGAGAGCTTAGATTTGAAGAATTATCCCATCATTTCCCCGATTATTCACTGGAGGATCGGATCGCCGTTTATGCGATCCTGGGGGGCATCCCCGGTCTTTGGAAATATTTCGATCCGCAGATCCCGCTGAAACAGAACATCTGCAAAAACATCCTGCAGAGCGATGCTTTTTTGTTTGACGAAGGCAGCCGCATGGTGCGCGATGCGGTGAGAGAGTGCAGCGTATATTATTCCATTCTTTCCGCACTGGCAAGCGGTCTGGACAAGCTGGGCGACATCTACCGGCATACCGGTTTTTCCCGTGCCAAGATCTCGGTTTATCTCAAAAATCTGATGGAGCTGGAGATCGTGGAAAAGGTTTTTTCCGTCGATACCAGAGGGATGAACATGCAGCGCAAGGGCATTTATCGTATCAGCAATCACTTTGTGGATTTCTGGTTCCGGTTTTTATACCCGCATTACAGCATGACGCAGACACTTACTAGCGAGAATTTCTATGAAAAATACATTTCCCTCAGGCTTTCCGACTACTGCAATCCGTATTTTTCACGGATCTGTCGGGAATATATGGAGGATCTTGCCCAGAGTCGGGGCTTTGGATTTGAGGTGGAGACCAGCGGCATATTTGACGGCAAGGAAGGCTTTATAGACTATCTGGCCACGGATGAGGATGATGAGCATTGTGTGGCGGCATTCTGCTGCTATGACAAACCCTATATGACATATGAATTTTACGAAAACGCCATGAAGACCCTGGCGGGCGCAAAGGCGACTCCCGATCTGCTCTTTTTGTTTGCGAGAGAGGGCTTTGATGAAAAGGTAACGCTGGAGGCAAAGGTGCGTGGGGATGTCCGGCTGCTTCCCATGAGAGAGGTATTTGTATAAACGCTTATGGGGAAAAAAGTTTTTATTGCGGAAAAACCAAGCGTAGCCAGGCAGTTTGCCGATACGTTGTCACATCGCTGTGATATGCATTTTCAAAACAGGGACGGTTTCATGGAAGATAAGGACGCCATTGTGACATGGTGCGTCGGTCATCTGGTTACCATGAGCTATCCGGAGGTCTATGATGATTCCTGGAAAAAATGGCAGCTGGATCCTCTGCCGTTTCTGCCGGAGCATTTTTTATACGAGGTCATTCCCTCCGTCAAAAAGCAGTATGAGATCGTCAAAGGGATTTTGACCAGAGAAGATGTGGAATGTATCTATGTCTGCACCGATTCCGGCCGTGAAGGAGAGTATATATACAGACTGGTGGACCAGATGGCGGGCTGTCCCCAAAAGGATAAGCGGCGCGTCTGGATCGATTCCCAGACCGAGGATGAGATCCTCAGAGGCATTCATGAGGCAAAGCCGCTTTCGGAATATGACCACCTTAGCAGTGCTGCCTATTTAAGAGCCATTGAAGACTATCTGATGGGAATCAATTTTTCCAGGGCTCTGACATTAAAATATCGTTATACCCTGCAGCAGACGCTGGGGCGCGACAAGATCACGATCTCTGTGGGCAGAGTCATGACCTGCGTTCTGGGCATGGTAATGCGACGGGAATTTGAGATACGCAATTTTCAGAAAACGCCGTTCTACAGAGTGATCGCCAATCTCGTGATCGGAGATGCGCCTGTTACGGCGGAGTGGAAGAGCACCGAAGAAAGCGCCTATTACGGCTCTCCAAACCTGTACAAGGAAAACGGTTTTCTCAAAAAAGATGATGCCGAAAAAATGATCGCGGATCTGTCAGCCCATCAGCCCCTTGATTTTACGCTTGAGAGCAGCGATAAGAAAAAAGAAGTCAAAAAACCGCCGCTATTATACAATCTGGCCGAGCTTCAGAATGACTGTTCAAGGCTGCTCAAGATCTCGCCGGATCAGACGCTGCAGATCGCGCAGGAACTTTATGAAAAGAAGATGACCACCTATCCGAGAACGGATGCCCGCGTATTATCCTCGGCAGTGGCTAAGGAAATTACCAAAAATATCACGCCTTTGTCCGCCTATCCGGGCATGGCGCCTTATATCAAATATATACTTGAAAAGAAAACTTATCAGAATCTGGCAAAGACAAAATATGTCAATGATAAGCAGATCACGGATCATTATGCCATCATCCCCACCGGAGCGGAAGTGGGAAAAGCTGCCACGCTGAGTCCCCTGGCTTCCAGCGTCTATGAGATGATCCTCAGGCGCTTTGTCGCCATCTTTTGCCCCGATGCCCTGTTTTTAAAGGTAAGTCTCAAGGTCCGGAGACAGCAGGAGTCCTTTTTTGCCACCTTTAAGGTGATGACCGAGCCCGGCTTTACCAGGGTATTCGCAGATTCATTTTTCCGGAAAAAGGGAAGCAGGCAGGATGAGCCGGCAAAAGAAAAGAATGAAGAAAAGCAGGAAGAGATCGTCTGTGACGAGAATTTTATAAATCTTCTTTCTTCCTTGAAAAAAGGTGCTATAATAAAGGGTGAGGGATTCACCGTGAAGGAGGGCGAAACAAGTCCGCCCAAGCGATATAATTCAGGCAATATGATCCTGGCCATGGAGAACGCCGGACAACTGATAGAAGATGAGGAGCTCAGAGCGCAGATCAAATCCGGCGGCATCGGGACCTCCGCCACCCGGGCAGAGATTCTGAAAAAGCTGGTAGATCGGGATTTTCTGGCTTTGAACAAAAAGACCCAGATCTACACGCCGACCCGTCTGGGGGAGAGTATCTATTATGTAGTCTATTACAGCATGCCGCTGATGCTCGATCCCAAGATGACAGCCAGTTGGGAGATGGGATTGTCGCAGGTATCCGGCGGAGAGCTGACAGAAGAGCAGTATATGACTACGCTGACTGATTTCATCAAAAGACGGATCGATCAGGTAAAAAATACTGATGAAAAAGCAAGGATCACCCGTCTCATCAAAGACAGCGCCGCATATTATCGCAAATCTGCCAAATAGTAGTACTGAAACCGGATCCGGGGGGATCCTGAAAAAAAGAATCAATATAACGGGAGGAAACAAAATGGAAATCCTTAAAAGTAACAAATTTCTGGACCTGACACACACCATTGCAAGTCCGTTGTTCGATGCAGCCGAAAACCCCTGGGGTGTTTTGCCGCTGATCGAAGAATTTATCAAGGGACTGGGTCCGATGCTGGGGACGGATTATGAAGAAAGATTCCCCGGGGTATGGGTTCACAACACAGCCACGATAGCGCCCACGGCCTCCATTACAGGTCCTGCCATCATCGGTCCCGGCACTGAAGTCAGACACTGCGCTTTTATCCGCGGCAATGCAGTCATAGGCGCCGATTGTGTGATCGGCAATTCCGTCGAAGTCAAAAACAGCATTATCTTTGACGAATGTGAAGTGCCGCATTACAACTATGTGGGCGACAGCGTATTGGGCTACAAAGCGCATCTGGGCGCAGGTTCCATCACCTCCAACATCAAAAACGACAAGACCAACGTAGAGGTTTCCATTCCACTCGGACGGATCGATACCAAGCTTCGCAAATTCGGCGCCATTGTGGGTGACGGAGCGCAGATTGGCTGCAACAGCGTACTGAATCCCGGAACCCTTATCGGCAGAGGTGCCAGCATTTATCCGCTTTCCAATGTCCGCGGAATGATCGCAGATAATGTCATCTACAAAACCGGCGGCAAGACGACAGCCAGGGTCAAGCTCAAGAAAGAACTGTCCAAAGGTGCATTTGAAGTGCGGCAGTAATCCAATCATCAATGAGAAAACACGGAGAAACATCGATTATGGACCAAAAAAACAGCATTGCTGAAAACTCAAAGTCCAATGAAACGAAAGCAGAAGAGAGTACGACTGATACAAATGAAAAAAAAGCAGATGCGAAAAGCCGCCGCTATGGGCGCTATGCAGAGCGTCTGGGCTTGCAGCATCACTATCTGCAATGGGGCATCACAGCCTTTTTGGTTCTGGCTGCGGCCATGCTGTTTTATTATCTGATCTTTAATACAAAGAACATCACCAGGGGCATTTCCAGATCGCTTCAGATCCTCAGACCCATTATTTACGGATTGATCCTGGCTTATCTGATGGCACCTATCGTCAACGGGATTGAAAACAGGATACTGGTTCCTCTTTGGAAGAAGATGGATAAGGAGATCGATACGCAAAAATCCAGAAAAACACGTCGTAATATCTCCATCGTGGCAACCGTGTTTCTGTTGATCCTGCTTTTATATCTGTTTTTTGCCAATATCATACCGCAACTGATGCAGAGTCTGCAGAATCTGGTGATCCAGTTCCCGATTTATACCAAAAATCTGCAAAACTTCATCAATAATGTTCTGCGCAAAAACCCGCAGCTTAGCACGACTGTCAATGCACTTCTCAGTAACTACAACAGTGAGGTGGCCAATATCATTTCCTCCAAGATCGTTCCTATGCTGCAGGAAACGATCACCAGGGTGTCAAGCAACCTTGTATCAAGCTTTGTAAGTGTACTGACCACACTATGGAATCTTGTGATAGGTCTGATCGTTTCCATCTATCTGCTGGCCAGCAAAGAGCACTTCACGGCACAGGCCAAGAAACTGGTATATTCCGTATTTCGTCGTGAGAGAGCCAACCAGATCATTTCAGACGCACAATTTGTCAAGCATACCTTTGCCGACTATATCAGCGGCAAGCTGATCGATTCCCTGATCATCGGCTTATTATGCTTTATCGGCACCACCTGTCTGGTTATGCCATATTCATTGCTGGTATCCGTGATCGTAGGTCTGACCAATATCATTCCTTTCTTCGGACCGTATCTGGGAGCGATTCCAAGTGCGCTGATCATTTTTATGGTAGATCCCCAAAAAACGATCGTATTTATTGTGTTCATTCTGATCCTGCAACAGTTTGACGGTAACTTTCTCGGCCCCAAGATCCTTGGTGATTCCACGGGACTTTCCAGCTTTTGGATCATTTTTTCCATCACCGTTATGGGTGGATATTTTGGCATTCTGGGAATGGCTATTGGCGTACCGATCTTTGCGATCTTTTATGCCGCAATCCGTTCCGCCATGAATAAGTCCCTGAAAAAGAAAAATCTGTCCGTCAATACCGGCGACTACCGTTCTCTTCAGGAAATCGATGAAGAACATCAATATCAATATATTCAGAAAAATGACAATGAACAGAAATCTGACAAATATAAGATAGAGTTTTTCAAAAAGAAAGACAAAAAAGAAAAGAAATAGGCGTAAGAGAGGGCTTGCCAACTATTCGCAAAAGAACAGTTTAACGAATAGTTATATGCTTTCAGGCAGGTTTCCCACTCTGATTTGATCCCGTATCATCTGATCCGTCACCTGATACAGAATTTCAGAACCTTCTTTTGTTTTGGCCTGGCG
>CAJOOZ010000018.1 GCA_905236705.1 uncultured Lachnospiraceae bacterium | reverse complement strand
GATACCTCCTTTGGCACAAACATTCCAATCGTCTTGAACGCGACACCGCCCCATCCCATATCAAATGCTTTTGCAACCATTTCGTAATTGCTTCCGATCACCGAAGATGACAGGAAAAACGGATTCTCACAGTGAACGCCGCAAAAATCAATTGACAGATCTACAGACTGTTCCGCCGTCATTCCTGTCTCTACCGGCTCCGGATATATCTCCTTAAGGCTCAACACATTTCGAATCACTCCCGGGATGTCAACGCTGCGATCCATCTTCCCTCTTAGGCATGCGTCTTTACATGGTTCGTCACAACCTTCACAAGCTTCACCATCGCCCATTTTCCACTTTGCTCCGATCATATTTTCAAACCGGACAGAGCGAATGACCTGATCGGCGGGTATGTTTTTGGGACATGCCTTTTGGCATGCAGGGTCGTGACAAAGCAGGCAGCGCCCCGTTTCGGTTTTCAAACAAATCTCTTCATATGCCATCCCATCACCTCGTATTATGCACCTTTTCTCGGACTCCTCTTAATATACTGTCCGCTTCCGGGCTCACCGACAAACTCACCGTTATCATACACAAGCTTTCCGCGAAGATAGGTCCTTATCGGATAACCATGCAATCTCTTGCCTTCCCATATCGTATGATCATAATCCGAATGCATATTGTCGACACTTATGGTAAAATCCTTGTCCTTATCATACAGAACAATATCGGCATCTTTCCCAACCTCAATCGCACCTTTATTGTCGCATCCAAATATCCTGGCCACATTGGTGGAACATACTTCCACTACCTTTTCAAACGAGATTTTTCCGGAATTGGCCGCATCCAGCATATAAGGATACAGGTTCTCGACTCCGGCACAGCCATTCGGGATCTTGGTAAAATCATCCTTACCCCAATCCTTTTCATAGCTCTGGAACGGACAGTGATCCGTTGCAACGGTATCAATAAATCCCGCCTTCAATGCTTTCCACAGTGCTTCCCTGCTCTCCGCTCCCTTCATCGGAGGAGAACATACAAAATTACGTCCATCCTCCCGCTTATACACGTCACAGGTAAACTCCAGATACTGCGGGCAAGTCTCCACATACAGTTCATTTCCCTCCGTCTTCGCCTGAATACATGCTTCCAATCCTTCCTTATCTGCCATATGCACAATATAGACCGGTGCATTTAAATGTGTTGACCAGTGTACCACCCGCTTGTCCGCTTCCGCCTCAACAAACTCCGGCCGGCTCATATAGTGATACCATGCTGAGGTTTTTCCTTCTCTCAGATACTCTGCAGTCCGAAGATCGATCAAGTCCGGATTCTCTGCATGTACATTGACCATGGCTCCCAGCTCCTTTGCGCGCAGCAGCATTCTCGCGAGCATACCATCGTCCACCATCATTCCTTCTTTTTTATACACCAGAAAACACTTATAACTGGTAATCCCCTCTGCCACTGCCTGTTCCATTTCATCTAAAATCTCACCGTCGTTGAAATTAGTGATACAGCAATGAAATGCATAATCACAACAGGCTTCCTTTTCCAGTACTTCCTTTTTGGAGTTTACAAGTCCAAGGATTGTCTCTCCTTTGTGCTGAACCGGATAGTCAAATATCGTAGTAACGCCGCCGCATACCGCTGCCCTTGTTCCTGACAGATAACTGTCCGCCGATACGGTACCTCCGAATGGCATCGCCATATGCGTATGTGCATCAATCGCTCCCGGAAGCACCAGCTTGCCGGTCGCATCCACCACCTCGTCCGCATCAGTATTCAGGTTTGTTCCAATCGCCGCAATTTTTCCGTCTTTCACCGCCACATCTGCCCGAAAACTTCCGGATGCCGTCACTACCGTTCCACCCTGAATCAATAAATCCATACCTTTCATCTCCTTTATCTTAGTTAAAATTCTCCGGCTTATAAACCAGTACCAGACCTGATCTCTGAAATACCTGAGCCACCTCCAATAAGTCCATACCACCTGCATTGGCGGATGCCAGATTGGATACCCATGTCACACCGAAATCAACCGTTCCGTTATTAACTGCCGTCGTCTCTGCAATATCACCGCCGCCTGCTACAATATTAACCGTAAGTCCGACTTCCTCATAATAGCCCTTATCCAACGCCACATAATAACCCATGAACTGCGCATCCGGTAACCACTTTAACTGAATTGATACCTCCGGCTTTTCTACCGTAAAGGTTCCGTCGGAACTCTTTGCCGCATCGATATAAGATGAATCCCGAATATCATCCAACGTCATTGCCTGAAGTTTTTCCGATGCATTGGCATCATCCAATGACACGTATTTCTTTGCAATATCCAATGTCTGCTGCATCGCCGCATCATCCATATTGCCTATATCGGTCACGGTATTTCCGGACATATCCGTATTTACCAGTTTTGCAACTTCGTCTGCCATATATGCCTGATGCTCCGCCGATACGGAGGAACCGTATTCATAACAGATCTCTGCCGCCTCGGCCGGATTTTCCATTGCATACTCCCAGCCCTTTAACGATGCATATAAAAATGCTTTCACCGTTTCCGGATTCTCTTTTGCGAATTCTCCCTTACAGAAAATATTATCCTCAAGCATTGCCACTCCCTGATCATTCATATCAATGATCCCTATGGAATCTCCATATCCGTAGCCGCCATCATAATCGTTCTGCACTAATCCCAACTCGTTATATGTCATTGCCGACGCGAGTGAGATAGAGTCATCATCGAAGCCATCCATGGTGAAATCCTGACTCAGATAATCTGTAGGCAGATCGTATTTTGCAAGCAATGCGAGGATCTCATACTCGTTACCAAGTCCCCAGTTACCAACCGTACCGTCCGCTGCCGCAGTACGTATGATCTCTTCATCCGACAAAGCTGTCTGCTTCGTTTCATCATCACTCGCTTCCGTTTCATCATCGGTCTGTCCGGCCTTTTCCGTTTCGGAAGCTGTCTCCACGTCTGTTTCCTCTTTCGTATCAGAAGTGGTGACATCTCCGGAATTACCGCAGCCGGTCATCATAGCGACCGTCAATACAGTTACTCCCATTAAACCTGCTAGTTTTCTCATTCTTTTTTTCATAATCTTTTCCTCCTTTGTATTGGTCTTTGTTTCTCACCCTTATCTATTACATTTACCCGCCTGCCTGTAATTCGCTGCCAAGCATCCGGCAAACCGGTAAACAGTAACCTTAACTATAACCAAAATGGTATTATCTAATGATAATTTCTAAGTGCAATACTCTGCACGATCATCAAGATCACATAGGACGCAATTCCGATCAGACAGGCCGTCAGGATATAAGCCCATGCAGTAGAGTACTGTGCGAGTACAATATTTTCCCTGATCTGTCTGCCAATGCCGGTAATATATTCCGCAAAATATTCACTGACAATGGTTGTCATGATACTTGCCGGGACAGCTACCTTTAATGCTGTAAATACATAAGGCAGCGAATTCGGAAGCCTGAGTTTCAAAAAAGTAACTCTCTTTTTTGCCGCATATGTTGCCATCAGATCCTCGGAATACTGTTCCAATTCCGTCAATCCTCTGTAAGCATTGAGCCCCATATCGGCTGCGGCAATCAGCATCACCACCAGAATCTTGGCAACCATACTTCTCACACTGGCATCCTTGGACACATCCTTGGTCCAGTTATTCAATACGGGAGCCAGCGCCACCACCGGAATAGAGGCAAACGCTCCGATGATACTTAATCCGCCTTTCCCGAATTTCGGGAATACCGCCGCCAGCACGGCAATGCCATAACCTAACAGACTTCCCAAAATCAATCCAATCAGCGCAACTACCACGGTTGAGACTGTGTTTTTTCCAATCTTATCCAAATTATCGATAAATATCTCACCGATCGTCGTGGGAATCGGCAATGTAAAGGTATCGGTGTGAAATAGTGCATGAAGCTGCTGTCCCTGCCACAAAGCCAAAATCACAATTCCAAGCAACACGGGAAGCACCACCGTCGATATCGACTGCACCTTTTCGTTCTCCCTCATTTTTTGAAAAAAACTTTTTCTCCGCTTGATCATATGTGCCATTTCAATCACCGCCCTTTCCTGCTTTTGCCCTTCGACTTCCTCTGTATTCCGGCGAAACCAGCCTCTCGATCCAGCTCATCAGATAACCACTCATAATTCCAATAAACGCACTGAAGAATACAATCAGCCAGAATACATAGATCGACATGGCATGTTTTAAAGACTGTGAGAGCATGCATCCCAACCCGCCGTCTCCCTGAAGCGTATCCACCAGAATGGAAGCGGTAATCGCCATCGGTGCTGCAATCTTTAATCCGGTAAAGAAATATGGAATCGCAGTTGGTATCAATACCTTTGTATAAATCGTAGATTTCTTCGCGGCATAGGTATACATCAGATCATATTTATCCTTATCCACGGATTTGAATCCTTCCAGCGTATTCGTAGCCACCGGATAAAAACTCAATATTGCGGCAATGACAATGCGGCTTTGATTGATATCCCCCGTAATTGCTAAAATAATGGGTGCCAGTCCCAACACGGGAATTAATTGAATCAGCATCAAATACGGAAACGCCAGTTTCTCAATCACACCTGACAATTTCATGAGCAGGGCAAACCCAAATCCTAGAATCATTCCCAAAATAAAGCCTGCCAAAGCGCGAAACAACGTTGCTCCTGCGCTGGAGAGTACAACCCGGGAAGCTGTCATACCTCCCGATACCTTAGCTGAAGAAAGGGCCGCTGCAAGGATCTGGTACAAATGCGGAAGAATATTTTCCGGGGAACGTTTGGTATGCGCCACCACGATTGCACCGATCTCCCATGCAGCTACAATCAGCAAAAGCCAGCAGACGACGGAAAACCAATTTTGATCTGTGATCTTTTTCTTTTGCATCAGAGGCTCCCCCCTTCAAAACTGTTCCGCACCTTAGTGACCAGTTCATTGAAATGTGATGTATCTTTCATATCCAGCCTGCGAGGACGCGGAAGATCAATATCTACAACTGCCGAAAGCCTTCCCGGATGCGGGGATAATACACAGACCCTATCTGACAAAAAAACAGCCTCCTGAATATTGTGCGTGACAAACAGTACCGTCTTATTGGTCTGCCGCCAGATCCTAAGCAGATCCTCATGCAATTTTTCTTTTGTAAACTCATCTAATGCCGAAAACGGCTCATCCATCAACAGGATTTCCGGCCGGATGCCAAAGGCTCTTGCAATATTCACCCTCTGCTGCATACCTCCGCTAAGCTGTCTTGGAAAATGATTGGCAAACTCTTTAAGTCCAACCATCTCAAGCATTTCATCTGCACGTTTCGACCGTTCCTCCTTGTCGTAATACATGATTTCCAACGGCAGTTCCACATTCTTCTTAACCGTTCTCCAGTTAAACAGCACCGGCTGCTGAAACACAAATCCAAACTTTTGCTCAAGCCTGACCTCCTTTGGCGTCATACCGGAGATTCTGATACTTCCTTCCGTCGGCTCCTGCAAATCCGCGACCGAACGAAGCAAGGTTGTTTTTCCACAGCCGGAAGGTCCCAACAGAGAAACAAATTCACCTTTATAAATATCCAGGTTCACTCCCGTCAATGCCTGCACATCATTCCCTGCATTATCCCGAAAAGTAACCCCAAGATCTTCTATTGTAATCTCTTTTTCCCGTTCCGTTGTTTCACTCATACAATCACTCCAATCCTCTATGCCTGATACACCGCCTGATAGATCTGCATACAATCCTCTTTCGTCACGGTCTTTCTTGTATTTCCCGGACTTCCGGATGCGATTGCATCCTCTGCCATCTTAGGAATGACCTTAGTAAATTCCTGCTCATCAATTCCATATTCCTTCAGTGTTGGAATCTGACAGGTTCGGCAGACTTCTTCTATCCGTTCCAGCAGCTTCTTCGACGCATTCTCATCGCTATCTGTCCCGGTTGCCGCTCCGATCGCTCTGCCCAAAAATGCAAAACGGTCATATGCGCCATCTATTGCAAACCCAAGGCAACCTGATAGCAGCATCGCATTGCTCATCCCATGTGGCACATGAAACAATGCACCGATCGGGCGACTCATTCCGTGTACGATCGTAACACTGGAGTTGTTGATACAGACACCTGCTTCAAATGCTGCGATCATCATCTGCTCTCTCGCCATACTGTCATATCCGTTACGATATGCCACCGGCAGATAGGTCATGATTCTCTTTACCGCTGAAACAGCATACACATCCGTAAGAGGAAACGCCTTTTTCGAGGTAAATGCCTCCACTGCATGTGTCAGGGCATCCAGTCCGGTCGCTGCCGTCACACTTGCCGGCATATCCTGCGTAAACTCGTAATTTAAAATTGCCAGATCCGGTATCAGACAGTCTCCTTTCAAAAGCATCTTGATATTCTTTTTCTGATCGGTAATCACGGTAAATCTGGTAGCCTCCGAACCCGTACCCGCAGTGGTTGGAATGGCTACGATTGGCGGAAGTTCGCCTGTAATCTCTTTCCCGTTGTAATCTGCTATCTTTCCCGAATTCACCGTCATGGCAGCAATCGCTTTCGCCGAATCCAACGGACTGCCACCTCCAATCCCGATCACAAACCGGCTTTGCTTCTCCTTATAACGGGCAACACCTTCCTCAATCATCTGATCCGTCGGCTCACCGGTAATTCCATCATATACGTAATAACTGATATTCGCTTTGTCCAGAACTTTCTTCAACTTATCCATCATCGAAGACTTTGCCACATGTTTACCTGTCACAATAAATGCGTTTGACCCATACTTCTCAAAATACGGGATTGCTTCCTTAAGCGCATCTCTCCCGATCAGAACATGGGAAGGCATTACAAAATGTGCCATGGCATTTCCTCCTCTCAACAACTCATTCAATAAATTCAAAATCCACGATCGAAAGCACTTCGTCCAGTTTTTCCAATTCTTCCAGAAGCTGCTTTTCCGTGATGATAAGAGGCGGGCAGACAAATATCATATTCTCATGAGAATAGGTCATAAATCGCCGCTCCTTCAAAAGACCAATAATCTTTCCCATCGTACCATCCGGATCCTTACCGTAGGATACCAACGGTTCCTTCGTGCCCTTATCTTTTACCAGCTCAACGCATGAGAACAGCCCAATATGCCGGACATCGCCCACGCTCGGATGCACTTTTTTCATCTCCTCCAGCTGCTTTGCCAAAACGGCACCTACCTTATTGACGTTCTCAAGAATATTCGCCTTATCATAATAGTTGACACAGGCTACCCCGGCTGCACATGCCAGCGGATGACCACTGTAGGTTAATCCGCATGATAATAAATGATCGTCAAAATACGATGCGATTTTAGTGCTGACTGCCACGCCTCCCAACGGAACATATCCGCAAGTAACACCTTTGGCAAATGTTACCAGATCCGGCACAACATCAAAATTCTCAAATGCAAACATTTTACCGGTTCTTGCCCATCCTGCCATGACCTCATCACAGATCATCACGATTCCAAACTCATCACAAAGTTTACGCACTCCCTGCAGATATCCTTTGGGCGGAATGATGATTCCATTCGATCCCGTAATTGATTCCATTACGATAGCTGCCACATTATCCGGTCCTTCATAAAGAATCTGTTCTCTCAGTTTCGCAATATAATATCCGGTCGCCTCTTCCTCGGATTGAAATTCAATCGGCTCACGATATATGTACGGATCAAAAAACTTTACAAATCCCGGTATCCCGGGCTCTAACGGATACCGTCTGGGCTCCCCGGTCAAATTGCCTGCTCCGAAGGATGAGCCATGATAACTGCGATAACGGCTGAACACTTTTTTCCGTCCGGTATACATCCTTGCAATCTTGATCGCATTCTCATTGGCATCCGCACCGGCATTGGTAAAAAATACCTTTCCGAATGTGTCCGGCAATCGATCAATGATCATCTTTGCCAAAGTACTTCTTGATTCCGATGCATAGGACGGACCTATGTAACAATACTTGTCAACTTGTTCTTTTATGGCATCCGCAATATCCTGATTGCCATATCCAAGATTCAGATTCACCAACTGTGATGCCATATCCGTATACCTGTTTCCCTCGTAATCATAAAAGTAGATTCCCTCTGCCTTTTGTACCGGAATCGGATTCAATTTTCCCTGCTTGCTCCACGATTGCAACACATACTGCTTTGCATATTCTTTTATTTTCTCTGCCTGCATTCCCATCTTTCATCATCCTCTCTTTCATCCGTTCCGGTGCTTTCCGTTCACGGATATTTCTTTTAATGGTCATCATTATAGCGACTTGAAAGCAGAAAACAATGAGCCAAAGCACAGAATGATTTGTGCTCAGGCACAGTTGCTTTGTCTTATCGCGGAGCGTTTCAAAAAGCCCGGCCCTTTCCCGATCCTGCGTCAAATTTTACTTGTCATTCGAAAAACACATGCTATAATAGAGAAAAAGACAAAGAGGTCTCGATTCTCTTTGTCTTTTTTGTTCTTTCTTACACATATTCTTTTATTGTACAAGTTTACTTTTTGGAGATTGATATCGATGGCAATTGAACTAAGCCGACTGATTAGAAAAGTGGAGCATATGGATATTACTCTTTTGGGCGGAGAAGCGGGACTACATAACCTTGTTTCCTGGTTTCTTATGGTAGAAAGCGTGGAGGCGGCTGAATTTCTCAATGACGGAGATATTGTGTTCACAACCGGACTGGGGCTTACAAAGGATTTTCAGTTATCAGACCTGATCAAAAGCATCGAACCCCGCAATCCCTCCGGCATAATTGTCAATACCGGGCCTTTTATCGAACAGGTTCCACAGAATGCAATTGATTACTGTAATCAGATCAGTCTTCCAATCTTCATGGTCCCGTGGAAAATACACCTGGCTGAAATCATTCGTATTTTCTGTTTTTGTATTACAAAAGACGAACAAAAAGAACTGCAGGCTGCAGCCGCATTCAAAAATGCCATTCTTTTTCCGGATCAAAAGGAACTCTATACCACCGCTTTGTCTCAACAGAACTTTCAAAACGATTGGCAATATGCAGCCTGTGTGATGGAAATTGGTGGTGTGAAGAACAATCTTTCAAGAAGCATCGAAGGACTGACTGCTTTCCTTCGCAATTCTATTTTACACACTTATAAGGACTGCACAATTTTTTCCAATCAAACAGAGATCATTGCAATTGCAGCAAATTACACGGAAAATGAATTGTATGCCTTTTCGGAAGATTTGCGAACCTATGCCCTGCGATATCTCTCTCCGGGAGAGACCATTTTCTTCGGCGTCGGACGTCTCACCAAAAGTATCCGGTGCTTATATAAGAGTTATCAACAGGCAAAAGCAATTGAACAATTGCAGGCCAAAGACAAGATTCCGAATACCATGTTTTTCTTTTCCCACATGGGACTTTATCGCCTTCTCATTGGGATTGAGGATCAGGCGATTATTCGGGATTATTTTGACAATACTCTCGGCCCGCTGTTTGATTACGACACTGCCAACAACTCAGATCTTACCACAGTGCTTCATACATACCTGCAAAACAACGGCAGTGTAAAAGACACCGCCGCCGAATTGTTCGTTCACCGGAATACGGTGAATTACAAACTGAATAAGATCAGTGATCTGTTGTCCTTGGATCTCTCCTCTTTAGATGTGCGAATGCAGTTAATGATTGCGTTTATGCTGAAAGATATCTTATGAAGGCGTCACTGTTTTTTCAAACGTTTCTTCTCCGCATGATCCAGCAGGATATATCCCACAATAACGGCGAGCAGCGCCCCGATTAATACCAGGAAAAAGAGCCCCGTCTGTCCTGCATCAGATAAATTCGCTGTTTCGATCTGCCCTATGGTATCCGGATACCAGTCTACCAGACAGGCTACGAGGTTATTGCAAAAATGCATGAGCATGGACACATAGATGCTCCCGCTCTTGTAGGCCGCAATGGTAAAGGAAAGTCCGATGACACCCACCGTGAAAAAGCGCAGCACGCTCATATGGTAAGCGGCAAACAGGATTGCGGTGACCGCTATTGCCATGACGGGTTTTGTCTTTTCCTTCAGTGTCCCCATCAGAAATCCGCGAAACAGCAGTTCCTCCCCAAGCGCGGGCATCAGGGCAATGATCGCCACCGTCAAAAGCTTGTTGTGTCCCATTAAAAAGTTGCTCAGATCCATGACGTTCTCGGTGCTTTGCGGAAACAGCGGCATGAGCACAACCCCCAGTATCATAGCCAGGAAAAAGGCCCCGATGAACATAAATATCCCTCCGAGCACTGCTGCCATTTGCGGTTTATTCAGGGAAAACAGCCTCTTTTTGTCCGCCTTGATATACCAGGCATAAACCAGCGGACATGCCAGTACAACAGCCTGCTGAAGCGCTACGCCATAAAAGCCCAGTCCTGCTGCTCCCACACCGATGTAAAACATCAGAAGGAGTGTCGCAGCCAGCACCAGGATCACATCGCCGCCTCCGGGCATCTGTCCCTTTTTCATATCACTGCGTCCGTTAAAAATATGTACCGAGGTAAATCCGTCTGCAAACAGCACTGCTTCACTGTTATACAGGCGGCTCAGTACGAGCACTGCCAGCAGGCTGTATGCCACATTGGCAAAAAGAACCATGCCATAGAGGGCGTAATCGTTGGTGAGGCCAAACAGGCTCTTGATCATCAGAGAGACATTGACCACCGGAATCAAAGCCGTCTGCTGGGTCAGCTCCACGTTGGGAATAATGGCCGCATAGCTGGCAATCATCACCACAAGCATCAGCGGCGTAATATAGTTATTGGCCTCCTTGAAGGAGCCTGCAAAGATGCAGGTACACATGCACAGAGCCGTGATCAGCATGGCAAAAAAGATCATGACCACAATGGTGAACAGAACGCCGGGTACAAAGACTCCAAAGTTGATGCTCAGGTTCAGCTCCTCAGTCGCCGCTATGGAACCCGATACGAGAAATGCTATGGCGCATCCCATGGACACCACATTCAGGATTGCCGACACGCTGGCAATGACGGACACCGACAAAAACTTGGACAGGATCATTTCCAGATTGGAGACCGGCATGGTCAGCAAAGTCTCCAGCGTTCCTCTCTCCTTTTCTCCCGCTGTCACGTCAATGGCAGGATACATGGCTCCCAGCAGCACGCTTGTAATAATGAGAAAAGGCAGGAAAGAACCGATCTGATAGCCCACTGATTCCTCCGTGGAGGACAGATCCTGGGAAGAATAGTCCGCCGCCTTCAGGATCTCATCAGGCGCAAGCCCCGCCTCCTTTAAAAGCTCTTCTCTCACCCTGTCGCGATACAGGGTCATCAGATCCGTAAGACCGCTTCTGGCAATGCTCGAATCCGATTGGGCGGACAGATAGCAGATCTCAAAACTGCCGTCTTCTGTCTGCCTCAGAAAAGCATTGAGTTTTTTGGCATCCAGAGCCTGTTCGTAAATATCTTTATTTTCTTTCTCTTCTGCGTCATCGCTCTCATCTTCTGCAAGTGACTCTTCCACCTGTGCTTTACTCAGAACGCTG
Organism: uncultured Lachnospiraceae bacterium; assembly: GCA_905236705.1. Classification (GTDB taxonomy): domain Bacteria; phylum Bacillota; class Clostridia; order Lachnospirales; family Lachnospiraceae; genus RGIG7926. The sequence goes on along the minus strand of CAJOOZ010000018.1, from coordinate 6,074 downwards.
AGCTGATAACCGATCTTGTCACTCTGTTCTTCCAGAATATCCGAAAGCTCACTCTGAATACTGTTGTCCAGATCAAAAGCAACCTTGTACTCCTTTTCCTCCTGGGATGAAGCAACCGCATTCATCACCAGCACCATTCCCACGATCAGAAGAGGATACAAAAGAACCGGCAGCAGTATCATCATGGCCACCGTCTTTTTATCTCTGAGAATATCAAGCATTTCCCGTTTGAACATCGCTTTTACCGTAGCCGGATTCATTTTTCCACCTCCTCATCCTGACCGGATGTTTCTTCGCTTTGGTCTTCTTTCAGCTGATCCGCCGTATCAGTGGCAGCGCTTTTTGTCAGCTCATCAGCATTCTTCATCACCTTGTGAAACGCGTCTCTTAAGTTGTCTGCTTCAAACCGTTTGATGATCTGGTCGGGACTTCCCTCACAGATCACACGTCCCTTATTGATTATCAGGATCCTGTCGCACAAAAACTGTGCCTCCTCCAGATAATGTGTGGAGTACAGCACGGTCTTGCCCTCGTCCTTTTGCGTCTTCATAAAGGATACGATAGCGTCCGCACTGATGATATCCAACCCCAGGGTAGGTTCATCAAAAATATAGATATCCGGCTCATGGATCAGTGTCCTGGCTATGGTAGCCCGCTGGGTCTGTCCCGTGGAAAGCCGCTCGATCCTGTTATCGATAAACCCATCCATATCCAGCACCCGGCTGATCTCACTTACACGGTCTTCTGCTTTCTGTTTGTCAATACCGTAAATCTCTGCCAGCATCATGAGCATTTCCCGTACACTCAGCCTGTGATACAGCTTGGTATTGCCGGACAGATAGCCGATATTGCGCTTCTGCTCGATCGGGTCTGTCACCAGTTCTCCGTTTTTGTCAATGATCGAAACGCTTCCCTCCGTAGGCTTCATCAATGATCCCAGCATGCGAAGAAGCGTGGTCTTGCCGGCTCCGTTGGCACCCAGCACGCCCAGGATCTCTCCCGACTGCACTTCAAAAGAAACGTGATCCACTGCCAGGAAGCTTTCTTTTTTACTCTTTTTCTTTTTATTCTTCTTTTTTTCTTCTTCCGACAAAACCGTTCTCTCAAACTGTTTCGTCAACCCTTCCGCTCTTATCATACTGTCAATCCTTTCATTTACCGGCTTCGTTTCTCTCTTTCAGCCATTTTTCATACAGATCCGGTCTGCGCTCCCTGGTCCTGATGATGGACTGCTCCAGCCTCCACTCATCCACTTTTTTGTGATCACCCGACAGCAATATCTCCGGCACGGCTCTGTCATGCCATACAGCCGGTCTGGAATACTGGGGATACTCTAAAAGCCCGTTCTGGAAAGAATCCGTCTGCGCACTTTCCTCACTGCCAAGCACCCCCGGACACAGCCTTGCAATGGTATCGATCATCACAAGAGCCGGCAGCTCTCCGCCGGTGAGAACATAATCTCCGATGGATACCTGATCCGTCGCGACTTCCTCCAGCACCCGCTCATCGATCCCTTCATAATGACCGCAAAGAAAGATCAGATCCTCCTCCCCGGCCAGTTCCTGTGCCAGTTTCTGGTCAAAAATACGTCCCTGGGGCGTGACATAAATGATACGGGGCGATGCCATCCCGTTTGATGGGCGCTCTTTATTGATCTTGTCCAATACCGCCTGAACGCAGTCATAAACGGGCTGGGCCTGCATCAGCATACCTGCTCCGCCGCCATAGGTATAATCGTCCACGCTGTGGTGCTTGTTATTCGCATAATCACGGATATTAACTGCCTGCGCACGGATCGCACCCTTTTCCATCGCACGTCCGAGAATGCTGGTCTTAAGCGTATCCATGATCATTTCCGGGAAAAGAGTCAGTACATGAAAATTCATCTGTCAAATTCCTTTATGTGTTGATTCATGCTGTCGTTATGGAAATGATCCGCTACAAAAGCCCGGGCATGATATGCACCGTGATACGACCCTCCCCGGGATCGATTCTTTTGATGCACTCCTTGATGGAGGGCAGGAGAACCTCCTCCCCTTCGGGCACTTCCACTCCGTCGAAAACGCCTCCAAAGGCTCTGACGATCAGCACCTCATTGGCTCCGGTTGGCATCACTCTGTCAACGACTCCCAGCTCAATGCCTTCCTCCGTCACCACTTTCATGCCCTCCAGATCAGCCAGAAAATACTCGTCCTCTTCCAGTTTTACCGCATTTTCCCGATCTACCAAAAGGGCACACCCCTGATATGGGGCTGCTTCTTCGGGGGTGGTGAAACAATCCAGCTTCAGGATCACATACTGATTAAAAAACTGAACATTCTCCACCTTGACGGTCTTTGTTTCTTTTTTTCCTTTCAGATAAAAGGTGAGACCTTTTTTGAAACGGGTGCGGTCATCCGTTGTGGGAAACACCTTGACGGCGCCCCTGACGCCATGGGGTTTGGTCAACACCCCCACCTGTAAATAATCCTGCATATCCGCCTGCCTTTTGCTCCTCATCCGGAAACTTCCGGCCATTTCCGGTAAAACATCAACAACCCGTATCTGCGAAAAAAAAGCCGGAGTAACCTCCGGTCCTGTCCAATCCCTGAAAATCCGATACGGCTATCTGTCGTTACGATTCACAGCCCACAAACATCTCACAGGTTCGTTGCAAGAGGCCGGGCCGCTGCACGGGCTGTCTGCTCGATATTTGTAGGGTTCCTATGCTGTGAATATTACTCTGGCCAAAATCGCCAGAGTAATTGTAACGAACTGTCACTCCAAGATCTGAACATCCACAAACTTACCGGAATCCAGAGACGCAGCTTTCACTACGTTGCGGATAGCCTTGGCGATCCTGCCCTGTTTGCCGATCACCTTTCCCATATCTGAGGGAGCAACACGCAACTCCACTGTCACATCTCTGCCATCTTCTTTTTCCGTCACCTGAACCTGATCGGGATGATCGACAAGTGCCTTGGCTATGACTTCAACCAATTCCTTCATACTCTTGTCCTCCAGAATCATATTCTGTAAGCTGCCCGCTTATCAGATTCCCGCCTGCTTCAACAGTTTGGCAACAACATCTGTAGGCTGTGCACCGTTGGCAAGCCATTTTTTGGCAGCTTCCTCATCCACCTTGACAACTGAAGGCTCCTGATTGGGATCGTAATATCCGATCTCCTCGATAAATCTGCCGTCTCTGGGGGCTCTGCCGTCCGCTACCACGATACGATAGAAAGGAGATTTCTTCTGTCCCATTCTTTTCAGTCTGATCTTTACCATTGTTTTTTCCTCCTGTGCATTGATTGTTTATGATCCGGCAGTGCCTGTCCGGCAACCGCCTTATATATATCCTCAGACAAAGCTGAAATACATATCCTGTGATATTAAGGGTCTGTCAAAAAGGCATACGTCCCATTTTGCCCAGACCTCCGAAGCCGCCAAAGCCGCCCCGTTTTCCTTTTTTGCCGCCCATCATCTGCGGCAGGGATTTCATCATCTTCTGACTCTGTTCAAACTGTTTGATAAAACGGTTGACCACTGCAATATCCACTCCCGCTCCCTTGGCAATCCTGTGTTTGCGGCTGGGATTGAGCAGCTTGGGATTTCTGCGCTCCTCCACTGTCATGGACAACACGATGGCTTCCATGCGCGCCATCTGTTTTTCGTCTATGGCACCTTCAAGCTCGGCTGCGCTTACCCCCATGCCGGGCAACATGGACAGAATACTGCCCAGACCACCCATCTTGCGCATCTGTTTCATGCTCTCCAGATAATCTTCAAAATCGAAACGTCCCTTTTTCATACGTTCCGACATTTCTTTTTCCTTTTCCTCAGAGATGTCGATGCTCTCCTGCGCCTTTTCGATCAGGCTCAGCACATCTCCCATTCCCAGGATTCTGTTCGCCATACGGTCGGGATAAAACTGCTCCAGATCGGAGAGCTTTTCTCCCATACCTGCATAAAAGATGGGTTTGCCGGTCACAGCCTTGACAGACAGCGCCGCACCGCCTCTGGAATCACCGTCCATCTTGGACAGGATCACGCCGTCAATGCCGACTTTTTCATCAAAGTCCTTGGCTACTCCCACCGCATCCTGACCGGTCATGACATCCACAACCAGAATGGTCTGATGGACTTCCACGTTTTCCTTGATCTGCTGCAGCTCCGCCATCATCTCTTCGTCGATATGAAGCCGTCCGGCGGTATCCAGGATCACCAGATTGTGACCGTTCTTTTTGGCATGCTCGATGGAAGCCTTGGCGATATCCACGGGGCTCTGACCGTCGCCCATGGAGAAAACCTCCACTCCCTGTTTCTCTCCGTTGACCTGTAGCTGCTTGATGGCCGCAGGGCGGTACACATCACAGGCTACCAGAAGACACTTTTTGCCCTTCAGTTTATATTTACCTGCCAGTTTGGCAGTTGTCGTCGTTTTACCTGCACCCTGCAGGCCGCACATCATAAGTACGGTGATGGCCTTGCCCGGCTGAAGCTGGATCTCGGCTCCCTCGGACCCCATCAGATTGATGAGCTCCTCGTTTACGATCTTGATGACCATCTGTCCGGGATTCAGACCGCTCATCACGTCTGCCCCGATTGCTCTCTCCTCCACGGTCTTGACAAAATTCTTGACCACCTTGAAGTTGACATCCGCTTCAAGCAGAGCCATCTTGACTTCCTTCATGGCGCTCTTGACATCAGCCTCCGTGAGCCGTCCTTTTGCGCGAAGTCCCTTAAATACGTTTTGCAGTTTTTCGGTCAGGCTTTCAAATGCCATAATAACCTCTTTCTGTCAATCAAGCAGTTCCAGAATCTGTCCTGCCAGCCGGACGCTCTCCTCGTCCTTATTTTGCTGCCCCTGCTCCATGAGCTGCGTGGCACATTTTTTAATGGCCTGCTCCCGCCTGATACAGCCGAGCTTATCCTCATATTCTGCCAGGATCCTGTCACAGCGCCTCAGCAGATCATGCACTCCCTGTCTGGAGATATCGTAAGCATCTGCCAGCTCGGACAGTGACAGATCATTTGTGACCGCATCCTCATAAATCTGCTGCTGTCTCTCGGTCAGAAGCGATCCGTAATAATCGAATAACAATCCCTTTTCAACGATCCTGTCCATTACCCGCTCCTTTTCACCGACTTTGCTATCTTACAACAAAAGAGGATGCCTGTCAAGTATTTTATCTTGACAGGCAATTGCTTTCACACTCCCCAAAGGTATTTTTTATAATCTTTTAAAGAAATCGTGATCCATCCGCCGTTATCGGAGGTAGTATATTCATACCCGACCTCCAGTCCCACCGGCGTATAAAAGACGATCAGATTCTCTTCGGATCTGAGCATGGACAAAATCTGCTGATCCGTAAATTCTTCCGTTCCGTAGGATGTTCCATTCTGTTTCCCGCTTCTCTCTCTGAAAAAGCTCCCGAAATCATCCGGCAGATTCAGGATTCCTTCGTTATCCAGAACCGTACCCGTGATCAGATTGATGTTCACCGCCACGAGATGGATACTCGTTTTCTCCGCCAGCATCACCTCGTCCTGAAAGACCACGGAAATGGTATCCTCATCATTGTAAGGAACATAGCAACTGGTCTTGGACAGAAAAATGTTATTGTCATTGTCTTTTAACGAGCGATCGATCCTCTCCTGTTCATCTTCATAATACTGCAGATAATAGCATCCCTCTTCCTCAAGCTTTCGGTTGATCTCATCCAGATTCGGGATATTGCCCTCAAGCTGAACATAGCTTGCCCTCAGGCAGACGCCCAGTTCTCTGTCATAAATATTGTCATACTCGCGTCTCACCCTGTAAGATACGGACTCATCAATGCAGTCACCGAAGTCCTCATAATACTCCGCATCCGCATACTCGGAAGCTTTGTGATTGGGGTAATCCATCCATTTCTCATCATCCCAGTCTATGAGATCCATTGCACTAAAGGAAGGGTCCCTGCTTCCGTCCCGGGCCTGCCCGCTCTCCTTTGGGTCTTCCCCATCCGCCTGCTTATTCTGATCATTCTTCTGACCGCCATTATCTCCGAATATCTCATCCCAGGGATTCTCTGTCCCTGACTGGTATTGGG
>CAJOOZ010000017.1 GCA_905236705.1 uncultured Lachnospiraceae bacterium | reverse complement strand
GATCTGTGGAATGAGATGAAGGAATCCGGCGTTTTATCCAAAACGGCGCTGGTATTCGGTCAGATGAACGAGCCGCCCGGTGCGAGAATGAGAGTGGCGGAGACGGGTCTGACCATGGCGGAATATTTCCGTGACATTCAGAATCAGGATGTATTGTTATTCATTGATAATATCTTCCGTTTCATTCAGGCGGGCTCGGAGGTTTCGGCTCTGCTGGGACGAATGCCTTCGGCGGTGGGATATCAGCCCACCCTGGCCAATGATCTGGGACTTTTGCAGGAGAGGATCGCCTCCACCCGGAACGGTTCCGTCACCAGTGTACAGGCGGTGTATGTACCGGCCGATGATCTGACCGATCCGGCTCCCGCCACCACCTTTTCCCATCTGGATGCCACGACGGTGCTGTCCAGAAAGATCGTAGAGCAGGGTATCTATCCGGCGGTGGACCCGCTGGAGTCTTCTTCCCGTATTCTGGAAGCGGATATAGTGGGGGAGGAACATTATCGCGTAGCCAGAGGCGTACAGGAGTCTTTGCAAAAATACAGGGAACTGCAGGATATCATTGCCATTCTGGGTATGGAGGAGCTGTCCGAGGCAGACAAGCAAACGGTGTATCGGGCCAGAAAGATCCAAAGGTTCTTATCCCAGCCCTTCCATGTGGCAGAGAATTTCACCGGCGTCCAAGGTGTGTTTGTACCTGTTTCCGAGACGATTCGCGGCTTTTCCGCCATCCTCGACGGAGAGATGGATGCATATCCGGAGGCGGCATTCTTCAATGTCGGCACCATTGAGGATGTCATCGCCAAGGCAAAAACGTTGGAGTAGATAAATGAAAACTTTTCATCTCAGGATACTGGCCTGCAACAGGGTATTTTATGAAGGAGAGTGCGAGATGCTGGTCTTTCCCTCCTTTGACGGAGAAATGGCGATTATGGCGGGACATGAGCAGATGTCTACCGCCATTGAGGTGGGCGAGATCCGCTTTAGGACGGAGCAGGGGATCTGGCGTATCGCCATCGTGTCCGACGGACTTTTGAAGGTGGAAAAGAGCAAGGTAACGATCCTGGTTTATTCTGCCGAGAAGCCGGAGGAGATCGATGCCTTTCGTGCCGAGGCTGCGCTGGAGAGAGCCAGAGAACAGCTTTCCCAGAAGCAGAGTATCGTGGAATACAATATTTCCCGTGCCAATCTGGCACGTGCCATGGCAAGGCTTCGGGGCGCGGGTAAACATATGATGGATTTATAGGGACACTGCTATGTATATTGCGATCATTCTGTTATGGATCATATTGAACGGACGGATTACCGGTGAAATCCTGTTTTTCGGGATCTTCATCAGTGTCGGAGTGACTCTTTTTGCAGCAAAGGTTGTGGGATATTCTATGGAAAATGACGGCAGGCTGTTACGGAATCTGCCGCTTTTTATAGGGTATTTTTTTGTGCTCGTCTGGGAGATCCTCAAGTCCGCTCTGACAGTTGCACTTCTTTCCGTTGGCAGAAAAAAGCCGGAGCCTTCGCTGGTGGAATTTCACTCGGGATTGCAGAGCAATCTGCAGAACGTGATGCTGGCCAACTCCATCACCCTGACGCCGGGAACCATTACTGTCTTTCAGGAGGGCGATCATTTTGTGGTTCACTGCCTCAGAAAGGAATACGGAGAGGGATTACAGGAGTGCGTTTTTGTAAAACTCCTTCGCAGGATCAAGGACTAAGGTGTAAAGAATATGACATTGGAAAAAGCTTATTATCTGTTATTTATGATCGTGCTGATCTGGTTTGCGCTTCTGATCACGGTTACACTGATCCGCTCGATCATCGGACCGCGGATCACGGACAGGGTGCTTTCCGTCAATATGATCGGTACCATGGTGATCTGTTGTATTGCGGTGCTTTCCGTGATGCTGCAGGAAAGCTACCTGGTGGATGTGGCGCTGATCTATGCCATGGTCAGTTTCATTTCGGTACTGATCCTGATCTCGGTCTATCTGCCGGACCGCAAGCTCAGGGGGAGATTTTCGGAAGAATCCGAAGAGATATCGGACAGATATAAAAGAAAAGAGAAGAGGAAAAAAAGATGACAGGCGGTTGGATCGGATTTTGGATAACAGCGGTGCTGATGCTGGCGGGAATGCTGGCTTTTACGGCAGGAGTGATCGGAGCGAACCGTTTCGGTTTTGCGCTGAATCGGATGCATGCAGCCGGTATCGGTGATACGGCAGGGTTGTTTCTGGTATTCCTTGCGGTGTGGGTGGCGGAAGGCATCCACATGGATACCGTCAAGCTGGGCCTGATCGTATTTTTTATGTGGTTCACCTCGCCGGTTTCTTCGCATTTTCTCAGTCAGATCGAGTATTATACCAATCCCGGGCTTTATCAGTTTTTGCACAGGGAAAAACAGCAGAAGGGAGATGCGTGATATGGGAAGCACGGAAGGCTTCAGGATCGTGTTGCTGCTGCTTTTGATTGGTTGTGCCATAGCAGTCAACCTGACCAAAAACCTGATGCAGGCTGTGATCATTTTCATGTCCTACAGTTCCATTATGTGTATCCTGTGGATACTGATGGAATCGCCGGATCTGGCGATCACAGAAGCGGCTGTGGGAGCCGGTATCAGCGGAACTCTGTTTCTCATGACCCTGAAAAAGATCAAGGCCGAGGATGCGGGCGAGAATGAAAAAAAGATCAAAAAGAAGAAGGGAAAACGATGAAAAAAGTCTTTGACCGGTTTTATAATCTGATTGCGGTGATCTGCTGTCTGCTATTGATCGGCGTGCTGCTCTATGCGGTTTCCCTGCTGCCCTCTTACGGAGAGGAGAATCCGAGGAGCGTGGAGGTGGTGGAGAGATATGTGGAGCATGGTCTTGAGGAGACCGGTGCCACCAATATCGTAGCCGGTATGATACTCGATTACAGGGCATTTGATACCCTCGGTGAGTCTCATGTGCTGTTTACCGCGCTGATCTGCGTGATCATCCTGCTGGGCAAGGACAAAAAGAACATGCGCAGGGAATACGACAGCTATTATACCGTGGAGGCGGAGAGCTACCACCTTTTGCAGACAGATACCATTGTACGGCTTGTGGGCTATGTGCTTTTGCCGGGACTGTTTTTGTTCGGGATCTACATCCTGCTCAACGGGCAGCTTTCCCCGGGAGGCGGCTTTTCGGGAGGAGCCATCATGGGTGCGGCCCTGATCATTTTTGCGGTGGCCTTCGGCTTTGAGACGGTGGACAGGGTGTTTACCGAAAAGCTTTTAAAAACAGTGACCTTTGTAGCTCTTTCCTTTTACAGCTTTGCCAAGGGATATGTATTTTTTACCGGAGCAAACGGGATAGATAACCATATTCCGAAGGGAGTACCGGGTGCGATCCTGTCGGGCGGTCTGATTTTGCCTTTGGATATCGCAGTGGGGTTTGTAGTGGCTTGTACCATGTTTGGATTTTACAGTCTGTTTCGAAGAGGGAGTATCGGACATGATATCACATTTATGGATCAACAATGAAGAAACCGCAGCCGTCATTTTGTTCGGCATCGGCTTTACCATGCTGTTATTTCAGAAAAATCTGCTGAAAAAACTGATCGGTATGAACATTATGGATACCGGAACTTTTCTGTTTCTGGCATCCATGGGATATATCGAAGGGCGTAAGGCGCCGATCGTAACGGACGGAGTGCTGGAGCGGACTGCTTATATCAACCCTGTTCCCGCCGGTCTGGTGCTGACGGGGATCGTGGTCTCGGTTTCGGTTACGGCCATTATGCTGTCTTTGACGGTGAGACTCTATAAACGCTATCATACTCTTGATCTGGATGTGATGTATGAAAGATCCGGACATACAGCGGAGGACAGATAGGTGGATTTTATACGCAATTTTCCGCTATTTACAATCGTGCTGAGCCTTTTTTCCGGAGTGCTCTGCTACATGTTAAAGCCCAAAGCGGCCAGAATCTATACGCTTTTCTATGAAGGGTTTCTGATCGTTCTGATCGGCTGCGTCCTGTTTTATGTGATCGAAACGGGACAGCCCTTTACTTACGTGATGGGCGAATTTCCCGCACCCTGGGGCAATGAGATTAGGGCAGGCATCCTGGAGGCCATGATCGCCCTGACGTTTCTTGTGGTGGAGATATCCTCCATCAGTGCGGGCTACCGGTTTTTAAAGACCGATATGGATGAGAGCAAGCTGAACCTTTATTTTACGCTGGTCAATCTCATGACGGCGGCGCTGATGGCTCTGGTCTGGACCAATGACCTGTTTACAGGCTATGTTTTTCTGGAGATCCTGACCCTGACAAGCTGCGGTGTGCTGATCGTGCGGGAGATCGGACGGACAACGCTGGCAGCGGTGCGGTATATGATCCTGAACCTGCTGGGTTCGGGCCTGTTCCTTCTGGGCGTGGTACTCCTTTATAATATCACAGGGCATCTTCTGATGGTGCCCATGAAGGAGACGATCGCCGAACTGGCATCCGATCCCGCCGCTTTGCAGGTGATCGGCGTGGCAGTGGGAATCCTGACCATTGGTCTGTCCATTAAGAGCGGTCTGTTTCCGTTCCATTTCTGGATGCCTGATACCTATGGCTGGGCAACGCCTACCTCGGCGGCGCTGCTGTCCTCGCTGGTATCCAAGGCTTATATCTTCCTGTTGTTTAAAACCTATTACCGCGCCATTGGGATTCAGGTGCTGGAAAAGCTTCCGATCCACAATGTATTGCTGGTGCTGGGAGTGCTGGGTATGGTGGTCGGCAGTATGCAGGCGATCCATACCAACAACTTAAACCACATGGTGGCCTACTCTTCGGCAGCCCAGATCGGCTATATCTATATGGGGATCGGCCTGGGAGGGATGGCCGGCTACACAGCAGCTATGTTTCATGTGATGGCCCATGCCATAACCAAATCCCAGCTCTTTCTGACCACGCCCCGTCTGGCGGAGGTAGCCGGCGGGAATCTGAGATTTCAGGATCTGCAGGGAAGCGGATTAAAGACAAGGGTAGCGGGGGCTTACTTTACCATTGGCGCTCTTTCCATGATCGGCATTCCCATTTTTGCGGGCTTTTCCAGCAAGCTTCAGTTTGCATTGGCTGCGGTTTCCCAAAGCAGCGATAAAAAGATCATCCTGGTGATGCTGGCGCTGGCTGTCAGCTCCATGCTGAATGCGCTCTACTTTGTGATGACTATTATCAGGATCTATACACCGGACGGCAGAACGGGCAGGGATGTGATGGTGCATCACCACGCCAATTATCATCTGCCCATGCTGGTGTTAACATTGGCTAACCTTTTACTGGGTCTTAAATCCGACCTGATCATTGATCTGATCCGGCGGGGGCTGGAAATGTTCTGAGCCGGAGAGGACAGGTAAGCGGATACGCTTTTTAGGAGAGAATATGATATACCTTGTAACCATTTTATTGCCCATACTGGGTGGCATTGCGGTATCGGTCTTTCTCAATGACGACAGAGAGACGGATGAACAGATAAAGAGCCGGAAAATGAGCCTTCGAAACCGCATTTACACGCTTCTGATCCTGCTGACGGATCTTTTGTGCGTCATGGTGATGGTGCTGAAACCAAAGGAGCTTAACTGGAATATCACGGATCGGGCAGGGATCTGTTTTTCGGTGGACTCATTCTCGGTCTTTTCACTCAGTGTGATCCTGCTGCTTTATACGGCAGTGTGCTTTTACAGCTTTGAGTATATGAAGAAGGAAGAGCGGCATGAATACTTCTTTGCGTTTTTCTTTATTTCCCTCGGAGCTCTGATCGCTGTCTGCTTCTCCGCCACGCTGGTGACCATGTATGCCTTTTTTGAGATCGCCACCCTTTCTTCCATGCCTCTGATCCTGCATGAAATGAATGCCGAGTCCGTGGCAGCGGGCAAAAAGTACCTGTTTTACTCCATCGGCGGAGCGCTGATGGGTCTGTGTGCCGTGTTACTGGTCTATTCCACTTCAACGCATACGGTGCATTTTATCTATGGCGGATTTATGGAGCCGGAGATGATCGCCGGAAGGGAATCTTTGTTCCTGGCGGCTGTCTTTCTGGGCATTGTGGGCTTTGGTACCAAAGCGGGCATCTATCCCATGCACGGATGGCTGCCGACGGCGCATCCCATTGCGCCTGCTCCCGCCTCCGCTCTGATGAGCGGTGTGATCGCCAAAGCCGGCGTGATTGCTCTGGTAAGGCTGGTGTATTATTCCGTGGGACCGTCACTGCTCAGAGGTACCTGGGTACAGCATGCCTGGATGATCCTGGCGATGATCACGGTTTTGCTGGGCTCCACAATGGCATTTCTGGAGCCTGTTCTGAAAAAAAGGCTGGCCTATTCCACCGTCAGTCAGATCTCTTATATCCTGCTGGGACTGTCACTGCTTACGGATGACGGGATACGGGGCGCTCTTTTGCAGATGTGCGCCCATGCCGCTTCCAAAGGTTGTCTGTTCCTGTGCGCAGGTGTGATCATTTACCTGACCGGCAGGCGGGAGGTTAAGCAGCTTAAGGGGATTGGCAGAGTTCTGCCCGTCACCATGTTTTGTTTTACGATTTGTTCACTGTCCCTGATCGGCATCCCGCCCATGGGCGGATTTCTGGCAAAATGGCAGTTGGCCTGCGCTGCGCTGAATGCGGAAAAAGAGGGCTGGGCGATCCTGCCGCCGGTGGTGCTTTTGATCTCGGCCATGCTGACGGCGGGTTACCTGCTGCCGGTGGTGATTGGAGCCTTCTTCCCCGGCAGGGATTTTTCACAGGGGGATGCTCAGAGCCAGGGCCGCAGCAGGGCAAAAGCGCAAAAGCAGAGCATGAAGCCCGAAAAGACACAGGCCGGATATACGGAACCGCTGTGGATGACAGTGCCCATGCTCCTTTTGTGTGTGGCGGCTCTGATCGTGGGATGCTTTGGCATGAAGCTTGTGTCATGGCTTTAATTTAGTCGAAAAAGTTAGCGGAGGCAGATTTTGAATCCCATATTATTATTGGTACCGATCTTCATACCCATCATTGGCGGTTTTTTGCTGATCCCCCTGAAGTTTAAGGAGAACAGGATCCGCAATCTCTATTCGGAGGCCGTTGTATGCCTGACCAGTATTCTGGTCTGGGTGGCCATGTTTACGATCTCCAGGGAGCCTGTGGAGGTGTACAGCTTTACGCAGGGCTTTTCCATCGACTTCAGGCTGGACGGAGCGGCGCGGCTCTTTGCGGGCATGGTCTCCGTGATGTGGCCTTTGGTGATGCTCTATGCCTTTGATTATATGAAAAAGACCACCAGAAAAAATATGTTCTTTGCCTTTTATATCATGACATACGGGATCACTCTCGGCGTGGCCTTTTCTTCCAATATGACCACCATGTATACCTTTTTTGAGATGCTCACGCTGGTGACGATTCCGCTGGTCAGCTATTATGAGAGCAGGGAATCGAGATATGCCGGACGTAAATACGCAGCCTTTTGCATCGGCGGTGCGTCACTTGGGTTCTTCGCCGTGGTGATGACGACCCTTTACGGACAGGCAGGCAACTTTATCTACGGCGGCTGTCTGAATGACGGCTTTGATCCGGAGATGATGCAGCTGGCCTTTCTCTTCGGCTTTTTCGGATTCGGTGTGAAAGCGGCTGTTTTTCCCCTGCATGACTGGCTGCCCACCGCATCGGTGGCGCCCACACCCGTAACGGCTCTTTTGCATGCGGTGGCGGTGGTCAATTCCGGAGTCTTTGCCATTGTACGTCTGACCTATTACACCTTCGGTACTGACTTTCTAAAAGATACGCCCGCCCGGGATCTGGCCTTGTATGTCAGCGTCTTTTCCCTGGTTTTTGCAGCCTGGATGGCGCTGGGAGAGGGGCATTTCAAAAGAAGGCTGGCCTATTCTACCGTCAGCAATCTTTCTTATATGCTCTACGGCCTGATGCTGATGACGCCGGCGGGGCTGTGCGCGGCTCTTCTGCATATGCTCTTTCACGGGATCATCAAAATGTCCCTGTTTCTGTGCGCCGGAGCATTTATGCATGTGACGGGCAAGTCCTTTGTGTCTGACACGGTGGGAGTGGGCAAAAAGATGCCCGTTACCTTTGCTTTTTATACCCTGGGCGGTTTATCCCTGACAGGCATCCCGCTGTTTTGCGGTTTTGTATCCAAATGGAAGCTTTTGCAGGCAGGCATTGCCGAGGGCGGTCCGGGAGGTCTGGCAGGTGTTTTTGCCCTGCTTTTGTCGGCGCTTTTATGTGCGATCTACACGCTGGGTATCAGTATGCGGGCGTTTTTCCCGCCCAAGGGAGAGGATCTGTATGAAAAAGATCCGGGCAGAAAAGATGCGAATATGCTGATGCTGATTCCCATTATCGTGTTTGGCATCATCAATATTGCGGTAGGCATTTATCCCGCACCCATCGTAGCCTTCGTGGAAAAGATAGCAGCAGGACTGCTGTAAAATATGCATTTTCGCGGATGCGGGTGAGAAAAAGCAGAAGAAAAGGCGGAGTAAGATGATTTTGATTTTGGGACTGATCTTTATACCGATGTTATGCGCCCCTGTGGCATATGTGATCGGACGGAAAAAGGAAAAGGCCACAGAGCCTTTTGCCATGGTGGTTACGGCGGCAGAGCTGCTGGCCTGTATGTGCCTTTTGAGCGGATGGGGCCGGGACTTTACCCTGCAGGGGGGCATCTCTGTCAGTCTGTCCTTTACCACCCGCCATTTTCACTGCGCATACGCCCTGATCGGGGCATTTATGTGGGCGATGACCACATTTTTTGCAAAGGAATATTTTCAAAAGGAGAGGGAACATATCGGCCGGTACTGGATGTTTCTTCTGCTAACCCTCGGAGCCACCGAAGGTGTGATGCTGTCAGCGGATTTTATGACAGCCTTCATCTTTTTTGAGATCCTCTCCTTTACTTCTTTTACCTGGGTCATTCATGAAGAAACGAAAGAGGCGATAACGGCTGCCTATACATATCTGTTCATTGCCGTGTTTGGCGGTATGGTATTGTTTATGGGGCTGGCGCTTTTGCAGAAAGGAGCGGGCACCCTCGTTTTTGAAGCTCTGCCGCAGGCTTTGGCCGTATCGGATCACCCGTTGATGGTACGGGGGGCGGGATTTTGTATTCTGCTGGGCTTCGGAGCCAAGGCAGGTATGTTTCCGCTGCACATCTGGCTGCCCATGGCGCATCCCGTAGCCCCGTCTCCCGCATCGGCTCTGCTTTCCGGTATTCTGACCAAAGTGGGGATCTACGGGATCCTGATGACGGCGCTCTATGTCCTTCCCCGCGACAGTGCCTTCGGAGTCGTTGTACTGGTGCTGGGTCTGATCACTATGGTCATCGGCGCCGTCATGGCGCTTGTGAGCGTCAATCTGAAGCGGACGATGGCCTGTTCATCCATGTCCCAGATCGGCTTCATCCTCACCGGTATCGCGATGCTGGTGCTGTTTGAAAGTGCCGGTGAAAAGGAGGGAGCCGAAAATGCGCTGACGGGACTGACGCTTCATATGGTGAACCATTCCCTGATCAAGCTGACTCTGTTCTGCGCAGCCGGCGTGGTAGTCATGCGCTGTCATACCCTTGTGCTGGATGAGATCCGCGGCTGGGGCAGAAATAAGACGCTGCTCAAGATTGCATTTGCCCTGGGGGCCCTGGGGATCAGCGGCGTGCCTCTTTTTAACGGGTATCTCAGCAAGACGCTGCTCCACGAGGCCATTGCGGAAGGAGCGGCATGTTTCGGCGGATTTTCGCAGCCGCTGGGGGCGCTTTTGAAGGTGAGCGAATGGATCTTCCTTGGCAGCGGCGGTCTTACCTTTGCATATATGCTCAAGCTCTTTATCTGCATTTTTGCGGAACGAAACAAAGATGCAAAACGGCAGGCGGAATTTGACGTGCGTGCAAACTATATGAGTCCCCTGTCGGGCGTTGTGATCTTCGGATCCTCCCTTCTGATGCCCATTCTCGGACAGCCCTTCGTTTCCTCTGCCATAGCGGGGTATATGACAGAGCAGGAGGTAAGCCTTAATTATGCAGGGGCTTTTTCATGGGACAGTCTGCAGGGCGGCCTGATCTCCCTTGGTTTTGGTCTGATCATTTACCTTGTCATCGTCAGGAAAGTGCTGATAAAAGGCGGGAGCTATTGCACTGTCAGTCAGCTCCTTTCAGGGGAAAAGGAAGACGGGCGGCATACCAAAGACGGAAAGCGCGGCGGACTGAATGTAGGGCTTTCCATCGTCACGGAGTTCTTTCGGATCATAGACATGGGGATGGATGCGCCGCTGCAGCTTTTAAAGATCTTTCTGACAAAAGAGCAGAAAAAAGAAGACAGGCATACGCAGGTCTACGGATTTTTCGGCGGAGCGCTGACAGGAAAGAGAGGAGAGGAACATCCGATCGCGGGAGGCTTTTCCTTTGCGCTGATGATGACCTGCATCGGGATCCTGATCATCCTGTACTTTACCATACGGTGATAAATACTTTTGACATTTACTATATTTATACAAGTGTGCTATAATATCTTTGATTGTCGGCTGATGGCGGTGTGCGATGGCGGATGCCTCATTTTGGGGGACGCGCGGCCGAAAGTAGAAATGCAGCCCCATGGGGCAGAGGGAAATAAATGAAACAGAAATTACGGCTTTCCGGCCGGCTTCAGTTGTATATGCAGGGAACCCTGCTTCTGGGTGTACTTCTGGCAGTGCTGGATGTCTGGATTTATACGATCAATGTCAAAGCGGGACTGGTTCTGTCCGGTTTTGTTCTCTTTTATCTGATCCTGGATCTGCTGATCGTCAATTTCAGCAAATCCATTCTGATGAATGAGCTGATCAGTTTTGCCACCCAGTATGGACAGATCCAGAAAAAGCTCCTCAGGGATTTTGAGGTGGCGACGGCTCTTCTGGATGAAAACGGCAGAGTAATCTGGACCAACAGGGAATTTGAGGCGGTCATCGGCAAGCCAAAGGGCTTTTCCAAGGAAGTCAGGACGATTTTTCCGGCTCTGACGAGTGACCGTTTCCCCCGGGAAGACGACGAGCTGACAGAGATCAGTTTTTCGGCCGATGAGCGGGAATACACTGCCAAGCTGCGCAGGATCCCTCTGGCACAGATGGCGGAAAACAGTGATATATTCGAGGCGGACGGCAAATATGAGGGATGTCTCATTGCGCTGTACCTTTTTGACGAGACAGCACTGAAGCTGGCGCTCAGAGAAAATGATAACCAGTCCCTCTGCGTGGGTCTTTTATACATCGACAATTATGAGGAGGCGCTGGAGAGCATTGAGGAAGTAAGACGTTCCCTGCTGACGGCGCTGATCGAGAGAAAACTGAATAAATACTTTGCTTCCTACGACGGCATCGTGAAAAAAATGGAAAAGGACAAATTTTTCGTGATCCTGAGAAAACAGTCCCTCAAGCAGCTCAAGGAGAACCGGTTTGATGTCCTTGAAGATGTCAAGACCGTCAACATCGGCAACGATATGGCTGTGACATTGAGTATCGGCATCGGCTCGGACGGACTGTCCTATGCGCAGAATTATGAATTTGCAAGAACCTCCATCGATCTGGCGCTGGGGCGCGGCGGAGACCAGGCTGTGATCAAGACGCCGGAGGGAGTGAATTACTATGGTGGCAAGAGCCTTACCGTCGAGAAAAATACGCGTGTCAAGGCCCGTGTCAAGGCGCTGGCTCTTGAGGAGATCATCACGGCCAAGGATAAAGTCATGGTGATGGGGCACCAGGATGCGGATGTGGATGCCTTCGGTGCAGCGGTAGGTATTTACAGGATCGCCAAATCCCTGGGCAGAAGTGTCTACATCGTCATTGACCAGATCAACGCCAATACCCGCCCCTGGGTGGACGCATTTGACAATCTCGATCCCGATGAACTGACCGTCATTGACAATGCACAGGCTATGGATATGGCGGACGGCAATACGGTGCTGGTAGTGGTGGATGTCAACAAACCCAGCAGGACCCAGTGTCCGGAGCTGTTGAAGGTCTGCCGCAGTGTGGTGGTTCTCGATCACCACAGACAGGGTGAAGAAGTGATTGAAAATGCCACCTTGTCCTATGTGGAGCCCTATGCTTCATCCGCCTGTGAGATGGTAGCCGAGGTGCTGCAATACATCGGAGACGGCGTTAAGGTCCGTTCCGTTGAAGCGGATTGTCTCTATGCGGGTATTGTGGTGGATACCAGCAACTTTATCAACAAAGCGGGTGTCAGAACCTTTGAAGCCGCCGCGTTCCTCAGAAGGAGCGGTGCCGACGTGACCAGAGTCCGCAAGATGTTCAGGGAGGATGCGGATGACTACCGCGCCAGAGCCGATGCGGTGGGCCAGGCCAGGATCTACAGAGGGGAATATGCCATTTCCATCTGCAACGGGGAAAGGACCAGCGCTCCGACCGTACTGGGTGCCCAGGCGGCCAATGAGCTTTTGAACATTACGGGGATCAAGGCCAGCTTTGTGCTGACAGATTATAACGAAAAGATCTACATTTCAGCCCGTTCCATCGATGAGGTCAATGTGCAGATCATCATGGAGAAGCTGGGCGGCGGCGGACATATGAACGTGGCCGGCGCGCAGTTGTCGGATATCTCCCTGGACGATGCCATTAAGAAGCTGAAATCGACGCTGGATGAAATGAGCGACAATAAGGAGATATAAAAGGAGAATTGCAATGAAGGTAATTTTACTTGCGGATGTAAAGTCCGTCGGGAAAAAGAATGATATCGTAGAAGTCAGCGAAGGATATGCCAAGAATTTTCTGTTGAAGAAAAAGTTAGCGACTGCTTATACGGCCGCCAGTCAGAACGATGTAAAACTGGCCAAGCAGCATGAGGAAAAAGTGGCAGCCGAGAATCTGGAGGCGGCACAAAACCTGGCTGAAAAGCTGAAGGAACGCAAGGTTACAGTGAAACTGAAAGCTGGCGCGGGCGGCGCTGCCTTCGGTTCGGTTTCCAGTAAGGAGATCGTAACGGCCTACAAGGAACAGTATGGCGAGGAGCTGGATAAAAAGAAACTGGTGCTCCCGGAAGCGCTCAAAAGCTTCGGCACCTATGAAGTGAAGGTAAAGCTGCATCCCAAGGTGACGGGTACGCTGAGTGTCAGCGTGACGGAGATGTAAGAAACCGGAAGGGATCAATGCGCGAGGATGCGCAGGGATTTGCATATGAAATATGTCAGCGAAGCTTTTGCAAATCCCGCGCCAAGACTCGCGAGCGAGTCTTGAAAAGGGCTGAGGAAGCACAGGATGGCAGAAGAAAACGAACGGCTCCTGAAGCGGGAAATGCCGACGGATATCGAAGCGGAACGGGCTATCATTGCATCCATGATGATCAATCGGGATGCCTTTGACAAAGCGGCCGAACTGCTGGATAAAGAGGATTTTTACAATAAGCAAAACGGCATTGTGTTTGAGGCAATGGTCGAACTGGCTGAGCAGAACCGTGAGCTGGATGTGGTCACGCTTCAGAACAGGCTGCGCGAAAAGGGAATGCCGCCTGAGGTGGTGAGCCTGGATTTTCTGAGGGAGCTGTCGGGTGATGCATATTCCGTGTATCACTATGAGGATTATTGCGCGATCATAAAGGAAAAGGCACTCCTCAGGCAATTGATCCGAACCAATGAATCCATCGCCGACGGCTGTTATCAGGCATCCGGAAATGTCAACGAGATCCTGGAAGATGCGGAAAAGCGCATTTTTGATCTGGTACAGAAACGGAATACGGGGGAATATGTTCCCATCCGCAAGATCGTGTCAAATGTCATGGATCAGATTGAAAGAGCCAGCAAGATGGATGGAAATCTGACGGGAGTTCCCTCCGGCTTTCTGGATCTGGATTACAAAACAGCGGGATTTCAGAAGTCAGACCTGATCCTGATCGCAGCAAGACCATCTATGGGCAAGACGGCTTTTGTGCTGAACATCGCACAATACTCCTGCATGAAGGCGGATATTCCGGTGGCGATCTTTTCTCTTGAGATGTCCAAGGAGCAGCTTGTCAACCGTCTGTTGGCTATGGAGGCCAAGGTGGACGCCCAGAAGATCCGCAGCGGCAATCTGACGGATGAGGACTGGGCTAGCCTGATCGAAAGCGGCGGAGAGTTGGGAATGTCGAAAATGATCATTGACGATACCCCCGGCATCTCTGTATCCGAACTCAGGAGCAAGTGCAGAAAATACAAGGCCGAACAGGATATCGGTATGGTGATCATTGACTATCTGCAGCTTATGAGCGGAAACGGGCGGGCAGATTCCAGACAACAGGAGATTTCCGAGATCTCCAGATCCCTGAAGGCTCTTGCAAGGGAGCTGAACGTACCGGTTATCGCATTGTCCCAGCTATCCCGTGCGGTTGAGAGCAGACCGGATAAACGCCCTATCCTTTCGGATCTGCGTGAATCCGGTGCCATAGAGCAGGATGCGGATGTGGTCATGTTCATCTACCGTGATGAGTATTACAACAAGGAAAAGAGTGAAAAACAAGGCATTGCGGAAGTGATTATCGGCAAGCAGCGAAACGGTCCGCTGGGTACCGTGGAGCTGGTATGGCTGCCGGAATACACCCGTTTTGTCAATATGGAGCACCGGACAAATCCGGCACCCGGCTGAGAGAGGAGACAGGCGTTGTAGCAGTTCATAAGGAGGGTTATGATGGGCAAAAAAGCTTCTTTTCGACCAAACACACCACAGAGTGGAGGGTATTACGGGGATCTGATGAACAAGGCGGAGTTCTACCGCCACGCATCGCATCGTAAGCAACTTGTGAGTCTGAACATGTGCTGCACGGTATTTTATTTTATCGTTATCATGTCTTTTGTGATGATGGAAAAGGAGGGGAATGTCCTGACCGGTTTGCTGGGAATTACCGGCGGCAAAAGCCTGATTACGAATTTTATGATCGATTATGTCCTGATGGTCATGCTGACCGTCGGGATACAGTTCTGGAAATCCAGGATCTGTTCTTTTACCCTGTTTCTTTATACCGGAGCGGATTGCCTGTTCAAGTATTTCAATTATCGCAAGATCGAGGGTGTCTGGCCGCTTCTGGTTGCGGGCTACATGGTCACTATTACGTTTGAACTGGCCAGTGCCTGGAAACAGTATCAGAAGACGGGAATCGCATAGAGACAGGTAAAAATGCTTCTTACCATTTGGTAAGAAGCATTTTTGTGCCAAAAACAGTCCGGTTTTTGCAAACGATGTACCGGCTCAGCCCTCGGAAATAGCGCCAACAGGGCAACCACCTTCACAGGCACCGCAATCGATGCAGGAATCCTGATCGATCTCAAACCTGCCGTCGCCCATGCTGATCGCGCCAACAGGGCAGGTGCTCTCACATGCGCCGCATGCTACACAAGCATCACTGATAACTCTTGCCATTTTGCTTACCTCCTATTATCATTTCTCTCCCGGGAACCACCCTAAAGGCGGCTCCTTATAATTTCGGATACAACTACCCGATTACAATCCTAGTATATACGCAATCAGACAGAAATACAAGCATATTAAAAAGTTTTGGTTTTTCTTTGAATACGCCGGAAAGCGCCCTTGTCCGGCATACCGTGATTTGTTATAATTGGGATAGAAAAATGAGCAGGACGAGGTGGCGTTATGAACGGACATATTCACTCTTTGGAGAGCTTTGGAACAGTGGACGGACCGGGCACCAGATTTGTGGTATTTGTGCAGGGCTGTCCCATGCGATGCGCATATTGTCATAATCCGGATACCTGGCCTATGAACGGCGGGACTGAGATGAGTCCGGAGGAGATTATTGAGCAGTATGAGCGCAATGAGCCTTTTTACAGGAACGGAGGCGGTCTGACCGTAACCGGCGGCGAACCGTTGATGCAGATTGATTTTCTGATCGATCTCTTTACGCTGGCAAAAGAGAAAAATATCCATACCTGTATCGACACATCAGGTATTGCTTTTAGGCCTGATAATCAGACTGTGATCGACAAACTGGATAAGCTGATGCCGCTGACGGATCTGGTCATGCTGGATATCAAGCATATCGATCCCGACAGGCATAAAGAGCTGACACAGCAGCCAAACGACGGTATTCTGGCCTTTTGCGGTTATCTGCAGGCCAAGGGAGTGGATATGTGGATCCGTCATGTTGTGGTACCCGGAATCACGGATGACGATAAATACCTGTTTGATCTGGGGTACTTTATCGGACAGTTTACCAATCTGCGGGCTCTGGATGTATTGCCTTATCATGATATGGCCAAACCCAAGTATGAAAAGTTAGGCATGGATTACAAACTGAAGGATACGCCGCCCATGGATAAGAATACAGTGGTGGAAAAAAAGAAGGTGATCCTGGATGGAATCAAAAAGCGAAGAAGTGAAATGCAGAATATGTAAAGAGACTATATGTAAAGAGACTGAAAACCGCCGCCCGTGAGGGCGGCGGTTTTTATCATCTGTTGTTATCCGCGTTCTTACAGAGCTTCATGGAAAGTACGGGAGATAACATCATTCTGCTGTTCCTGTGTCAGCTTTACAAAGTTAACTGCATAGCCGGAAACACGGATGGTAAGCTGAGGATAATTCTCGGGATGTTTCTGTGCATCCAGAAGAGTATCTCTGTTCAATACGTTAACATTTAAGTGGTGGCCGCCTTTTGTTGCATAGCCATCCAGAAGATTGACCAGGTTTGAAACCTGAGCTGCATTGCTTTCTGCCATTGCTATTTCCTCCTTATGATTTTATTCGTATGCGTCCAGTCCCTGATGCAGGGTGGGAACGCTGCAGGCCAGCGGCGTGCGTGAGCAGTCCGTACATCCCATTGTCTCGACATTTTTGCTTCCGTCTATGGTATTGTCTCTGTCCACATTTACATGGCCTACACCTTTCGACATTCCGCCGTCCAGTTGTGTAATAAGATCATCGATCATTTGATTTTCATCCATGTCTGCCGCCTCCTAATTGTGTTTATTTTCGCGCTCAACTGTCTGCTACGCAGACTGTTTGCTCGTGATTCCGCCGGGAAAACCAAATGCTCATTTCATTCGCGCTTGGTTTTCCCTTGCTGCGGTTCTCATTTGCTGAGATCTACTTCGATATCACCTGCGAATACCTGATCCTCTTTACCCAGAGCGTTCGGGATGATGGAGAAGGTATTGGAGATACCATCCTGTGCATACTCAAACGGCAGCTTGGATACGGAAGAGAGGGATGCAACAGCACCGTGGGTATCACGTCCGTGCATCGGGTTTGCACCGGGTGCGAAAGGCTGACCTTTCTTACGTCCGTCAGGAGTATTACCGGTAGCTTTACCATAGGTAACGTTAGAGGTAATGGTCAGTACGGACATGGTCGGGAATCCGTTACGATAGGTATGATGGCGACGAAGCATCGTCATAAAGGTCTCAACCAGATCATGAGCCATCTTGTCTACTCTGTCATCGTCATTACCGTATTTAGGGAACTCACCCTCGGTCTTGAAGTCAACGATGATGCCGTCTTCATCACGGATAGGAGTAACCTTTGCATACTTGATAGCAGACAGGGAGTCAGCTACAACAGACAGACCGGCGATACCGGTTGCGAAGTAACGAAGTACATCTCTGTCATGCAGAGCCATCTGAGCTCTCTCATAGCAATATTTGTCATGCATATAGTGGATGATGTTCAGGGTATTTACATAAACATCAGCCAGCCACTCCATCATGTCTGTAAACTTGGAGTAAACATCATCAAAGTCAAGCGGGCCGTCACCCTCAACAGGACGATACTTAGGACCAACCTGCTTCTTGGTAACTTCATCGACACCGCCGTTCATAGCATACAGCAGGCACTTAGCAAGGTTAGCGCGGGCGCCGAAGAACTGCATCTGCTTACCGATTACCATGGAGGATACGCAGCAGGCGATACCATAGTCATCACCGTGGGTAACTCTCATCAGATCATCGTTCTCATACTGGATGGAAGAAGTCTTGATGGACATCTTAGCGCAGAATCTCTTCCAGTTCTCAGGAAGTCTTACGGACCACAGAACAGTCAGGTTCGGCTCGGGAGCGGGACCTAAGTTGTTCAGGGTGTTCAGATAACGGAAGCTGGTCTTGGTAACCATGTGACGACCGTCAACACCCACACCGCCGAGGGACTCGGTAACCCATACCGGATCGCCTGCAAAGATCTGATTGTATTCAGGTGTACGTGCGAATTTAACGCAGCGCAGCTTCATGATAAAGTGATCAACGAACTCCTGGATCTGCTCTTCGGTAAAGGTGCCGTTCTTCAGATCTCTCTCTGCGTAGCAGTCGATGAAGGTAGAAGTACGTCCGAGGGACATTGCAGCACCGTTCTGCTCTTTTACTGCTGACAGATATCCGAAGTAAGTAGCCTGGATTGCTTCCTGAACGTTTCTTGCGGGTCTGGAAATATCACAGCCATAGGAAGCAGCCATTTCCTTCATCATCTTAAGAGCGATCATCTGCTCGGAAAGCTCCTCGCGAAGACGGATCACTTCATCGGTCATGACACGGCCGGTGGATGCCTTCTGTGCTTCCTTGTCCTCGATCAGTCTGTCGATACCGTACAGAGCGATACGTCTGTAGTCGCCGATGATACGACCGCGGCCGTATGCATCCGGAAGACCGGTGATAACGTGAGAGGAGCGGCATGCTCTCATCTCAGGATTGTAAGCATCAAAACAACCTGCGTTGTGAGTCTTGCGATGAACGGTAAAGAACTCGGAGATCTCGGGATCTACGGTGTAGCCGTTGTCTGCACAAGCCTTCTCAGCCATACGGATACCGCCGTATACCTGCATGGAGCGCTTGAAAGGTTTATCGGTCTGGAAACCTACGATGGTCTCTTTGTTCTTGTCAAGATAGCCCGGAGCATGGGATGTGATAGTGGAAACCACTTTGGTATCCATATCAAGCACGCCGCCTGCTTCTCTCTCTTTCTGTGTCAGGTCCATAACCTGTGCCCACAGATCCTTGGTGTTCTGGGTGGGGCCGGCCAGGAAAGAATCGTCACCATCGTACGGAGTGTAGTTCTTCTGAATGAAGTCACGTACATTGATCTCGTCTTCCCACTTACCGCCGGTAAAGCCGTTCCATTCTTCTCTCATTGGTAAATGCCTCCTATAAATTATTTTTTACAGCGATCCTGCGCAGCTTAAAAAAACAGGAATCGTTACTGTTCTAATTTATGAGTATAAAATATTATGAAAGGATTAGTCAAGGCGAGTAGATGTTCTTTTTTGTATACAAATGATAAACAATCTGTGAATGAAAATAATATTTCGTTCAAATTGACGAAAAATTCTGCATACTGTATACAAGCTGTTGTGTATATCTGTGAAAAATGTCCAAGCAGTTGTAGCGTGGATGATTGCAATGCGCCTGATGGCAGTTTTGCCTTTAGCGAAAAAAGTGTGGGTAGGCAAAGAAAAAAAAGTATGTTATGATGATTTTCGGGAGGGAAAAATTATGGCACATGAAAATATTTCACAGGATATGACCATCGCGCAGATCATGATGACGGATCCGAATGTCGTTCCGATCCTGCTGGGCGCAGGGATGCATTGCATCGGCTGTCCGGCTTCGCAGGGCGAGACGCTCGAGGAGGCTGCGATGGTACACGGCATCGACGTGGATGAGCTGATGGATGCGATCCACAACGCAGAGTAAACCGGAGCGCCGGAGCGAAAGAGGTGAAAAACGGACTGACGCAGGTCAGTCCGTTTTTGTATAGTCCTGTGTAAGAAATGGATGCATGGATCCGTTCTGAATCGTGTCAGATACGGGTAAGCGCTTCCAGCGCATGATGCGGTATGATGCTGTCGTAATGTTCCTCGATAAAAGCCAGCCGCGAGTCGGAAACGCTCTCGATGTTACCAAATTCGGAGGCGCTGTTGCAGACCCGTGCAAAATCCTTATCGTTCATCTGGCCGGGGCGAAGCAACAGGGCATAGCTTCCGTTTTCGTCCCGATACAGCGTGGCATCTTCATTGCAGTAAGGCAGTACAGCTTTTGCAAAAGAGGTAAAAAAGCCGAGGTTTTTGCATTCCAACAGGCAGGGCTGAAGCTTTTTGGAGTTGTCCTCCTGATCGTCAGCATCCTCCTGGCCGCTCTGTCTTCTGGCCAGAGATCCCTTGACTTCACGCAGCATATTGATCATTTCTTCCGCAAAATCGCTGGCGCTGAAAGTCGGCTCCGAAGATTCCCGGCCACTGCCCTCGCTGACGGAGGGAGCAAACTTGGAAAAACGGGTATCCAGCTCTTCGGGATCCTCCACCTTGGTGATGATCAGAATGATGCAATCCGAATTGACGGGGATCGCTTCTATTACAAGGGGGATATCCTCAACCTCAAAGCCGCACTCATATTCAGCCTGACGCATCATATCCCGAAAAAGGCTTTTGGCTTTTTCGGATCCGTAGGCCAGCTCACTGATCTTCAATTGTCGGACGGCCAGATCGGCACCGGTCAGGGTGCAGCGGATCTGCCGGTCATTTACTCTTTCTATTTTCATAATATTATTCTCCTACCTGTATTCTATCCCTGTCACCTGTTTTCGTCAACCCGGATGAGACTTCGCTGCCTAAATTTAACAGAATTTTCACCATATTCATGATGTTTTGCAAAAGGGAAAGCGGGAGAAGTGATAAAAAGTTCTTGCAAGATAAGCCGGCCTTGTTTATAATCTGAGTCATAGAGAAGCGTTCGGTCGAATCTCACAAAGGGAGGAGGAACGCTGACCATTTCCCATTCTGTCTCCGGTTCACGGAGATAACATACAACAAACTGCGGGATTATATAGGACATAAATCCCGTTCTTTCGGATAAGCGGATACGTTTATACTGACAATGCCGATTTCGGTCCACCTTCAACTTTTTGCGAAATGATATGATTTGGATTTACAACAAGGTTTTTTGTGCAGATCGGTCGCTTTTCTGGGCGCTGGCAGACCGGAGCATATATTGATTTCACGGACAGCCTTTTGGTACGGTCAGGTCAGTGCAAATACAAATTCGAAGCTTTGTGTAAGACGGGAGATTCTCCGGCCGGTTGTTTTGATACGGATTTTTGTGTCAGCCGCAAATACCGGCCGGGGCTTCTTTTATTATCCCCGCCCCCGGGCAAGTCTTGAATTTTGGCAAAAACAGCTTGCCTTGAGCGCGATTTGACTTTAAAATGAATAATTGGGTTTGTTTTGGGATCCGCTCTTGCGGATGACAATAGGGACCAGACTTGAGATTCGGAGATCGTACATGAGTTCAGAAGACAGAAGAAAACAGAGCCGGAGAGAAAAAAGCAGATCCGCAACGAATGCACTGGTGGAGTTTTTTTCGGATGCCGGTGATTTTGAAAATGACGAAGAGATCAAAAATGAGCGCGTCAGGCGGGAAAGGAGCCGCCGGCAGGCTGCAGGGGAGCCTGATGAGATGAAGCTGCCCGGCTCGAGAAGAAGACCTGAGGATCGCCTGATCTACGGCGATGAGCGCCGCGAACGAAGAGAAGGCAAAACCTCCGATGGCGAAAGGTCGCGCAGGCAGAGAAGAGGAAACGCATACGCACCGGAAGATCGCGTTGGTCATCCCGGCAGGGCGATTGCGGTTGTGATCATACTGATGCTCCTGATCGCAGGCGTGGGAGCCATGGGTCTTTATTATAAAAAATACAGCTATTCCGGAGAGCGGATGGATCTGAGAGGCTATTACAATATCAGCGATCCCGAGGACGTGCCGTTGCTCGTGGGAAACGAGATCAGTGAGGTGAGAGCGCTGCAAAGAGACGGTTATCTGTTTCTGCCGCTGTCCTTTGTCAGTGACAATCTGAATGATCATTTTTATTATGAAAAAAGTGAAAATCAGCTGTTTTATGCATTGCCAGACCGTATCCTGCGTTTTCCCGAATTCAGTAATGAATACTACTCAAATGAGGAAATGATGAATATGGAAACGCCGGCCTGGGTCATGAACCGGGAGGAACCGTATCTGGAAGTCGGATTTTTGAGCGGATATGCGGATTTTATCGCAGAGAAATATGAAAATCCCCTGCGCCTGCAACTGTATCTGGACGATATGCAGACTTCGCAGGCCACGGTTTTGAAGGATACCGCGATCCGTTATCAGGGCGGCGTCAAGAGCCAGATACTGAAGGATCTGAAAGAAGGGGAGAGCGTCCTGATCCTGGAAGAACTGGAGGATTGGAACAAGGTCAGGTCTTCGGACGGGATCATAGGTTATACGGAAAAGAAGATGCTTTCGGATGTGAAGGGCGGACAGATCACGATCCCCCGCGTCTATCAGGAGCCGGTCTTTACTTCCCTGACCAGGGATCACAAGATCAATATGGCATGGCATCAGGTGACAAGTACTGCGGCAAACGACACGGTATACGAGCTTCTTGGGAATACGAAGGGAATCAATGTGATCTCCCCTACCTGGTATTTTCTTTCAGACAACGGGGGCGATTTTACCACGATAGCGAGTGAGAGCTATGTCAATGATATGCACCAGAGAGGAATCGAGGTCTGGGCACTGATCGATAACTTTACAAATGAGGTGGATATTTCGCAGATCCTCGGCAGCTATACCAACAGACAGAATCTCATCAGACAGCTGATTCCTTCCGTGTTGTCCTATGGGATTGACGGGATCAACGTGGATTTTGAGCGAGTGCCGCAGGCGGCAGGAGAGGATTTTGCGGAATTTATCCGCGAGCTTTCCATAGCCTGCCGGACCAATGGACTGGTGCTTTCCGTGGATAATTATGTGCCGACGGCCAGCTCTGATTTTTATGATCGCGCGGAACAGGGCAGGGTGGCTGATTACGTGGTCATCATGGGCTATGACGAACATTACGCCGGTTCTGCACAGGCGGGCAGCGTGGCTTCTCTGGGGTATGTTCTCGGAGGGATCGAAAGAACCATTTCGGAAGTACCTGCCGAAAAAGTGATAAACGGAATCCCTTTTTACACCAGATTCTGGAGGACGGCCGGCGGTCAGGTGACCAGTGAGGCGCTGACCATGAGCATGGCGCAGCAGTCTTTGGAAAAAAGAGGGATCACACCCGAGTGGGATGAAACGACCTCTCAGTATTATGCTTCGTTTGAAGAGGATGGCGCCCTCTGCCAGATCTGGCTCGAGGAAGCTGCCTCCATTCGCGCCAAGCTGACGGTTATGAGTCAGTATTCCCTGGGAGGAGTGGCAGAGTGGAAGCTGGGACAGGAGACACCCGGGGTCTGGGATGAGATCGCCGCTTATATGGACGGATCCCTGGGCGATGGAGATGCTGCGCAGATCGAGGAAAGTCCGGATCAGCAGACAGAGGCTTTGGATGAAATGCAGCAGACAGAAGGAGCCGTAGAGGAGCTGCCGGCCGAGCAGGTTGCGCAGTAGGCAGCGGATGTGTTACAATGAAGAATCGGAGTTATGTTACCCTGCACTGAAACGGGAGTAGAGGGTTTGGAAACGGAATATATCGTTGGATTGGAAAAAGAGCTTGATGAAGCGGTGATCAGGCGGGCAGGAGAGATCATCAGAAAAGGCGGTCTTGTAGCGTTTCCCACAGAGACGGTCTATGGTCTGGGAGGAGATGCCTTCAGCCCCGATTCTGCCAGAAAGATCTATGCAGCCAAAGGCAGACCGTCGGACAATCCGCTGATCGTCCATATTCATAAGACAGAATCCCTAAGGAGTCTGGCAAGGGATATACCCGAGGCGGCATACAGGCTGGCAGAGGCCTTCTGGCCGGGACCGCTTACCATGATCTTTCACAAGAAAAAAGAAGTGCCCGGTGAAACCACCGGGGGACTGGATACGGTGGCGGTGCGCTATCCCGATCATCCCGTGGCCCTGGCACTGATCAGAGAGGCCGGAGGGTTTGTGGCGGCGCCGAGTGCAAATACATCCGGCAGACCCTCGCCTACGGTGGGCAGGTATGTCTATGAGGATCTGGCCGGCAGGATCGATATGCTGCTGGATGGGGGAGAAGTGGGGATCGGCGTGGAATCCACGATCCTGGACCTGACAGAAGAGGTGCCGACGGTGCTGCGTCCCGGTTATGTGACCCCTCAGATGCTGCGGGATGTACTAAAGGACGTGCGGCTGGATCCGGCGATCATCGGCGGTAATGACACCGCAAGACCCAAGGCTCCGGGGATGAAATACAAGCATTATGCGCCCAGGGCGGAAGTGATCATTTTAAGCGGAAGCCGTGAAAAAGTTAGCATCGGCTTACTAAATGAGATAGAAAAAAAGAGATCCGGGGGCTTTAGGACGGGCATCATCGTTACGGAAGAGGCGGCGGCCGCAGTTGAGGAGCTTAGCAGGCAGCGCCGCATG
>CAJOOZ010000016.1 GCA_905236705.1 uncultured Lachnospiraceae bacterium | reverse complement strand
GGAAGAAAACGTAGACAATGCGGGCATTGTCGAGGCTTTCTGACGCTGCATTTGGGAAATCAGGCAAGTAAATTGTTCAAGTTATTTCACTACAGTTCCTTACACCGGATAGTTTCCGTCAAAACAGGCCGCACAGACCGGCAGATCTCCCAGCATGGTCTGAAAATCCGTCTGTCTGAGATAGGCCAGTGAATCGGCTCCTATGGTTTTCCTTACTTCTTCATCCGAATGCTGCGCCGCGATCAGCTGCGCTCTCGACGGCACATCGGTTCCGTAATAGCAGGGGCTGATAAACGGAGGCGAGCTGATCCTGACGTGCACCTCCTTAGCTCCGGCTTCCCGCAGCGTTTCAATGATCTGACGCATGGTATTGCCCCTGACAATGGAATCATCCACTAGCACGATCCTCTTATCCTTCACAATCCCGCCAAGCACATTCAGCTTCATCCTCACCGCCGTCCTTCTCTCTTCGTCGGTAGGCTTGATAAAACTTCTGCCCACATAGCTGTTTTTGTGAAAAATAAGGGAAAAGGGAATCCCCGACTCATGGGCAAATCCTTCCGCCGCTGCCAGTCCCGAATCCGGTACGCCACTGACCAGATCCGCCGAAACGCCGGAAAACCGGGCCAATGCCTGCCCGGCTTTAAATCTTGCATCCCTGACTTCGATCCCGTCGATCACGGAATCCGCCCTCGAGAAGTAAATGTATTCAAATACGCAATGAGCTCTTTTGCTGCCGCACAGAGAGGTGTCGCTTTTGATCTCGCTGCCCGTGATCGTAACGATCTCTCCGGGTTGTATATCCCGCAAAAGACGACCGCCCACCGAGACGATGGCAGCACTCTCCGATGCCAGGATATACGCCCCGTTCTTTTCCCCCAGCACCAGTGGTTTGATCCCCAGCGGATCTCTCATTCCCACCAGCTTTCTGGGGCTCATGACGATAATGGCATAGCCTCCGCGTATCCGCTCCGCAGCCTTTTTCACCGCCTCTTCGATAGAACCCGTGCTGACACGCTTGCTGATGATCTCATAACAGAGCACCTCGGAATCGGATGTGGTGTAATGAGCCTGTCCGCGATACATCTGCTCCTTTTTGAGCTGCTCCGCATTGGTCAGATTGCCGTTGTGTACCAATGCCAGAGAACCCTTGATGTAATTCATGGCAATGGGCTGGGCATTTTCCACCCTGCTGCCACCCGAAGTGGAATACCGCACATGCCCCACACCGATATTTCCCGGCAGCGCCTCCAGATCCGCTTTTGAAAAAACCTCACTCACAAGCCCCTGATCCTTGCGGGTATTGAGATTACCCTTGGGTCCTTTGGTATCGGAGACAGACATACCGGCTGCCTCCTGTCCTCTGTGCTGCAGTGCCATCAGACCGTAATAAATATCCCGGGCCACCGGTGTACCTTCAGGGTTATAGATCCCAAAGACACCGCATTCCTCATGTGGTTTGTCGTCTGTCATGATCGGACTCCTTTTCTCCCTTGCTTACTATATCTTTATATCGTATTGCTTGCAACTGTTTTTCAACACCATTCTACTGCTTCATAGCCGCTTCTACAAGACCCAGAAACAGAGGATGGGGACGATTGGGACGGGATTTGAATTCCGGATGGAACTGCACACCGATATAGAACGGATGCCCCAAGACCTCCACGGTCTCCACCAAAAGCCCGTCGGGAGACATACCTGATATCACAAGCCCTGCCTCTGTCAGCGTTTGTCTGTAAGCATTGTTAAACTCGTAGCGGTGACGATGACGCTCACTGATACTGCTTTGCCGATACAGCTTTTCCATCAGGGTACCCTGCCGGATTTCGCAGGGATAGCTGCCCAGACGCAAAGTGCCGCCTTTATCGATCTCATCCGACTGCCCGGGCATGAAATCGATCACCTTGCTGTCAGAGACTTCCTCAAATTCTCCGGAGCAGGCATCTTTGATCCCCGCTGCATTCCTGGCAAATTCTATGACGGCGATCTGCATTCCCAGACAGATTCCCAGATACGGCAGGTCATTTTTCCGTGCATACTCTGCTGCCAGGATCATCCCGTCCGTGCCTCTGTTGCCAAAGCCTCCGGGCACGATAATGCCGCCCAGCCCTTCCAGCTGCGCTGCCACATTTTCCCTGCTGATCCCTTCCGAATCGATCCATCTGATATTCACCCGGCACCCCAGGGCAAAGCTTGCATGAGCCAGGGCCTCCGCCACGGACAGATAGGCATCATGAAGCTGCACATATTTTCCAACAAGCCCGATGTTTACCTCCTGTTTGACGGAGTGTATCTGTTTCACCAGCTGCCGCCATTCCTTAAGGTCCGCATCTTTTGTTTCAAGCCCCAGCTCTCTGCAGACCACCTGGGAAAATCCAAACTCCTCCAGCATCAGGGGAGCCTCATACAGACTTGATAATGTTCTGTTTTCTATGACGCAGTCTTCTTTGACATTGCAAAAATGCGAGATCTTCCGGAAAATGCTCTTTTCCAGCGGTCTGTCACACCTTAACACGATCACATCCGGATTGATGCCCATTCCCTGCAGCTCCTTGACGGAATGCTGCGTGGGCTTGGATTTGTGCTCGTCGGAGCCGCTCAGATAGGGTACCAGCGTGACATGGATGAACAGGGAATTCTCCTTGCCGACCTCCAGGGATATCTGCCGCACCGCTTCGATAAAGGGCTGGCTTTCGATATCTCCGATGGTGCCGCCGATCTCCGTGATCACCACATCTGCGCCGCTGTTTCCTGCCGCCTGATAGACAAATTCCTTGATCTCATCCGTGATGTGCGGGATCACCTGTACCGTTGATCCCAGATACTCGCCCCTTCTTTCCTTGTTCAGTACATTCCAATAGACCTTGCCGCTGGTCAGATTGGAATAACGGCTCAGATTCTCATCGATAAAACGCTCATAATGCCCCAGATCCAGATCCGTCTCCGCTCCGTCCTCCGTCACATACACCTCGCCGTGCTGGTAGGGACTCATGGTTCCGGGATCCACATTGATATAAGGGTCCAGCTTTTGCGCAGTCACCTTCAGTCCTCTTGCCTTTAACAGCCTGCCGAGAGACGCCGCCGTAATCCCTTTTCCAAGACCGGAAACCACACCTCCTGTTACAAAAATATATTTTGTCATTTTTTTCCTCACTTCTGTATCCCACCGTGATGCCAAAGGTAGCGTTTCCTACGCATTGGTATATCCCATCAATGCCAGATCCACCTCGGCTGCTGCCGCTCTGCCCTCAGCAATGGCCCACACTACCAGTGACTGCCCTCTGTGCATATCTCCTGCGGTATAGATCCGCTCCCTGCTCGTGGCATATTTTCCGCTTTCGGTCTTCACATTTGTCCTTTCGTTTACCTCTACCGAAAATGTATCCGTGACATACTTTTCGCTGCCCAGAAATCCCGCCGCGATAAGTACCAGCTGCGCCGGCAGCTTTCTCTCCGTTCCGGCCACCTCTGTCATGACGGTGCGTCCGCTCCTTTCGTCTTTCTGCGGCTGCAGGGAAACAATGACCACTTCCTTCAGGTTCCCTTTTTTATCACTGATAAATTCCTTAACCGTAGTCTGGTAGATCCTGGGATCCTGTCCGTACACGCGGATCGCTTCCTGCTGGCCGTAATCCGTCTTGAGGACTCTGGGCCACTCGGGCCATGGATTGGAAGCGGTTCTTGCTTCGGCCGGCTTTGGCATCATCTCAAGCTGGGTGACGCTCTTGGCCCCCAGGCGGATACAGCTGCCCACACAGTCATTGCCCGTATCACCGCCGCCGATCACGATCACATCCTTGCCCTTTGCAAGCTCCACGGGCGGTTTTTCAAAATTGCTGTCAAGTAGCCCCTTAGTCACGCGGGTCAGAAAATCAACCGCCATAAAAATCCCCTTGGCTTCTCTGCCCGGTGCGGCAATGTCTCTTGGCCGGGATGCACCGCAGGCCAGGATCACGCCGTCATACTCCTTTTCGAGCTCACTGCCGGTGATATCACGACCCACATCCACACCGTATACAAAATGGATACCGCTTTCCTCCATCAGACGGATGCGTCTGTCGATGATGGATTTATCCAGTTTCATATTGGGAATACCGTAGCGCATCAGTCCGCCCGCCCGGTCATTTCTCTCATATACCGTTACTTCATGTCCCCTTGTATTCAACATCTGTGCCGCTGCCAGTCCCGCAGGACCGCTGCCCACCACGGCCACTTTTTTGCCTGTTCTGACAGAAGGTGCCTGTCCTTTCACAAGCCCCTTTTCAAATGCATACTCGATGACGGCAAGCTCGTTTTCCTTGGTGGTCACCGCCGCACCGTGCAGAGAACTGGTGCACGCCGCCTCACACAGTGCCGGACAGACTCTACCGGTAAACTCCGGAAAGCTGTGCGTTACCGACAATCTGCGATACGCCTCTTCCATCCGTCCGCGCCAGACCAGATCATTGGTCTCCGGCACCAGATTGTGCAAAGGACATCCGCTGACCATGCCCCCGATCATCACGCCCGCCTGACAGAAGGGGACGCCACAGTCCATACACCGGCCGCCCTGTCTGCGTCTCTCTTCCGCAGACAGCGTCCCATGAAACTCCGAAAAGCCTTTGATACGTTCAGACTCGTCCAGACAGGGAGCATCCTGCCTTTCATATTCCAAAAATCCGGTTATCTTACCCATTTGTCACACCTCCCCTATAAATTCACGAAAAGCCTCTGTTCCGGCTGACTCCGGATCTGCTCCCTGCTCCTTATATTTGGCGATGAGCCTGAGCATCTCCTTATAATCGGTCGGAATGATCTTTTTAAAGAGAGGTACATAGGCATCGAAATGATCCAATATCTGTCTGCCCTTTTCGGAACCGGTATATCTGACATGTTCCTCGATCATTCTTTTGAGTTCTTCATGATCCGTTTTGGATTCGATCGTCTCCATGGAGACCAGCTCTTTGTTGAGGTTACGATACAGCTTGTTGTCCTCATCCAGGACATAGGCCACGCCGCCGCTCATTCCTGCCGCAAAATTTTTGCCGCATCTGCCCAGCACGACCACACAGCCGCCGGTCATGTATTCGCAGCCGTGTTCACCCACGCCCTCTACCACAGCAGTGGCGCCGGAATTACGGATCGCAAAACGTTCTCCCGCCATACCGGCCACATATGCCTGTCCCGAAGTGGCTCCATAGAGGGCAACGTTACCGATGATGATATTATCGTGCGGGTCATAGGCGGCATCCTTCGGGGCCTTGACGATGAGCTTGCCGCCGGAGAGTCCTTTGCCGAAATAGTCATTGCTCTCCCCCTCCAGACAGATGGTAAGACCTGCCGGTATAAATGCGCCAAAGCTCTGTCCGCCTGCTCCCAGGGCATGAATGGTAACGGTATCCTCCTTCAGTCCCTGGGGATGGCTTCTGGTGATCTCGGCTCCCATCAGGGTTCCGAAGGTTCTGTCCGTGTTCTTGAGTGCCACCTCCAGCGTGCAGCTCTCACCCTCTTTGATGGCATTTTTCAGTTCTTTTTTCCGAAGCAGTTTTTCATCCTTGGTATGTTCCAGACCGAATTCATACTGGCATTCTCTGTGGAAGGTGCTCTTTTCCCTGTCCGCCGAATACCCTGCTGTCAGGATGGCTCCCAGATCCAGTCCTCTTCCGGCCAGCTCCGGTTCTTCTTTAATTCTCAGCAGGTCCGTCCTGCCCACCAGCTCATTAACGCTCCTGACGCCGAGATCGCTCATGATCTCCCGAAGTTCTCTGGCGACAAAGCGCATGAAGCTCTCAACATATTCCGGTTTGCCCGAAAACCGGGCTCTCAGCGCCGGATTCTGGGTTGCCACACCCATGGGACAGGTATCATGCTGGCATACACGCATCATGACGCAGCCCATGGTAATCAGCGGCGCGGTTGCAAACCCAAACTCCTCGGCGCCCAGAATGGCTGCGATGGCCACGTCCCTGCCGCTCATCAGTTTGCCGTCCGTTTCTATTACAACTCTGTTTCTCAGACCGTTTTGGAGCAGCGTCTGGTGTGTTTCCGCCACGCCCAGCTCCCACGGGAGTCCTGCATTGTGGATGGAAGACAGAGGCGCCGCACCGGTACCGCCGTCATAACCGGACACCAGGATCACCTGTGCTCCCGCCTTGGCAACACCGGCCGCCACTGTTCCCACGCCGGCCTCGGATACAAGCTTAACGGATATCCTTGCATATTTATTGGCATTTTTCAGATCATAGATCAGCTGTGCCAGATCCTCGATGGAATAGATATCGTGATGGGGCGGCGGCGAGATCAGACTGACACCCGGAGTGGAATGTCTGGTTTTCGCAATATGCGGATATACCTTCTTGCCGGGCAGATGACCGCCTTCTCCGGGTTTCGCCCCCTGCGCCATTTTGATCTGGATCTCCTGGGCGCTGACAAGATACCGGCTGGTCACGCCGAAGCGACCGCTTGCCACCTGCTTGATGGCAGAGCTCTTATCCTCGCTGCTGCCTGCAGTCACGAGCCTTTCTTCGCTCTCGCCGCCCTCTCCGCTGTTGGATTTACCATGGAGCCTGTTCATGGCTAAGGCCAGTGTTTCATGTGCCTCTTTGGAAATGGAACCGTAACTCATGGCTCCGGTCTTGAAGCGTTTCACGATCTCATCCTCGCTCTCCACTTCGTCAAGGGGCACCTTCTGATCGGGATATGCAAATTCCATCAGCGAACGCAGATAGCCTGTCTGTTCCTCATTTACCATCTGTGTATAGGCTTTGAATTTTTCATAATCCCCTTCTCTGGTAGCCATCTGCAGCATATGAATGGTCTGCGGACGGTATCTGTGATGCTCTCCGCCGCTTCTGAGTTTGTGCCGTCCCACGGCATCCGGTTCCAGACAGGTCGTAAGCCCCAGCGGATCAAAAGCCTTAGAATGCTGCTCATCCGCCGCTCTGCCGATATCCTCCAGCGAAATACCGCCTACTCTGCTGACTGTACCGGTGAAAAACTCTTCGATCACCTCTTCCGAGATTCCGATGGCCTCAAACATCTTGCTGCCCTGATAGGACTGAATGGTGGAAATACCCATCTTGGATGCGATCTTGACGATTCCTGTCAGGATGGCATCATCATAATCTTTTACGGCCGCATAATAGTCCTTGTCCAAAAGCTCCTCACTCACAAGCTGCGCAATGGATGCGTGCGCCAGATAGGGATTGACAGCCGATGCGCCGTATCCCAGCAGGGTTGCAAAATGGTGTACCTCTCTGGGCTCACCGGACTCCAGAATCAGTGACATGGCCGTGCATTTTCTCGTCTCCACAAGATGTCTGTGTACCGCTGCCACGGCCAGAAGAGATGGCAGCGCCACATGGTTTTCGTCCACCCCGCGGTCCGAAAGTATCAGTATATTTGCGCCCTCCTTGTAGGCCTTGTCCACCTTGACAAACAACTGCGAGATGACACGCTTGATGGGCGTACTCTTATAAAAGATAATGGGAACCTTGGCCACCTGAAAGCCGTCTTTTTTCATATTTTCGATCTTGAGCAGATCCAGATCCGTCAGGATAGGATTATTGATCTTCAGCATCCGGCAGTTTTCCGGTTTCTCCTCCAGCAGATTTCCGTTTTTGCCCACATAGACCGTCCGTGAGGTAACAATCTTTTCCCTGGCGGCATCAATGGGCGGATTGGTCACCTGTGCAAACAACTGTTTGAAATAATAAAACAAAGGCTGATACTGCCCGGAAAGTACAGCCAGCGGCGTATCCACGCCCATGGAACCGATCGGCTCCGTTCCCGTCAGCGCCATATTCAAAATGCCGTCATGATAGTTTTCCCAGGAATATCCAAAGGATTTTTGCAGACGTTTAAGCTGCTCCGGCGTAAGCTCGGGCACTTTTTTATTGGGAATCTTAATATCGGAGAGCTGCACCAGACACTGATCCAGCCATTCCCCGAAGGGTTTGGCCTTGGCATAATGCTCCTTGATCTGATCGTCATACAGAATGCTTCCGGACCTGGTATCCACTACCAGCAGCTTTCCGGGATGCAGCCTTTCTTTTTTCAGGATGTGTTTCTCATCCACCGGCAGTACGCCCACTTCGGATGACAGGATCAGGCGGTCATCATCCGTCACCATATAGCGGGAAGGTCGAAGGCCGTTTCTGTCCAGAATGGCTCCCATCATATCACCGTCCGAAAACAGGATCGAAGCAGGTCCGTCCCAGGGTTCCATCATGGTCGCATAGTATTGATAGAAATCTCTTTCCTCCTGGGAAAGTGTCTCGTTGTGGCTCCATGGCTCCGGAATGGCGATGGTTGCCGCCAGCGGCAGGTCAATGCCGCTCATCATCAGAAACTCCAGCGTATTATCCAGCATTGCGGAATCCGAACCGCTCTGGGAGATCACCGGCAGAACCTTGGTCATATCTTCATCGGAAAATGCATCCGAATGCATCGTCTCTTCTCTGGCCAGCATCTTATCCGCATTTCCCCGTATCGTATTGATCTCACCGTTGTGAACGATCAGACGGTTGGGATGCGCCCTGTTCCAGCTGGGCATGGTATTGGTGGAAAAACGGGAATGCACCATGGCAATGGCAGACTGATAATCAGGGTCCGTCAGATCCGTGAAAAATGTACGAAGCTGCCCTACCAGAAACATACCCTTGTACACGATCGTCCTGCAGGAAAGGGAAGGGATATAGGTATTCTCACTGCTCTGCTCAAACTCTCTTCGGATGATGTAGAGCTTTCTGTCAAAATCTATATCCTCGATAAGCCCCTCCGGACGCTGTATAAATACCTGCCAGATCCTGGGCATACACTCCCGTGCGCGGCTTCCCAGCACATCGGGATCCATATCGACCTGTCTCCAGGCCAGGATCTTCAGCCCTGCCTTTCGCACGATGATCTCAAACATGGAACGGGCACGGTGCATTTCGGTGTCCTTCTGCGGGAAAAAGAACATCCCCACACCGTACTGTCTCGGTCCGGGCAGCGTGACTCCCATCTTGGCCATTTTTTTGGTAAAAAATGCATGGGGAATCTGTGTCAGTATCCCGACACCGTCTCCTGTTTTGCCCTCAGCATCCTTACCTGCCCTGTGTTCCAGATTCTCCACGATGGATAACGCATCGCAGACCAGCTGATGGCTGGCCTTACCTTTGATCTGTATGATGGCTCCGATACCGCAGTTATCGTGTTCAAAGGATGCGTCATAGAGCCCCTTTGCACTTATGTCTTTCATCCGATTTTTCCTCCTGAACATAAATTTGCGGACAAGATCCGACGAAGAGAAATCTCCTCGCCGGATCGCACTTGTTTAATATACCGAAAAGAGAATTTTACCATAGCTGGGGAAAGGCCAGCTTGCTTCCGGCATCAGCATCTCCGCTTCATCCACATGCTTTCTGAGATGTTCCATCTTGGGAAGCACATCATCCCTGATGAGCTCGGAGGTTTTGATGATATCCTCCTGTCCTTTCAGTTTTTCCAGCGCTTCCTCCAGATCCTTTACTCTCTCCAGGATGTAATCTGTCAGCCCCGAAAGTCTTTCCATCGTTGTGATCTCATAATTGCACTTTACGTTGTCACTGACGGATTTCATGAGGGATGTGGTCTTTGCCAGTCTGCACAGATATCCTTCGATGGCGGGCAGATAGTTTTTCCTTACCATATCCACCATGGTATGTCCTTCTATATTGACGCTCTTGCAGTAGTTCTCCAGCATGATCTCGCATCTGGAATTGAGCTCCGTCTGTGTGAATACTTTATGTGCGGTCAGCATTTCCACATTCTTCTGATCCAGCAGATGGGGCATGGCATCGGCCGTGGTCCTAAGGTTCAGAAGACCTCTCACCCTGGTCGCCTCTTCGACCCATTCATCGGTATATCCGTTACCGTTAAACAGGATCCTCTCATGCTCCTTGATGGTATCTTTGATCAGCTCATGCAGCTCGCCCTCAAAATCCGATGCACCCTCAAGCTTGTCGGCAAACTGTTTCAGGCTCTCAGCCACGGCTGCATTCAGCATGATATTGCAGCAGGCGATACTGTTGGAAGAACCCAGCGAACGGAACTCAAATTTGTTTCCGGTAAAGGCAAAGGGCGAAGTGCGGTTTCTGTCGGTCGTGTCTTTCGAAAATCTCGGAAGTGAATGTACACCGAGCTTTAATACCTCTTTTTCCTTGCCCACATACGGGGTATCGTTCTTGATGGCATCCAAAATAGCGCTGAGTTCATCTCCCAGGAATACCGAAATGATGGCAGGCGGTGCCTCATTTGCTCCCAGTCTGTGATCATTGCCTGCCGTTGCAACGGACAGTCTGAGCAGATCCTGATAGTCGTCCACAGCCTTGATCACGGCGCAAAGGAATACCAAAAACTGCGCATTCTCATAAGGCGTATCACCGGGGGACAGCAGATTGGAGCCGTTGTCGGTTGCCATGGACCAGTTGTTGTGCTTGCCGGAACCGTTGACGCCGGCAAAAGGCTTCTCGTGAAGCAGGCACACCATCCCGTGCTTTCTGGCCACCTTCTGCATGATCTCCATCGTCAGCTGGTTGTTGTCCGTTGCCACATTTGTGGTTGAAAAAATAGGAGCCAGCTCATGCTGCGCAGGAGCAACCTCATTATGCTCCGTCTTGGCCAGGATGCCGAGTTTCCAGAGC
>CAJOOZ010000015.1 GCA_905236705.1 uncultured Lachnospiraceae bacterium | reverse complement strand
GGACGGGAAAAACATACCGATTTTGACGCTGGATAATAAATGGCACAAACTGTTTACCCAGACCGGTATCAGCAAGGAGATCATGAAGCAGGAAGAGGTTGTCAATGAACTTCTGAAAAAACAGGGCAGGATCAATCAGGATATCAAGGATTACAAGCGCCTGAAACAAAAGCTCATGAATGAGATCGTGGCACTGATGGGAGAGAACAATGAACCTCTGGCGCAGGAGGATGCCAAAAAGCAGAGTGACAACAAACGTCTCATTGAGGACTGCAATGACAAGATCGAAGAGGCGCAGGATCAGCTTCTTGATCTGGAAAGCTCCATCTACAAGGAAAACAAAACACTTATGCTGATGAGCATGGAGGTCTGTTACGATGCCATCGGCGAGAATACAAAAGAGATCAAAGAGATCGAGAAATGGATCAACGAAATCAGGATCGAACTCAAGAAAAATGTGGTCCGGAAGCAGGAAAAGGAAATGTTCAACGAAGAACTGTATACCTATATGCATGATATCTTCGGACCGG
Organism: uncultured Lachnospiraceae bacterium; assembly: GCA_905236705.1. Taxonomy (GTDB): domain Bacteria; phylum Bacillota; class Clostridia; order Lachnospirales; family Lachnospiraceae; genus RGIG7926. The sequence continues at coordinate 21,207 of CAJOOZ010000015.1, read as the reverse complement.
ATGTGATCGAGATCTTTGATATGAAATACAACCCCGATGACAATCCCATGAAGCGGAACGGGAAAACGGTGATCTCCCATGATTCAAAGGAGGTCAAAGATATCGGGAACGAAAACGGGCAACAGGGAACCTAACAGTTCCGATTTCGGTGGCAGATCATGGAACGTATCGTAACAGTTGAAGAAATGAGGCAGGCGGAAAAAAACGTCATGGAGGGATGGGGGCTTTCATCCCTGATTCTGATGGAACGGGCCGCCGCCTTTGCAGCGCGGGAGATAGAAAAAGCAGCCGGCGGGGCGGGGAGCGCCGTGATCCTGTGCGGCATGGGAAATAACGGAGGCGACGGGCTTGCGCTGGGGCGCATCCTGTATGAGCGCGGCTGGGAGGTGCAGATCCTGACGGTGGGCGATGCCCATCGCGCTTCCCGTGAAAATCAGATACAGACAAGCCTCCTCGAAAAATGCCTTTTAGAAACGCTGCCTGAGCAGGGACAAAAAGAGCCCAAAAAGCTGACGGTGGGCGAATTTAAGACTGAAGAGGCAGGTGTGCAGGAGGCAGCAGTCTATGTGGATGCAATGCTCGGCATCGGAGGAGACAGACCGCTTGAGGGCGAATTTGCCAGGGCCGCCGCCTGGATGAATGAGAAAAGAGGGCTTAAGGTCTGTCTGGATATTCCAACAGGGATCGGCTCCGGCAGCGGAGTTTGCCGACCCGATGAAAAGGGGGAGAAGTGCTGCGTACAAGCAGATCTGACACTGACCTTCGGAGCGTACAAGCCCGGAGTGCTGTTATATGACGGCAGGATTGCAGCAGGCAGAGCGATTTGCGATACCTGCGGCATTTTTTATGGCAAAGAAACGGTAAAAGCTGCAACTAAAACAGAAAAGTCCGGGTATTATGGTTATAGGGATGCGGATGGTTTTATCCTTTCCGCCCATGATGTGGGGCTTCTGATCAGGCGTGACCCGCTTGGAAATAAAGGAACCTTCGGAAAGCTCTTTTTCTGGGCAGGAAATGAAAGGATGGCGGGAGCAGCGCTGATGGCTGTCAGAGCGGCTTTTCTGGCGGGAGCAGGTTATATCAGGTTGCTTTCGGATGAAAAAAATAAAGCACTGATCCTGCCACAGATTCCGGAGCTTGTTTTTGCAGAGGCGGATCAGCCGGGCAGAGGGCAGGCCTTTGCGGACGGCATCCGGTTCGGGGATGTGGTGGCCGCAGGCTGCGGGATCGGCACAGACGAGGGAGCCGAAAAGAGATTAAAAGCTTTGCTCAGGGCCCTTTCGGAAAGCACCAAAAAGCCGCTTTTATTGCTGGATGCGGATGCGCTGGGCCTCATAGCCGGAAACGACAGGCTGTGGGGGGAGATACGCCGGACAGGCTGTAAAACCATTATCACACCTCATATGGCAGAATTTGCCAGGCTTTCGGGGAAAACCATCGAAGAGATACGCCAAAGTCGGATCGAGACAGGAAGAGAATTTGCCGCCGGACATGAAACGGTACTTGTATTAAAGGATTCGGAAACTCTGATCGTATCTCCCGATGGGAAGTACAGTATCAATCCAACCGGAAATGACGGTATGGCGGTGGCCGGCAGCGGAGATGTGCTGACAGGGATCATCGCAGCAATGGCCGGCCGGCTCAAAGAACCCTTTATATCGGCCTGCGCAGGGGTTTATCTGCATGGAGCGGCCGGAGATAAGGCCGCACGCAGACTGGGCAAGGACAGTATGAGACCGTCGGATCTTACGGCGGAGCTGCCCGCCGTGCTCATGGGTCTTGCCGGCGAAAAATCCGAAGCCTTAAAATGATGGAAGGAGATAGAATCGTGTCACTGAATGAAAGAGTCTGCGCCTATGTGGATCTGAATGCCATGCTGGGCAATGTACATGCCATGAAAAACAATATTGATGATCATACGGGGATCATTGCGGTGATCAAAGCGGATGGCTATGGACACGGCGCTCTGCCCATAGCCCGAAAACTGGAAAAAGAGGAATGTATTTTTGGCTATGCGGTGGCAACTGCCGAGGAGGCATTGAAGCTTCGCAGCGGAGGGGTCCAAAAACCCATTCTGATCCTGGGCTACGTATTTCCCGAATTTTATGCCGAGCTCATCGAGCAGGATATCAGGATGACGATATTTCGATATGATCAGATGGAAGAGCTGGCCGCAGCAGGCAGGCGGCTTGGCAAAGAGGCCGTGGTTCATATAAAGGTAGATACTGCCATGTCCAGGATCGGCGTTTTTCCCGATGAGGAGGGACTCGGATTTGTGGGGGCGGCAGTGCATACCGAAGGGCTGCTGACTGAGGGATTGTTTACCCACCTTGCCAGAGCCGACGAAGCGGATAAGAGCGCTGTGAATCTTCAACTGGATTCTTTTCTGGGATTCATGGGCCGGGTCAAGGAGAAATATCCCGGCAGAATACAGTATTTTCACGCATCCAACAGCGCCGGCATCATTGAACTGCAAAGGGCCAATCTGGATCTGGTACGGGCAGGGATCACGCTTTACGGATTATGGCCGTCGGATGAAGTAAGAAGGGACGCCGTTTTGCTAAGACCCCTGATGAGTCTGAAAAGCCATATCGTTTATATCAAGGAGATACCGGCGGGGCGCGCCGTTAGCTACGGCGGAACTTATGTGGCCAAAGAAAAACGCAGAGTTGCCACGATTCCCGTTGGTTACGCAGACGGATATCCCAGGGGCTTGTCCAACAAGGGCAGCGTCCTGATCAGAGGAAAGCGGGCTCCGATCCTCGGTCGGGTGTGTATGGATCAGTTCATGGTGGATGTGACGGATATTGAGGGCGTCTCAAATGCCGATGAAGTAACCCTCCTCGGTCGGGACGGGGAAGATGAGATCACCATGGAGGAGCTGGGAGCGTTAAGCGGACGATTCAACTATGAGCTTGCCTGCGATATCTCCGCAAGAGTCCCCAGAGTGTATGTGAACTAAGGATCTGTAGCGAAATAAATTTACACAGTAAAGCTGAGACGCATGGCTTACGGAAAGGGAAGAAAAAATGAAAGAAAAAGAAATACGCGGTATTGATGAAATAGATCAGCTGGGGCTTTTCCCCCCGGAGGAGGATGAGGGTCACGAACAGGAGGCCCCTGAAGATGAGAAAACTGCAGTCGAGAGTAAGCTCTGGATACGGGATATGTGGCGCTATTTGGCGGGTGTTCATCTGAAGGAAAACAATGGCAGGATGAACAGAGGCTACCAATTTGCGCTGGACAGAGAAGAAGAAAAGAACCGGGAACTGGAAAAGCTGGGTTATATCGATGAACACATGAAAGAGAAGGAAGAGCCCGCTGACGAAGATAAGGCAAAGAAGGATCAGACTGCCGCAGCCGTGCCAAAGAACAGCGATCAGCCTGTTTTGAATATGCAGGAAAGACCTACAAGGAAGCAGCCTGCACCAGAGATCAAAAAGAAAGATTATTCGGAATATGCCGTTGAATCACTGCTTAGGATAGATCTTAAAAAAAACCAGGACAATATCACAAGACTGTATCAACTGCTGGAGAGTAAAAACCACTGGTACAGAGGAAGCTCCGAAAACTTCCGCAAGGTTTCTGCCACGCTGAAACGTCTCATGAATCTGTCGGGTGATCTGGTAAAGCTTAATGCGGACAACGGAGAGATGAACGAGGAAAAGTCCGAGGAACACAGAAAACAGATAGAAGCCAAGCTGCAGGAATATCGGAAATGTGTAAAAGAGGTACAGATAAATGCGGACAACTATCTGGTAAACAAGAAAGGGCATATTAATTCCGGCTATGCCCAGGCCCGTTATGATGCCATTAACGAAATCAGGGAAATCATGGACGTTAATGCCAGGTCTATGGAAGAGGCATATCAGCATGATACGTCCCGGCGTACTTCCAAAATAGCCGATAAAAATATCAAAGACAGAAAGATCAAAGCCGAAAAGCAAAAAATGGAGAAATGGAATAATGAGGTTTACAAAAAGTATGAGATTGCCAACGGTAATGATAATGAAAAGGCTTTTAGCGGGAAAAGAAATGAGAAAGACCGCTCGGCAGGAGAGGTCATCAGCAAATATGCCATTGGCAGATGTTCAGCTCTGACTCTGTCTCTGCTTGGGATGATGAATGAGAAAAAGTATGGTTATGCGGCGTATGAGACAGATGACATTCTGAATCCGGACAAACTGTCCGATCAGAAGAAGGATATGTACCAGAAGATTCTTAACATTACGGATAATAAGAATCCGAATGAAAAGGAACTTGCCGGGATCATGCATGATGGTTTTGATGCGGCTCTTGAGCGGATCGATGACCTGCTTAAAAAGGTGGATTTTTCAGATAAAAACTGCATCTATAATGAAAATCTGAGCAAGGCTTTTGTGATAGCCGCCGCATTGCATGATGTTTGGCAGGAGATGAGACGTAATGAGGAGCTTTTGGGCTATGCGAATGAACAGCGCAAAAAAGAAAAGAAGGAGCCGTATCAAAGTTTAGATGAGTATCTGGACCAAAGAGAAAGGCAGTTCGGTGTCATAAGCTTCCTTGGAAAAAGCGTGATGAGCATGGTGGATAACACCCTGAACACCAAGAAGAAAACGGCTGATGTCAGATGCGCGGAACTGATGGGCGGTGCCTATTCGGCGCAAAGACTCAGGGAAATCCTTGAAAAAAAATCGATTGAAATAAAGAACAAAAAGGCGGCTGAAAAGAAGAGCATTCCTTTCAAAGACTGGCTCACACGGGAGGAGTTTATTCATGCATCAGGGTTGTATAACAACGCTACGGCTTTCTTCAGTGAACAGGGCGAAATATCAAATGCTGCAGTGGAAGAACATCTGGATGAAATAATTGACGGCAGTATATTTGAATATGTCGCCGATCAATATGATCCTCAAGGCGATAAGGTTAATGTTGGAGGCTTTATTGATCTGGGGATCATGAACAACAGGACGAATTATGGCAAACTGACTTATGATGAACTGTACCGCAGGCTGAACAACCAGATCAGTTACTATGAAGAAAAGAAAAAAAACGTTGAGCCCAAAATGCAGTCCTATCTGAACGGTGCCATCCACGGTGCTACCGTATTGGCCAGGTATGCAACCGACGGAAAGGATCTGAAACCGGAGAAAAGGGAGATCGTCAAAGATGCCATGAAGGAGATATTTGCCTGTTATGTGGCTGAACAGTATGCGGATCTGAATCTGGATGACAGGACACTGGAGCTGGTCGTGGACGAACAGGTGCAGAGCAGTAAGGTTTATCAGAAGTATAGTGCTAATATCGGATTGGGCAGCATCACGGGAATCCTGTTCACAGATCTGACCGATGAGATTGGCAGGGACAAAAATCTGCAAACGGCAAAAGCAGAGGCGGCAAGGGAGATGATATACCATGGCGGTTATGGAAATGTGAAGGATATTGGGAGAGCATTTTCATATGGCATGGCTCTTGCGATCAAGGAGAATGTAGGAAAAATGCCGGGTGACTGGTTTGTACCCCACAGATATTTCAGCATAAAGGCATTGGCGGACTGGTATTTAAGCATAAACCAAAACAAGCCGGAATTTAAAAATAAAATGGAAGAGATCAGGAAAAACCCTTCCGTCTGCAAAGAGATATTCAACAATAAGGAAGCGTTGCAAAAACTGGTGGAGGATATGAACGAGAATCGTAAAGATTATTTGCAAAGCGCTGATCCTTACGTTCCGAAGTTTGATACCACAGGATTCAGTTCGCGTCAGCCGGCGCTCCAAAAACAGGACGCAGAGCAGCTGCAGGGGGTGCAAAGTCCGAAGAAGGGTGCGGAAAAGACCGTGGGATGATGTCGCTTACTATTGATCCGAATGCGGCAAATATGGCCGAGCAGGAGAACCTGCTCGGTCTTGTGGTTTCCATTGACCAAAGACACAATAGATGGTATAGTATTCTATGTATGTCAAGTTATGAAAGAGGTAACAGGTGTTAAAGGGGAAGCGGGATAAACTGAAATCCGAGGAAGAAATCATTTCCATGGTGAACGAGGGACATGAGCAGGGCGTGTTTCTGGAAAATGAAGCGGAGATGATACACAATATCTTTGCCTTTTCCGATAAATGCGCTGCGGATATCATGACACACCGCGGCAGCATCGTGGCCATCGATGCCAATATGACATTAAAGGCTGCCTATGATTTTATGCTATCCTCCAACAACACCAGATTTCCCGTCTATGAAGAGAATCTGGATCATATCATCGGACTGGTCCATTTTAAAGACGTATGCCGGAATCTGGCCGGCGGCAGAAATGACAAAAAAAAGGTCAGAGCCGTTCCGGGGCTGGTGAGAGAGGTGCGTTTCATTCCCGAAACAAGGAAACTGAACGATCTCTTTGAAGGGATGCGTCAGGCCAAGATCCATCTGGTCATCGTGATCGACGAATACGGTCAGACCGGCGGACTGGTAGCGATGGAGGATATCCTTGAGGAGATCGTGGGGGAGATCCTGGATGAATATGATGAGGATGATACATCGATTACGGAAAAGGGACTGGACCGGTATGAAATAGACGGACTGACCACACTGGAGGATCTGGGCAAGCGTCTGGGAATCGATTTTAAGGAGGATGAGATAGAAACCCTGAACGGATGGATGACAGCCAGACTGGGACATATTCCCACAGAGGATGAGGTCATCGAGACCGATTACGGAGGGTACCATTTTCAAAGCCTTTCGGTGACGGGCAGGGTCATTCGCGAGGTGCTGGTATGCCGCAGGCAGGGCGAGGATGATCCGGCAAGCCCTGGAGCCGGAGCTGAAAATGCATAAAATAAACAGATAAAGATACACCATAATACGGAGGAACAATTATGTCAGGACATTCAAAATTTGCAAACATCAAGCACAAAAAGGAGAAAAATGACGCAGCCAAGGGCAAGATCTTTACCATTATCGGTCGTGAGATCGCGGTAGCGGTCAAGGAGGGCGGACCGGATCCGACCAACAATTTCAAGCTGGCAACCGTTATCGCCAAAGCCAAGGCCAATAATATGCCCAATGATACCATAGAACGCGGTATCAAAAAGGCGGCCGGTGAAGGAAGCGGTGTCAACTATGAGCAGGTGACCTATGAAGGCTACGGACCGGGCGGTATCGCAGTGATCGTGGAGGCGCTGACGGACAATAAGAATCGTACCGCAGCCAATGTCAGAAGTGCTTTTACCAAAGGAAGCGGCAGTATCGGTACGCAGGGCTGTGTGTCCTTCATGTTCGATAAAAAAGGACAGATCATCATCGACAAGGAAGAATGCGATACGGATGCCGACGATCTGATGATGCTGGCGCTGGATGCCGGAGCGGAGGATTTTGCCGAGGAAGAAGACAGCTACGAGATCGTGACGAGTCCGGATGATTTCCAGAGCGTTTATGATGCCCTGACCGAAGGCGGGATCGCCATGGCATCCTCGGAGATCACGATGATCCCCCAGACCTATGTGACCCTTACCGACGAGAATGATATCAAGCAGTTTGGCAGAACGCTGGATCTGCTGGATGAAGATGATGATGTACAGGCTGTTTACCACAACTGGGAGGAAGCATAAACCTTGAACAGACTTGCTATCGTAGTACCCTGTTACAATGAAGAAGAGATGCTGCCCATCACCACCAGGGAACTGACGGATGTGCTGGAGGATCTGCAAAAGAAAGGCAAGATCGCGGAAGATTCCTATATCCTGTATGTGGATGACGGCAGCAAAGATGCAACATGGCATATTATCAGCAGTCAGCATGAGGAGTTTGCCCATGTGCAGGGACTGAAGCTTGCGGGAAATGTGGGGCATCAGTTTGCACTGACGGCAGGCATGATCTCTGCCGCCAAGAATGCGGATGTGGTGATCTCCATTGATGCTGATCTACAGGATGATACAGGCGTCATGGAAGAGATGATCGACAAGTTTGACGCGGGCTGCGACATTGTATACGGTGTGAGGAACGATCGCAAAAAGGATTCGCTGTTCAAAAGGACGACGGCGCAGCTTTTTTATAAAACCATGGCGGCGATGGGAGTGAAAACGATCTATAATCATGCCGATTTCCGCCTGATGAGCAGACGTGCCGTGGAGAGTTTTTCGCAGTATCAGGAGAGTAATCTTTATATCAGAGGCATCGTGCCGATGCTCGGTTATCAGACGGACTGTGTTTATTATGAGAGAAAAGAGCGGGTGGCGGGAAGCTCCAAATATCCCCTGAATAAAATGCTGTCTCTGGCATGGAACGGGATTACCTCTTTTTCCGTCAGACCCATCAATTATGTGACAACCCTGGGCATGCTCATCGTGGCAGTTGCCGTGATCGCAGGGATTTATGCACTGGTCTCCTTCGGGACAGGCCACGTGGTGCAGGGATGGACATCTCTGATCCTGTCAGTCTGGTTTCTGGGCGGCCTGCAGATCTTTGCCATCGGGCTGGTGGGACAGTATATCGGCAAGATCTATCTGGAGGTCAAGCACAGACCGAGATACCAGGTGGAGACTTACCTGGGGGATGAGGAGGAGAAATGAAAGAGAACGAGCAGGACCGTGGCGAGAATAGGATGATCAAAAATCCTCTGCCGGGACCGACGCCCCATACCAGGCGGGACGGCGTGGATTATGATTATGAAGTGCCTGAAAATAAAATGCATTACGATATAGAACATATCGACAAAAATTATTACGATATCTGACATCAAAGATCAAAGGAGAGCGCAGAAAACGATGGCGCAGCAACGCAAAAAGTCAACCACACAGAGAAAGAAACAGACCTCCCGCCGCAGGAAAAATGCAGCGGATGAGAGGCTGAGTGCTGAGGTAAGGGATGAGGCGGCTCTGTGGATCGGGCTGGCCCTTACCATTTTGTTTTTTTTATGTAATTTTCATCTGATCGGTAAGGCCGGAGACGCAGTCAGTGGCGTGATGTTCGGTCTTTTCGGTATGCTTGCATACCTGTTTCCGCTGATCCTGTTTCTGGGAGCGGTGTTTATCGTCGTCAACATCGGCAGAAAAAGCGCACTGCTCAAAGAGATCTGCGCAGTTGTCCTGTTTCTGACGGTGGACGCTTTTCTGGCTGTGATAGCCGGACTGGACAACATCGGGAGCAAAGCGGGAGAATATTATGCCTATGGCAAAGAGAATACTCTCAGCGGCGGTCTGGTGGGCGGCTCTCTTGCGCAGCTTCTGGCAAAAGGCGTGGGTGTCGTGGGCACGGTGCTCCTTCTTTTGATCCTGCTGGTGGTCTGCATTGTGGTGATGACGGAGAAATCCCTGATCGGCCTGATCGCAAACAGTTCCCGCAGGATCTATGACAATGTTCAGGAGGATATGGAATACCGCAGGGAGCGGAATGAGGAGCTCTACCAGCAGCGCGAAAAAAGACGCGCCGCCAGGCAGGAGCTGCAGAAGCAGAGGGAAGAAGAGCGGGAACAACGCCGCATGGATCAAAAGCGCAGCGGCGTGACCCTTGATACGGATCTGACTGCGGATGACGGAAAGCAGCCTGCAAAAAAGCAGTCCGCCAAGGAGCAGCCTGCCACCGGCAAAGGGCATACCAGGCGTGAGAGAATCGAGCCTGAGGAGGCCAGTCAGATGAAAGAAGTCACCCTTGAAGAGGTGACACAGAATATCCGGATCACGGGTCTGTCGGAGGATGCTGTTCCAAGCCGTGACGAACAGCAGGATGAGGAACTAGGCAGTGATATGGTCAGAATGTTCCCTGAGGAAGAAGAGGAAGAAGAAAAAACTGTCAAGCGCAGAAAACACAGGATTGAGCTAAGGGATGCGCAGGCGGATGTTTATCCAGAGGATCCCGATATGATGCAGATTTCTGCCGCACTGGAGGGCGCTGCGGACGAAATGATCCGGGGCGGCGAAGAGGAGCCGGAGGCTGCAAAGGAAGATGCGGCACCGGAGCTGACCAAAAACGGCAGAGAGGTGGCGGCGCCTGACAGAGTTGAGAGCACGGCAAAACCTCAAAAACCGCCGAAACCATACAAAAAACCTCCGGTTAATCTCCTGATGAAGGCGAAAAATGCGGCGGGGGGCGTTTCCGAGAGAGAAGAACTGCAGGAAACGGCCTTGATGCTGCAGCAGACTCTTTCCACTTTCAAGGTCAATGCAACCGTGACGGATATAAGCCGCGGACCTGCGGTGACCAGATATGAACTGCAGCCGGAACCGGGAGTGAAGGTTTCCAAGATCGTATCTCTGACAGATGATCTGAAACTGGCACTGGCAGCAACGGATATCCGTATCGAAGCCCCGATTCCCGGCAAAAGCGCCGTCGGTATCGAGGTGCCGAATAAAGAAAATACCATGGTTTCCCTGCGGGAGCTGATCGAGTCACAGGAGTTTACAAAGTCCCAGTCCAATCTGTCCTTTGCTGTGGGCAAGGACATTGGCGGCAAGGTAGTGACGGCGGATATCGCCAAGATGCCACACGTACTTATCGCCGGTTCCACGGGATCCGGTAAATCCGTGTGCATCAACACCCTGATCATGAGCATTTTGTATAAAGCCACTCCTGCGGATGTCAAGCTGATCATGGTAGACCCCAAGGTGGTAGAGCTGAGTGTCTACAACGGAATCCCCCATCTGCTCCTGCCGGTGGTCACGGACCCGAAAAAAGCCGCCGCCGCACTGCAGTGGGGCGTGAATGAGATGATGGACCGCTACAAAAAGTTTGAGGATGCGGGAGTCAGGGATCTGAAGGGTTATAACAGGAAGATGGAAACGGAGAATGACAATCAGGGTCAGCCCGTGGAGAAGCTGCCGCAGATTGTCATCATCGTAGATGAGCTGGCGGATCTGATGATGGTAGCCCCCGGAGAGGTGGAGGATTCCATCTGCCGTCTCGCACAGCTGGCGAGAGCTGCCGGTATCCATCTGGTCATTGCCACCCAGAGACCGTCGGTGGATGTCATCACGGGTCTGATCAAGGCCAATATGCCCAGCCGTATCGCTTTTGCGGTATCCTCAGGCGTGGATTCCAGGACGATACTGGATATGGTGGGCGCGGAAAAGCTGCTGGGCAAGGGTGATATGCTCTTTTATCCACAGGGCTATCCCAAGCCTGTCAGGGTGCAGGGCGCCTTTGTATCGGACAAGGAAGTGGCGGACGTAGTGGGATTTCTGAAAGAACACAGCGGCATGGAAGAGAATGACGGTGAAAATGAAGTCCTAAAGGCCGTGGATCAGATGCAGTCCGGCAATGGCGGAAGTGAGAACAAAGGGTTTGAAGAACGGGATGCCTACTTTGAGGATGCGGGCAGATTTATCATCGAAAAAGAGAAGGCTTCCATCGGCATGCTGCAGAGGGTGTTCAAGATCGGTTTCAACCGTGCGGCAAGGATCATGGACCAACTTACGGATTACGGCGTAGTGGGTGAAGAAGAAGGAACGAAACCGAGAAAAGTACTGATGACCCTGGCAGAGTTTGAACAACTGCTTGAAGAAATCTGATGTGAATGACAAGGAGTGGATTTTGTTATGAAGACAGATATCGAGATCGCACAGGAAGCGACCATGCTGCCGGTGGATGAGGTCGCACAAGGTCTGGGACTGGATGCGGATGATCTGGAAAACTACGGCAGATACAAGGCCAAGCTTTCGGAAGATTGTCTGAAAAGACTGGAAAAGGAAAAGAAAGGGAAACTGATCCTGGTGACTGCCATCAATCCCACTCCGGCGGGAGAAGGCAAGACCACGGTTACGGTAGGACTGGGAGACAGTCTGAAAAGCCTTGGAAAAAATGCTCTGATCGCAATAAGGGAGCCGTCTCTGGGACCCTGCTTTGGGATCAAGGGCGGTGCTGCAGGCGGCGGATATGCCCAGGTGGTACCGATGGAGGAGCTGAACCTTCATTTTACGGGAGATTTTCATGCAGTGACCAGCGCCAACAATCTGCTTGCCGCCATCATAGACAATCATATTCAGCAGGGAAACGAGCTTCGGATCGATCCGAGAAACATCGTCTGGAAAAGATGCATGGATATGAATGACAGGGCACTTCGAAACATCGTAGTGGGAATGGGCGGCAGAACCAACGGCTTTGTGAGAGAGGATCATTTCATCATCACTGTGGCATCCGAGATCATGGCGATCCTGTGTCTGGCAGAGGATATGAAGGATCTGAAAGAACGCCTCGGACGCATCATCGTCGCCTATGATATGGATCAGAATCCCGTTACGGCCAAAGACCTGAAGGCTGTGGGCTCCATGGCGGCGCTGCTTCGGGATGCGATCCGTCCGAATCTGATCCAGACACTGGAACACACGCCTGCGCTTGTGCACGGAGGTCCCTTTGCCAATATCGCCCACGGCTGCAATTCCGTCAGAGCGACCAAGGCGGCGCTGGGGCTGGGTGATTATGTCGTGACGGAGGGAGGCTTCGGCTCGGATCTGGGCGGCGAGAAGTTTTTGGATATCAAGTGCAGACTGTCGGGACTTTCACCGGATGCAATAGTTATTGTTGCAACAATCCGCGCTTTGAAATATAATGGCGGTGCGGGCAAAAATGAACTGTCCGCCGAAAACATGGCTGCGCTTGAAAAAGGCATAGTCAATCTGGAGAAACATATTGAGAATATGCAGCTTTACGGCGTGCCGGTAGTGGTCACCCTCAATGCATTTTCCACAGACACACAGGCCGAGACGGAGTATGTCAGGGATTTCTGTGAGAAAAAGGGATGCAGATTCGCCGTTTCCGAGGTCTGGGAAAAGGGCTCCAAGGGCGGAGAACAGCTGGCCGGGCAGGTGCTTGAGGCACTGGGTGAGCCTGCCTCTTTCCATCCGCTTTATCCCGATGAGATGTCTCTGACGGAAAAAATGAAAACGGTGTCCGAAAAGATCTACGGCGCGGGAGAGCTGGTGCTCACAAAGGCTGCCGAAAAGCAGGTAAAACGCTTGGAAGAGCTGGGCTTTTCGCATCTGCCCGTATGTATGGCCAAAACCCAGTATTCCCTCTCGGATGATCCGGGGCTTCTGGGAAGACCCAAGGGATTTACGATAACGGTGCGGGAGGTATACGTATCCGCGGGAGCCGGTTTTGTGGTGGCACTGACGGGAGATGTGATGACGATGCCGGGGCTGTCCAAAGATCCGGCCGCCTACCATATCGATGTAGAGGATAACGGCAGGATCACAGGGCTGTTTTAATTCAGTCGGGGTAAAGCTTTGCAAGCGAGTCTTGACACTTAGGGGGGAGATAAAAATGAAACTGATAGACGGTAAGGCGATCTCACAGCAGATCAAGGATGAAGTAAAAGAAAAAGTAGCTGCACTGAAAAGCGAAGGAAAAGAGAGAACGCTGGCAGTGATACTGGTGGGAAATGATCCCGCCTCCACGGTTTATGTGGGCAATAAAAAGAAAGCATGTGAATATACGGGAATCCGTTCCGAGAGCTATGAACTTGATGAGAGCACATCTCAGGAGGAGCTGCTTGCGCTGATCGACAAGCTGAACAACAGAGAGGATATAAACGGTATTCTGGTTCAGCTTCCTTTGCCCGCACAGATCGAAGAAAAGGCGGTGATCAATGCCATCTCGCCGGAAAAGGATGTGGACGGTTTTCATCCCGTATCCGTGGGCAGGCTTTCCATCGGAGAAAAGGGATTTCTGCCCTGTACGCCGGCCGGCGTCATAGAACTTTTAAAACGCAGCGGGATCGAGATCGCAGGCAAAAGGTGCGTTGTGGTCGGCAGGAGCAATATCGTGGGCAAGCCCATGGCACTTCTGATGCTCAGGGAAAATGCCACAGTGACCATCTGCCATTCCCGAACAGAGAATTTGAAAGAGGTCTGCAAGCAGGCGGATATCCTCATTGCGGCTGTGGGCAAACCCAAAATGATCGACCGCAGCTACGTCAGGGAAGGAGCTGTTGTGATCGATGTGGGGATTCACAGACTTGAGGGCAAAAAGCTTTGCGGTGATGTGGATTTTGAAGATGTAAAAGATGTGGTGAGCGCCATTACCCCCGTGCCGGGCGGCGTGGGCCCCATGACTATTGCGATGTTGATGAAGAACTGCGCGGAAGGTGTACACTGACAGACCATCCGGAGATAAAAAGGTGGAGATGCAATGAAGTGTCCACACTGTGGTAATCCGATGCCTGAAGAGGCGCTGTTTTGTGAACATTGCGGAAAAGAGCGGCAGTTAGTTCCGGATTATGAAGCGGAGATCAATGAGAGTATCGATGAGACCATATCCAACATCGCGGTGGATCTGGCCAATACGCAGGAGATCGTACCGCAGGATCTGGTCAGGCATAAAATGATAAAGGAACAACTGAATATAGAGGAAAAGCCGCAGCCTGAAGCGAGAGAGGATCAGCCACCGGACTCCCAAGAAAAATCAGGTAAGGAGCCCGCACCGGAGCCGGAAGTAAAACGCGGCGAGGAGACAGAAGAGCCCGAAGCCGTGGGCGCCGACGAGGCAGATATCCGGAGAGGAAGCGTCAGAATCCCGCTTTTACTGCTGGGAGCCGTTGCCATACTGGCGGTGCTGATCGCTGCCGGCGCAACCTTTTTGATGCGCCGTGATGAAGCAGGCACCTATGAGTCGCAGCTGGAACAGGCGGCCGAATATGAAAATCAGGGCAACTATGAGCAGATGCTTGCTGCCGCGCGTAAGGCTTCCGAACTGGCGGACAATTCTTCCGCTGCCAAGATCCTTGTGGCCAAGGCCTATGCCGGCCTGGGGCGCGTTGAGGAGCAGAAGATCGTATTGGAGGGACTGGTGATCACGGACCCCGCCTTTACGGATGCTTATACCATGCTGATTCCGTTGTATGAAGACAGCGGACAGTATCAGAAGATCGCAGAGGTACTCGAAAACTGTCCCGATGCTACCATCATAGACAGATATTCCGAATATATCGCCAATCCGCCGGAGTTTTCCGTAGAGGGCGGTACCTATATCGAGGCGGTCAGTGTCAAACTGCTTGCCTCCGGCTCCGGCACCATTTATTATACTGTTGACGGCAGTGCGCCCACAGTGGAGAGCTCCGTCTACAGCATGCCGATCCTGATCGATGACGGCAAGGTTAAAATACGCACCATCTATCAGAACAGCTACGGCATTATCAGCGAGGAGAGCAGCGCCCAGTATTCCATAGAAGTCAGGGAAAACGATGTGCTGATGCCGGAAGTAAACCTTGCGTCGGGCAGCTATGACCAGCCGCAGATCATCAAGGTCACCAGTCCCTCCGAGGAGTATCAGATCTATTATACGACGGACGGCAGTGACCCCGGACTGGAGAGCCGCAGCTATATAAAGCCCATTCCTCTGCCCCTTGGAAACAGCCAGTACAAATTTGCACTGGTGGATGAGGACGGCAATGTGGGGGAAGCGGTTTCAGTGAGTTACCAGCTGAGCATGGCGCTGGGGATTTCCGAAGAACAGGCGGGGAATCTGCTGATGCAGGCACTTGTTTCCAGCGGCGCCGTAGTGGATAACCAGGGTTCCATCGCCGGCGGCGGAGGACGGCGCTCCTATGAGGTCACTTCCGTACTCATGCAGGATGAAGGGTATTTTTATCTTCTGGAAGAAAGCTTTGAAGCGGATGACGGCAGCGTTCAGAAAACAGGCAATCTGTACGCGGTCAATTCCACAACGGGACAGAGCTACTCGGTTACCGAAAATGTCTCCGGTGAGTTTACACTCGGAGCTTTATAAAAGACATTGCTCAAAAGAGTCAAAAAAATGAGGAGGAATCAGGAATGTACAAAATTGTGAAAGCCAAGCAACTGGCTGAAAGCATCGTGTATTTTGATGTCGAAGCCCCCCGTGTTGCCGCATCCTGTCTGCCGGGACAGTTTGTGATCGTGCGCACGGATGCCAACGGGGAACGTATTCCGCTGACGATCTGTGATTATGATCGCGAGAAAGGCACGGTGACCATTGTGATCCAGTGCATCGGAGCGGGAACCAACACGATGAAGAGTCTCTGGGAAGGAGATTCGTTCCATGATTTTGTGGGACCTTTGGGACAGCCCTCGGAATTCTGCAGTGAGGATCCGGAGAGCCTGAGATCCAAAAAGATCATCTTTGTGGCAGGCGGTCTCGGAACGGCTCCGGTCTATCCGCAGGTAAAATGGCTCTCTGAGCAGGGAGTGAAAGCGGATGTCATCATCGGTGCCAAGACCAAGGAGCTTCTGATCCTCGAAGAGGAGATGAAAAAAGTGGCCGGGGAGGTATATCCTACTACGGATGACGGCTCCTACGGACGCAGCGGTATGGTGACCAATACCCTGAAGGATCTGGTGGAAAAAGAAGGGAAAAGCTATGATGTATGCGTAGCCATCGGCCCCATGATCATGATGAAATTTGTCTGCCTTACGACAAAAGAACTGGATATACCCACCATTGTTTCAATGAACCCGATCATGGTGGATGGTACCGGTATGTGCGGCGCCTGCCGTCTGACCGTGGATGACGAAGTGAAGTTTGCCTGCGTTGACGGTCCGGAGTTTGACGGACACAAGGTGGATTTTGACCAGGCTATGAAGAGGATGACCATTTATAAGACCGCCGAGGGAAGAGCCCTGCTTGCACAGCAGGAGGGAGACACGCATCACGGCGGCTGTGGCAACTGCGACTGATCAGGAAGAGAGGAAAAAAGAATGGAAACAGACGTAATGAAAAAAGTTCCTGTCAGAGAGCAGGACGCAAAGGTGCGGGCGACCAATTTTGAAGAAGTCTGCCTGGGATATAATGAAGAAGAGGCAATAGCAGAGGCGGGCAGATGCCTGAATTGTAAAAATGCAATGTGTGTCAAGGGATGCCCTGTATCCATCGATATCCCTGCTTTTATCCATGAGGTGAAAGAGGAGAATTTTGCAGGGGCTTATGAGATCATCTCCCAGTCCAGCGCCCTGCCGGCAGTCTGCGGCCGTGTGTGTCCGCAGGAGAGCCAGTGTGAGGGCAAATGCATCCGCGGTATCAAAGGCGAGCCGGTATCCATCGGCAAGCTGGAACGCTTTGTGGCTGACTGGGCCTGTGCCAATGGCATAAAGCCCAATGCTGCGACAGAGAAAAAGGGCAAAAAAGTAGCGGTGATCGGCTCCGGCCCTGCGGGACTGACCTGCGCCGGCGATCTGGCCAAGCTGGGCTATGATGTGACCATATTTGAGGCACTGCATGAGGCAGGCGGTGTCCTTGTTTACGGCATTCCGGAATTTCGTCTCCCCAAGGAGAGAGTCGTTGCAAAAGAGATCGAGAATGTCAAGAGCCTGGGTGTCAGGATAGAGACCAACGTGGTCATTGGCAAGTCTACTACCATTGACGAGCTTATGGAAAAAGAAGGCTTTTCAGCCGTCTTTATCGGTTCCGGCGCAGGACTTCCCAAGTTTATGGGCATACCCGGCGAACAGGCCAACGGTGTATTTTCCGCCAATGAATACCTGACCAGGAGCAATCTCATGAAGGCCTTTGACGAAAACAGCCCGACCCCCATCATGCGGGCCAAAAAGGCCGTGATCGTAGGCGGCGGTAATGTTGCGATGGATGCCGCCAGAACTGCACTGCGTCTGGGAGCCGAGACACATATCGTGTACAGGCGTTCCGAGGAAGAACTGCCGGCGAGAGTGGAAGAAGTGCATCATGCCAAAGAAGAGGGCATTATTTTTGACCTTCTGACCAATCCCGTGGAGATCCTGCAGGATGAAAACGGCTGGGTCAAGGGCGTTAAGTGCATCCGTATGGAGCTGGGCGAGCCGGATGAGTCCGGAAGAAGACGCCCCGTTGCGGTAGAGGGTTCTGAATTTGTCATTGACGCGGATGCCGTGATCATGAGTCTGGGAACCAGTCCCAATCCGCTGATCTCATCCACAACCGAAGGGCTGGAGGTGAATCGCTGGAAGTGCATCGTGGCAGATGAAGAAAACGGCAAGACCACCAAAGAAGGTGTATATGCAGGCGGTGATGCCGTGACGGGAGCCGCTACCGTGATCCTGGCCATGGGCGCAGGCAAAGCGGGTGCAAAGGGAATAGATGAATTTTTGTCCAGGTGATGATCATTTTGCGATCGCTATAATACATGATAGAGAGGAACAGATGTCATGTGGTGTCCCAAATGTAAGAATGAATACCGCGAAGGCTTTACCCATTGTCCGGACTGCGATGTGGACCTGGTGGAAAGTCTGGAGAGCATACCGGTTCCGGTGATATTCGGCGAGGAAGAAGATCTGGAGCAGATGGCCACCTTTTTAAAACTGAATGGTATCGGTGAAGCATCTGTGACATATGACGAAACAGAAGAGGTCTTTGAGCTGAAGGTTCTGCCCGGTCAGAAGGAGCAGGTTAAGGAAATGCTGCAGGCATTTTTGCAGGACAGAGCCCGCAGGCAGGAGCTGGAAGAGAACGGATTTGACACGGAATATGAGTCCGGTGAGACGGATGGGCGGAACGAAACCGATGATGCCCAAGATGCGGCCGCAGGTAGGCCGGCTGAGTTTGCTTATTCGGCCGCAGGTGATGAACAGCAGGAGGATATTCCGGCGGCAGGCTATGAATCAAAGCGTCAGAAGGCGGAGGATTATAAATCCTCATCTGTGGCACTGATCCTGGTGGGAGCTGTGGGTATCGTCGTACTCATACTGCTGTTTCTGGATATGCTGCCCATCAGGCTGGCAGGCTCCGGCAAATATCTGGTCTGCTCGGTGATGGGTGTCCTGTTTGCAGTATTTATCGTAATGGGGATCTCATCCCTGAAATCCTACAAAAAGCAGCTCGCGTTGGCTGATGCCGAGGATGAGACCATTTCGGCGGTGAAGGCATATCTGGCAGAGGCTTTGGACAGAGAACGGCTGGAGCGTGAAGCCGGGGAGCATCTGCCTGAGGGTAGCGAGCTTGGGGAGCTGACAGGGGAACAGGCATATTTTCCGAGGATGGAAGTGATCCGGAAGAGTTTGCGTCAGCAATTCCCGGAGCTGGAAGAAGCACTGCTGGATAAGCTGGCAGACGACCATTATACGGAGCTTTATGAAGATTGATATTTTGGCAGTTGGCAGGATAAAAGAAGCATTTATGAGAGAAGGCGTTTCGGAGTATTCCAAACGCCTTTCCCGTTATTGCACGCTGACGATCCGGGAGGCGGCAGATGAGAAAACGCCGGAGAATCCCTCTGATCGCGAGAAAGAGCTGATACTGGAAAAGGAAGGCGCCAGACTTGCCGGATTTATTGCGGAAGATGCCTATGTGATCGCACTGGCTATCAATGGGAAGATGCGCTCCTCCGAGGAACTGGCGCAGCATATAGAGAAGCTGGCTGTCAGCGGAAGGGGGCATTTGCAATTTGTGATCGGCGGATCGCTGGGGCTGCATGAGAGCATTCTGCAAAGGGCGGATGAGAGGCTGAGCTTTTCTCAGATGACCTTTCCGCATCAGCTGATGCGAGTGATCCTGCTGGAGCAGATCTACCGCAGCTTTCGCATTAGCAGGGGGGAACCCTATCATAAATGAGGTGGTCCGGCATGACAGAAGAAAGCCATATCCTACGTGAGGCAAGCCGAAATGACAGAAGAAAACCATATCATACATGAGTTGGCCCTGCATGACAGAAGAAGGCCATATGATACATGAGGCAGCCGGGTAAGACAGAAGAAAGTGCACGAAAGGAAAGACAGAGAGTATGAAGGATCAGAAAAACCGTACCATGATGCAGTATTTTGAGTGGTATCTGACAAATGACGGATTATGGTGGAAACGATGTGCGGCCAAGGCGCCCAATCTGTCGGCACTGGGAATCACGGATGTCTGGCTTCCGCCTGCCTATAAGGGTGCCAGTCAGAATGATGTGGGATATGGCGTTTACGATACCTATGATCTGGGCGAGTTTGACCAGAAGGGAACGGTTCGTACCAAATATGGAACCATGAAGGAGTATCTGCGGGCCATTGAGGCATTCCATGCCAACGATATCAAAGTGTATGCCGATATCGTGCTGAATCACAGGACAGGAGCGGATGAATGCGAGGATGTCCTGGCCTATACGGTAGCTGGCGATAACAGGAATGAGGTTACGGGGGGTGATCGGCAGATCCGTGCATGGAGCCGCTTCACTTTTCCCGGAAGGGGCGGCAGATACAGCAAGTTTCAGTGGGATCATACCTGCTTTACAGGGACGGACTGGGATGAGAATACCAGAGAGCAGGGAAAGCTCTATTGTTTTTCCGGCAAAAAGTGGTCCCAGTTGACGGATACGGAAAACGGGAACTTTGATTACCTGATGGGCTGTGATGTGGATATGGATAATCCTGAGGTTGTGGAGGAGATCTACAAATGGCTGAGCTGGTACATCGAAAAGACGCAGATTGACGGACTGCGGCTGGATGCCGTCAAGCATATCAAGTTCACTTTTTACAGAGACCTGCTAAAGCGGGTACGCAAGGAGACGGGGCTGGCTCTTCCCGCCGTGGGAGAATACTGGAGCGATGATCTGGGAAGACTGTGCTATTACCTCGATACGGTGGAAAATGTCATGTCCGTCTTTGATGTGACTCTGCATTACAAATTTCATAATGCTTCGATCACGGGTCGGGGCTTTGATATGCGTACTATTTTTGACGGATGCCTGGTTTCACGGTTGCCGGAGTATGCGGTCACTTTTGTGGACAATCATGACACCCAGTACGGACAGAGTCTTCAGTCCTTTATCGAGGACTGGTTCAAACCCATTTCCTATGCGCTGATCCTGCTGCGAAAAGCCGGAACGCCGTGCATTTTCTACTCGGACTATTATGGTAATCCCGGCAGGGACAGACCGATGGTTCCAAATCTGGGCAAGCTCATCAAGATCCGTGCCAAATACGCCTATGGCGAGCAGGTGGACTATTTTGATCATCCCAATCTCATCGGCTGGGTCAGAAGAGGGGAGAAAAAAAGATCCGGTTCCGGTCTGGCGGTTGTTCTTTCCAACGGCGAGGGCGGCGGCAAAAGGATGGAGATGGGCACGGCCTTTGCCGGGCAGCAGTTTTATGATGCGATGGGGGAATGCACCGATCCCATCACCATCGAAGAGGACGGCTGGGGCACTTTTTACTGCAACGGCGGCAGCGTCTCCGTCTGGATGCCGCAGAAGGCCTTTGAGGACATGACCGTGAATGACTGAGAAAAGTGATTTATCTCTGGAAGCTTTGATTGGAAAGGCATTCCTTTTACAAGCACAATTTGGCTATAAAGCATCTTTATAGCTTC
>CAJOOZ010000014.1 GCA_905236705.1 uncultured Lachnospiraceae bacterium | reverse complement strand
TCATGATACCACTCTGCAAAAACACGCAGACCTTCCCTCAGGGTTGTTTTTGGCTTGAAACCGAAATCTTTTTCAAGCTCTGTTGTATCTGCATATGTAACCGGTACATCACCCGGCTGCATGGCCACTAATTCTTTATGCGATTCAAAATCATAGTCCCTGGGAAGAACGCCTGCATTTACTAATTCTTCCTGCAGAATGGTAACAAAATCCAACAGGTTTTCGGGACTGCTGTTTCCGATGTTATATACGGCGTATGGCGGTATAGGCAGACCGTCTTCGCCGTTTTTCTTTTCCGGTGCAGCCTGCATAACACGTTTAACGCCCTCCACTATATCATCAATATATGTAAAATCTCTTTTGCAGTTTCCGTAATTGAAAATCTGAATGGTTTCCCCTTTTAATAACTTGTTTGTAAATCCGAAGTAAGCCATATCCGGTCTGCCCGCCGGTCCGTATACGGTAAAAAAACGAAGTCCGGTAGAAGGGACGTTATATAACTTGCTGTAAGCGTGAGCCATTAATTCGTTGCTTTTCTTGGTGGCTGCGTAGAGGGACACGGGATTATCCACTTTATCATCAGTGCTGTAGGGTACCTTTTTATTGGTTCCATAGACAGAAGATGAAGAAGCGTAAACAAGATGCTTGACACCGGTTTCGCCGTTGTCATAGCTGTGCCTGCAGGCCTCGAGGATATTGTAGAAACCGATCAGATTACTTTGGATATAAGCATCGGGATTTGTAATACTGTAACGTACACCTGCCTGTGCAGCGAGATTAACAACAACAGCAGGCTTGTAGGTGTGAAAGAGATTATCGATCGTAGCTTTGTCGGAGATGTCGCCTTTTATAAAAGTATAAGTGCTTTCCGGATGCATGGCCGCGCATTGATTGATTTCGGATAATCTCCATTCTTTGATAGCCACATCGTAATAATCGTTCATATTATCAATGCCGATGAGCGTAAGAGGAGACTGTGTTTTTAATAGTTCCAATACGAGATTGCTGCCGATAAAACCGGCTGAACCGGTCACCAATACGGTTTTATTTCTGAGTTCTGTTTTTGTTTTGCTCATTCCGGTTTCCTCCGTTAATCACGTTTAAAGATATCGCGTGTATATACTTTATCTTTTACATCTTCAAGACAGGAATCATATCTGTTTGCGATGATAGATTGGGAAATCCTTTTAAATTCGTTCAGATCATTTATTACTTCCGAGCCGAAGAATGTTTCACCGTTTTTTAATGTTGGTTCATAGATGACGATCCTGGCGCCTTTGGCCTTGATTCTCTTCATGACGCCCTGGATGGAGGACTGACGGAAATTGTCTGAGTTGGATTTCATGGTCAGTCTGTATACACCAACGATTACCTCTTTTTCCTTTGAGGCATCCCACTGACTGTTTGCCTCGTAAGCACCGGCCAGTTCGAGTACTCTGTCGGCAATAAAATCTTTTCTTGTTCTGTTACTTTCCACGATGGCACTCATCATATTCTGAGGCACGTCGTTATAGTTGGCCAATAACTGCCTTGTATCCTTTGGCAGGCAATAACCGCCATATCCAAAGCTCGGATTGTTGTAATGAGTACCGATTCTGGGGTCGAGACAGACGCCCTGAATGATAGCTTCTGTATTCAGCCCCTTCATTTCGGCATACGTATCCAATTCGTTAAAGTAAGAAACCCGAAGCGCAAGGTACGTGTTTGCAAAAAGCTTTACCGCTTCTGCTTCCGTAAATCCCATAAATAATGTTGGGATATCCTCTTTCAGAGCGGCTTGCTGCAGGAGTGCTGCAAAATCATGGGAAGCCTTTAGGATTTTTTCGTCACTTTCATCTGTCGAAACGATGATCCTGCTCGGATACAGGTTATCATATAACGCCTTTGACTCTCTTAAAAATTCAGGACTGAAAATGATATTATCTGTATGATATTTTTTTCTTACGGATTGTGTATATCCAACGGGAATTGTAGATTTGATAACCATGATGGCGTTTGGGTTAACCTTCAGCACCAGTTCGATCACTGCTTCAACCGCAGAGGTATCAAAGTAGTTTTTCTTGCTGTCATAGTTTGTCGGAGCGGCGATCACAACATAATCGGCATCCCTGTATGCGGCCTCGCCGTCAAGAGTAGCGGTCAGGTCCAATTCTTTCGCAGCAAGATATTTTTCAATATAATCATCCTGAATAGGGGATTTACGGTGATTGATCATTTCCACCTTTTCAGGAATGATGTCAACGGCAGTCACGTGATTATGCTGCGCAAGAAGTGTGGCAATGGAAAGACCGACATATCCGGTGCCTGCAACAGCAATATTAAGCGGGGAGGGAGCATCAAGCTTTTTGGCGTCCGTATTGATGAAAACATCCTCGATCTCAAATCCCAATGCCTCTCCGAGAGCTTCAAGCTGAGGAATCAGGGGGCAATAGTCTTTCTGCTCCAATCTTGATAACAGGGAACGGTTAATTCCCGTTTTTTCGGATAATTGGAGCTGCGTAAGCCCGAGAGCTTTTCTTTTGTTTATTACTGTTTCGGCTAAAAGGGATTTTGATAATTTTTTCATGAAGCGTAGTATTCCTTTCCTGCGATTCAACTCATTTGTTAGACAGTACAATGATCGAATGTTGTTTAAAACAACACGAAGCCTGACCTGACTTG
The DNA here is from genome assembly GCA_905236705.1 of uncultured Lachnospiraceae bacterium. GTDB lineage: Bacteria > Bacillota > Clostridia > Lachnospirales > Lachnospiraceae > RGIG7926. The sequence continues at coordinate 13,214 of CAJOOZ010000014.1, read as the reverse complement.
ATCGTCGCATAATGGTATCCTATCATCTGACCAAAGATTTTGCAATAGAAAATCTGTCCGTTCCGACGCTTTTATCAACGAACAGCCTCAGCTAATGTTGTTTACAGCAACATAATTGATAACAGCTTATCCAAATCCTGCAAATTTGTGAGCGCACTTACTTGTCCTTTTTCAATTCTTATGATAAAATACTGCTCTGTATGGATATATTTAAAGTGCCGCTGCGCATCAACAGCTGTGACTGATACGCAGGCGGAGCTTGAATCAACGAAGTTTTTGTGGGAGGATGCCCCTTTGCTTAGGTCATTTTCCGCCACAGATATAGGGCGAAGACGACAACTGAATCAGGATTATGTATATTGCTCATCCAATCCGGTGGGGAATATGCCCAATCTCTTTATCGTTGCAGACGGTATGGGCGGACACAAGGCAGGAGACTATGCTTCCCGCTATACAGTGGAGACGATTGAAAGGGAGATCAAATCTTCTTTCGAAAAAAATCCCTCTATTATTATTAAAAAGGCAATTCAGACGGCCAATAAGGAGATCCGGCAGCGTGCTTCGGAGGATCCGAATCTGACAGGTATGGGCACTACGGTGGTGGTGGCTACAGTCATCGGACGGTATCTGCAGGTGGCCAATGTCGGCGACTCCAGGCTTTATGTCGCCAATTCCCAGGAGATCAGACAGATCACCAGAGACCATTCTCTGGTAGAGGAGATGATCAGACTGGGAGGACTTGAGCGAGAGGAGGCCAGGCTTCACCCGGATAAAAACATCATTACCCGGGCGATCGGCGCGATGGATACGGTGGATGTGGACTTTTTCACCGTGGAACTCAATCCCACGGACAAGATTCTGATGTGCAGCGACGGTCTGACCAATATGGTGGACGATCAGCAGATCCTGCAGATCCTGAATCGGTTCCCGGGGGACAAAACATTGGTAGAAACGGCGCACGCGCTGATAGACGCGGCGAATGAAAACGGCGGTAAGGATAATATCGGCGTTGTTTTGGTGCGCCCTTATTCAGATGAGGTGACTAAATGATAACTATTGGAATGGTGATCGGCGATCGATATGAAGTATTGGAAAAGATCGGAACCGGAGGAATGTCTGATGTTTACAAGGCAAAAGACAGCAAGCTGAACCGGTATGTGGCGATCAAGGTTCTGAAGTCCGAGTTTTCCGAAAACACGAATTTTGTATCGAAATTCCGTGTTGAGGCACAGGCGGCTGCCAGACTGACTCACCCGAATATCGTGAATGTCTATGATGTAGGCGAAGAGGGTGATACCCATTATATCGTAATGGAGCTTGTGGAGGGGATCACGCTCAAGAATTATATCGAGAAAAAGGCCCGTCTGTCCGTCAAGGAAGCCATCAGTATTGCGATCCAGGTTTCCATGGGAATTGAAGCCGCACACAATAATCATATCATTCACAGAGATATCAAGCCCCAGAATATCATGATCTCCAAAGAGGGCAAGGTCAAAATCGCGGACTTCGGTATTGCCAAGGCGGCCACATCCAATACCATTACCTCCAATGTGATGGGTTCCGTGCATTATACTTCACCGGAACAGGCCAGAGGCGGTTTTTCCGATGAGAGAAGCGATATTTATTCCATGGGCTGTACCATGTATGAGATGCTCACCGGACGCGTTCCTTTTGACGGCGAGACTACGGTGGCCATCGCCATCAAACACATTCAGGAGGAGATGCCGTCTCCCCGTGAGTTTGTATCGGAGATTCCTGTCTGTGTGGAACAGATCATCTTTAAATGTACCCAGAAAAGTCCGGATCGCAGATATCAGTCCGTCAGTGAACTGATCGTGGATCTGAAAAAATCTCTGATTACCCCCAATGAGAATTTTGTCAAGATCATTGAGGCTGACACGGGCGGTGCCACCAGGACCATATCCGAGGAGGATCTTGAAGAGATCAAACGCCAGACAGGCAATATCTATCTGGGCAAAGCTCTTGAGCCTGAAGGCTCCGAAGAGGCTGAGTGGGAGCAGGAAGAAGGCGCAGAGGAGTATCCCGAAGAAGCCGGATGGGAACAGGAGGAAGAGGTCGAAGAAGAGCCTGAAGAGTACGAGCAGTATGAAGAGTACGAACAGGAAGAAGAATACGAGCAGGAAGAGGAATACGAATCGGAAGAGTACGAGCCGGAGGAGTACGAAGAGGAAGAGGAGGATGCCTACCGGAAGCGCAGACAACGGGAGGCCGATCGACGCAGACAGATGGAGGCGGCTCGTCAGAGAGCGGAAAAGCGCAAGAAGGAACAGCAGAAAACAAACCGTCGCAAGAATGACGAATATGATGAAGAAGATGAGGACCGGATGGAAAAAGTGACCACCATTCTGGCCATTGTGGCCGCGGTAGTCATCGGTATCGTGGCACTTTTGATCCCGGCCAGCATGACAGGACTCATCGGAAACAAGTCCGGCAATGAGGAAACACAGGAAGAAAGTGAAGATGCCTCCGAGATCGAAGACGATACGCTGGTAAGCGAAGAAGGGGAGAGCCTGAGGGACGGTTCCGTCGTGATGATCAATGTGGTTGGCAAGGATCTGGACACCGCCAAGGCGGAACTGGCATCCATTGAACTGGGAACCAGGACTACAGAGCAGGAATCCGATCAGTATGAGAAAGGTATTGTCATCAGTCAGGATATCACGGAGGGGGCTACCGTTGCCAAAAATACCACGATCAACCTGGTGGTTTCAACAGGGGCACCCAAGGAAGAAGCGGATATCGAGGTGATCGATGTCAAAGGCAAGACCGAGGAAGATGCCAAAAAAGCCATTCAGGATCTGGAACTGGTGGCAGAGGTCAGTACCGAAAATTCCGATTCGGTGGAAAAGGGAAAGGTAATCTCCCAGTCTCCGACCGCCGGCGAAAAGCTGGCCAAGGGAGCTACGGTGAAGCTGGTGGTATCAGCCGGCGCTAAAGAAGAAAAAGTGAGCGTGCCGGATCTGAGGGGCATGACCGAGTCGGCTGCCAAGGAAAAACTGTCGGCTGCCGGTCTGAAGGCAGGCACCGTTTCCGAGGTAAATTCCGATACGGTTACTTCCGGTTGCGTGGTTTCCCAGAGCAATGATCCCGGTTCACAGGTGAATAAGGGAAGCAGCATCGGGATTCAGCTGTCCGTCGGTCCCAAGAAGCATACCTACAAATATGTCACGACGCTGAATGCGCCTACGGGATATACCGGCGGCAATGTGACGATAACCATTACGGATGCCAACGGAACAACCAAATCCTTCAGCACCACCAGCTTCCCCTGCTCCGTCAATGAGACGGGCTTTACGGCAGCTACGGGAAGTGTCACCTATAATTACAAGAGGCAGGATACCCAGACGGTACTCAATCCCGATACCGGTGAACAGACCGTGGAGCAGGTGGAGGTAGATGTATCCAGCGATCCTGTCACCGTACAGTTTGCAGAGGAATAGGTCTGTATGGGTGATATGCTTGAGGGTAGGATCATTCGGGGAATTGGCGGCTTTTATTATGTGAGCACCGATGACGGAGAGCTGTACGAGTGCAGAGCCAAGGGCCTTTTCCGAAAAGAAGGGACCAAACCTCTGGTGGGAGATATTTGTCTGATGACACCGGTAGAGGAAAGCGATCCGGATCCGGATGCGTTGCCGGTAGGGAATATCACTAAGATCCTGCCGAGAAAGAGTGAGCTCCTCAGACCGGCAGTAGCCAATGTGGATCAGGCTCTGATCATTTTTGCGCTGACAAGTCCCGAGCCCAATTTCGGTTTGCTGGATACTTTTCTGCTCAGAATGGAGCTGAGCAATCTGCCTGTGATCATTGCTTTTAACAAGCTCGATATGGATCAAAGCGGCAGCCTGGAGCGGCAGATCAGGGATATTTATGAGACGACGGGCTATGAGCTTGTGTTCTGCTCGGCTGCGGACGGCAGCGGCACGGACAGACTCAGAAAGCGGCTGAAGGGAAAATGCACTACCGTTGCCGGACCCAGCGGCGTTGGTAAGTCTTCGCTGATCAATCTGCTGCAGGCAAATGTACGGATGGAGACATCACGTATCAGTGAAAAGACAAGGCGGGGAAGGCATACGACCAGACACAGTGAACTGATCCCTCTGACAGAGGGCGGTTATATCTGCGATACTCCGGGTTTTACGTCATTGGGGATCGATGAGTTTGAAAAGGAAGATATCGCAAAAGGCTTTCGGGAGATCGGCAGGTGGCAGGAAGAATGCAGATTTGCGGGATGCAGTCATATAGCAGAACCTGATTGCAGGGTAAAAGAGAAGGTGGCAGTGGGAGAGATCTCACGGGTTCGTTATGAAAGCTATGTGAGAATGTATGGGGAATGCAGGAACAGAAAAAGATTCTAGCGGAGGATGATTCATGACCACATTAGCCCCATCTATCCTGTCAGCGGATTTCGCACAGCTCGGACAGCAGATCAGCGAACTGGAGCAGGCAGGAACGAAGGTACTGCATATCGATGTAATGGACGGTGTTTTTGTGCCGTCGATTTCTTTTGGTTTTCCCATTATCAGATCTATCAGGAAAAAGACGGAGATGTTCTTTGACGTGCATCTGATGATCACCGATCCCGAGCGGTATGTGGAGGAGTTTGCCAGGTCGGGTTCCGACAGCATTACGATTCATGTAGAGGCCTGCGACTGCGTCAGCGACACCCTGGACAAGATCCGCTCTCTGGGAGTGGAGGCAGGCATTTCCCTAAACCCGGGGACACCGCTGTCTGATATTGATCCATATCTGGAACAAGTGGACAGAGTCCTGGTGATGACTGTCAATGCAGGCTTTGGCGGACAGCAGTATATCGAGGAATGTACCGACAAGATCATTATGCTGCGCAGGGAGATCGACAGACGCAGGCTGCCTGTGACGCTGGAGATCGACGGCGGCGTAAACAAGGAAAATGTGAAGCATATCATGGATGCAGGCGCTGATGTGCTGGTTTCCGGTTCGGCGGTGTTTAATGGGAATCTGACAGAGAACATGAGATATTTCCTGGATGTGATGAAATGACCTCTTGCCCCGACAGGTAAGGTATCTGAACGAATGGTTTATTATAAGCTTGTATTCGGCATCGCGTTTTTGCCGATCATCATGATCATGTATCAGCTTACGCCCCGTACCAAGCGTTGGGGCGTATTGCTGATTGCGAATATCATCTTTTATTCCACCTTCAGTCTGCGGCGGATCGTCTATCCCGTGGCAGCCTGCGGTATCGCATATCTGACAGGACTGCTGCTTGAATATCTGCAGGGGAAAAAGAATAAAAAAGCCGGCAGGATCGTATTGACCTGCGGTATTTGCGCCCTTCTTTTTGTTTTGCTGCATGTCAAATATACAGACTTCTTTTTTGACAACATAAGGGCGCTTTTCCATCTGGAGGAAAAGGGTTTTTTTGCGCCGCGAAACTACCTGCTGCCGCTGGGGATTTCTTTTTATACCATGCAGGCCATTGGCTATCTGGCGGATGTCTATTGGAAAAAAACAGGCGCCCAGAAGAATCCCGCCAGACTTTTGTGTTATCTTTTGTTCTTTCCCACGGTGATGGAAGGCCCCATCGCTCCCTACTCACAAATGAAAGAGAGTCTTTTCGGCGGCGCCTCTATCACGGCGGAGGGGGTCATGGCAGGCTATCTCAGACTGGGATGGGGCGTTATGAAAAAGCTGGTGATCGCAGACAGGATCGCGCCCGCAGTGGCATATCTGTTTGATGAACAAAGGCTTGCGTCCGGTTTTGGCGTGGTACTGGCAGCGGTGCTGTTCACCGTGATGGAGTACATGGATTTTTCCGGCTGTATGGATATGGTCTGCGGAATCGCATCGATCTTTGGCATTGAACTGCCGGAAAACTTTAAACAGCCCTTTCTTGCCAAAAATGCTTCGGAGTTCTGGCGCCGCTGGCATATCTCACTGGGCGTCTGGTTCAAGACCTATATTTTTTATCCTGTTTCCATGTCATCCATGGCACGTAAGTGGAGGAAATTCTCCAAAAAAAAGGTCAGCGCCCATACCTCCAATATGGTGCTTTCGGCTATGGCGCTGCTGCCTGTCTGGTTGTGCAACGGACTCTGGCACGGCCCGAAATGGACATACGTCTTTTACGGGATCTATTATTTTGTCGTGATCCTGGCGGAGCTGTGTCTGGAACCTGTGGGAGACGCGATGCTGGGGCGGCTGCATCTGCAAAAAGAGAGCAGAGCCGTTGCTGCGGTCAGGATGCTCAAAACCTGGATCATCATATTGATCGGAGAACTGCTGTTTGAGGCACCGTCACTGCAGGCAGGATTTACCATGCTGGGCAGTCTGTTTACCAAAAGCAGCGCCCTTTTGCCTATTGCGGATGGCAGTCTGGGGATAGACGGCAGGGACTGGGCGATCGTACTGGCCGGTCTTTTGGTGGTGCTGGTTGTCAATCTGATGCGGGAAAGGGGCCGGAATGTGACAGGGGAGATTCTGCGGATGCCGCTTGCTTTCAGGTGGACGCTGGCGCTTGTTCTGGTGTGTGTGATCCTCATATTCGGATTGTACGGTCCGGGATATCAGGAGGTGGATCTGATCTATGCAGGTTTCTAGGGAAGGGAAAAAATGGATAGAGATCGCCGCCTTCGTGTTGTGCGTGGCAGGACTTATGGCAGTCTTGTCCGGGGTCTTTGATCCAATGGAGCGTGGGCTTTCACAGGCGGTCAATGAACGCGACATCTATGTGATCAGCGCGCTGGGCGAGCCGGAAAATACCATTGACACGGCGATCCTGGGAGACAGTGAGGCGCTGGTACTGGCAGATCCTTCGTCGCTGGGAGAAAAAACAGGGAGAAACGTCTATATCATAGGACAGTCGGGACAGACGCTGAGTGAGGCGTATGAGGCGCTGCAGACACTTTCGGAAAAACAGAAGCTTACGCTTGTGCTTCTGGAAGCGGACATGCTGGCAGATGAGAGCAATATCCGACGGGACCTGACGGAGAGCTTTGATACGGCTGCTTACCGGGTTTTTCCGGTGCTGCGTTTTCACGGCATCTGGAAACCGATGACAGGCGGAAAAATGCCTCAGGTGCCGGCGCATGAGAGAGGATTCAGTCTCAGAACGGAGGAGGTTCCTTATACGGGCGGGGAATATATGCATCCCACCGATCAGCTCTCGCCGATCTGCATCACCTCTGAATGGCTCATGGACAGGATCGTGAAGTATTGCAAAGAGAAGGGGATACGGCTGGTGATGGTCAGCGCACCTGCGCCATTGCATTTTTCCATGGAAAAACACAATGCTCTGGCAGATTATGCCAAAAAGCGTTCTCTTGCGTACCTGGATCTGAACCTTTTGACGGAAGAGATCGGGATCGATTATGAAACGGATATGCTGGACGGCGGGGATCATGTCAATCTGAAGGGGTCTGAAAAGATCACGGAATATCTGGCCGGATATCTGAATGAGAACGAGTGAAACCTGTGGGGGAGTGAGATGAAGAACGTACTGGAATATCTGGAACAGACGGCAGCTGAAATGCCGGAAAAGACTGCGGTGATAGATGAGACCGGAGAGCAGACCTACGGGGAGCTGCTTTTGACATCCCAAAGGGTGGGGTGCGTACTTGCAGGCTGTATCCGTCCGGGGGATGCCGTGGCTGTGATGATGAAGAAAAGCATCGATACGCTGGATCTGTTCTTCGGGATCGTGTATGCCGGCGGTTTTTATTCCCTGGTAGATCCGGATTTTCCAGAGGATCGGATCGCTAAGCAGTTGTCCGTCCTCGCTCCGGCTATTTTGATCGCAGGAAAAGAGGATGCCATAAGGCTGCGGCAGATGGGATATGACGGCAGGATCTTGGAAATGGAAGATCTGCTGGCACAGGCGGAAAAATGGCCGGGGGGAGAAGCTGCGGCAGACGACAGACTTTTGGAAATCAGGAACAGACAGGAGCCGGCCGCGCCTCTGTATTGCAATTTTACCTCTGGCTCCACGGGGGTGCCCAAGGGCGTGCTGGTGGGACATGCTTCCGTGATCGAGTTTATCGATGATTTTACAAAGCTGTTTGATATTACCGAAAGGGACGTGATCGGCAATCAGGCGCCCTTTGATTTTGATGTGTCCGTCAAGGATATTTTCAGTGCCGTCAGGACGGGAGCCACACTGGTCATCATTCCGACGGCGTATTTCAGGTTCCCAAACCGGGTCATGGATATGCTGGAGACATACAGAGTGACCACCCTGATCTGGGCCGTGTCGGCGCTGGTGCTGCTGAACCGCCTGCATGAGTTCATGTACAAGGTGCCGCCTGCCATCAACAAGGTGCTCTACAGCGGCGAGGAGATGCCGGCTTCGCATCTGGCCGACTGGATGAGACAGTACCCCGATGCGCAGTTTATCAATCTCTACGGGCCCACCGAGATCACCTGTAACTGTACTTACTACAGGATCGACAGGATACCCGGGGCGGGGGAAAAGATTCCCATCGGGACGGCTTATCCGAAGAAAGAGGTTTTTCTGCTGGACGAGGAGCAAAGGCTGATCCTGCCTACTGATCAGGATCATACCGGTGAACTCTGCGTGGCAGGCAATTGTCTGGCGCTGGGATATTATCACAACGAGGCGGCAACAAAAGCGGCCTTTGTCAGCGGGATACTTCCGGACGGCAGCACGGGAAGATATTACAGGACAGGAGATCTTGCCTGCTACAGGGATGGACTTTTGTACTTCCGCGGACGCAGGGATTTTCAGATCAAACACAACGGTCACAGGATCGAGCCGGAGGAGATCGAGCGTGCCATGAATGCACTGGAGCAGGTGGATCAGGCCTGCTGCATCGTTGATGAAAAAAAATACCGCCTGGTGGCTTTTTATGCCGGACGTGAGGACAAAGCGGGAATCGTATCGGAGCTGAAAAAGAAGCTGCCGGAGTATATGATCCCTGGGGTTTTCCGTTTTATGGAAGAACTGCCGCTGACCAAAAACGGCAAAGTGGACAGGATGGGATTAAAGCAGTTGTTGTGATGCGTATAAGGGCAAAGGCCCTGTGAGGAAAAAATGAAACTGTCAGAGATCATAAAAGAGTATCCAACACCTTTTTATCTGTATCGGAAAAAAGAGCTGACCGCTGTGGTGGATCAGATCAGACGCATATTGCCGGATAAGGGAGTCTGTTTTGCAATGAAGGCAGCCCCGATCCTGACACCACTTTTGTCGGGTATCACAGACAGGATCGAGGTTTGTTCCCCGGGGGAGTATGAGATCTGTCTCAGAGCAGGTGTGTCCCCTGCAAAGTTGCTGATCTCCGGGGTCAACAAGACAAGAGAGGATCTTTTGAGAGTGCTTGACACCGCAGGAGCGGCGGCCGCATTTACGGTGGAATCCGCCCGTCAGCTCAGTCTCCTTGAGGAGGCGGCGGCAGAGCGTGATGTGAGCATACAGGTCTGCATCAGGCTGTCTTCGGGCAACCAGTTCGGTGTGGATGAGACGCAGCTTTGGGAATTGTGCGGCAGGGCCTATCAGTCCCAAAGGCTGAAGCTGTCGGGGCTGCATTACTACGCAGGGACGCAGAAACAGGAAAAGAGGATCGAAAAAGAGCTGGCGCTGCTGGCAGAGATTGGCCGAAAGGCGGCAAATGAGAATCGCAGCAAGCTGTGGCTTGAGTACGGACCGGGTCTTTTGGTGGATTATTATGCCGGCATCGACAGTGCCCCAAAAAGAGAAAGGGCCAGAGAAGAAGCGCTTAAGATGCTGGCCGGGGCGGCGGAAGCAAGCGGCATCGGGCAATACTATGACCTAGTCACCTTTGAATACGGCCGTTTTATCGCTGCCTGGGCAGGAGATTATCTGACGGGCGTGGCGGATCTGAAGAAGACTGAAAAAAACCGCTATTGCATTCTGGACGGAGGGCTCCATCAGCTCAGTTATTTCGGCAGCATGGCAGGGATGAAGATCCCTCCCGTAAAGGTATATGATAAAACGGGAGAGAGACTGATGGCAGACGCTAAAACGGCGCCGCAGCAGGAGTATCTGCTGGCAGGCTCTCTGTGTTCTTCAAATGATGTGCTGGCCAGAAAGATCAGCCTGCCGGAGCTTTCCATCGGGGATGTATTACGGTTTGAGTTAGCAGGCGCTTACGCGCTGACGGAGAGTATGGCTCTGTTTCTGAGTCGGGATCTGCCGGCTGTACTTTTGGAGGATGAGGAGAAAGTAGTTTTGCTGCGCCGCAGGATGCTGACGGACGGCATCAATGACGGCAGTCAAATAAAGGAGGTAAAATAACATGGAAGAAATTTTGGAACAGATTTATGAGATCCTGGAGGAAATCATTCCCGGAGAAAACTATCGGGAGAGTGAGAGCCTTGTGGATGACAATGTCCTGGATTCGTTTGCCATCCTTTCTCTGGTCACGGAGCTGGAGGATGCTTTTGATATCGTCGTCTCACCGGCAGAATTGATACCGGAGCATTTTAACAGCGCAGAAGCACTGGCGCAGATGGTTGAGAGAATCAGGGCCGGAGAGTGAGAAAAAATTTTTGTTGACATTTTGATGACTGAGTAGTACACTAACTTTCGGAAAATAAAAGAATTGATTTTTAAGCAAAGGCGCTTTGGGATACCCAAGGCGTCTTTTTCGTTGCCAAAAACAGGGGTGACGATGCAGAAAGGAGGCGTTTTTCATGTGCTCCATATTGGGAGTATGTTCGGCGGATGTGTCTTCGGATGAAGTGAAGGCAGCGCTGGAAAAAACCCATTCACGCGGCCCCGACGCATTGGGAATTGTCAGAACAAAAGGAGGGTATCTGGGCTTCAACCGGCTTTCGATCATGGGCCTGAGTCCTGAGGGTATGCAGCCCTTTGCCTTTTCCGACAAACGCAGAGAGCCTTTTGTGACGGATGAGAATGGATTTGCCGAAATGCCGGAGGGAGCAGATACCCTGGTGGTCTGCAACGGCGAGTTATATGGATTCCGCAGACAGAAACAGGCGCTTGAGGAGAAGGGATATTCATTTATCAGCGGATCGGATTGCGAGATCCTGCCGGCTCTGTATCGCGAGTACGGAACCGAAATGTTCAGTCAGCTGGATGCGGAATTTGCCATGATCCTCTACGATGCCAAAACAGGCAGCTTTCTTGCGGCCAGGGATCCTATCGGTATTCGCCCGCTGTATTACGGAGTTTTAAAAGACGGCAGCTTTTGTTTTGCATCGGAACCGGGGAACCTGATGGGGATGACGGATGAAATAAAGCCCTTTCCGCCGGGACACTTCTGGCAGGACGGCGTGTTTACCTGCTACAACGATCCGGCAGCGGTAGAGCAGTATTGCATGGATGATGTGGAAACCGTCTGCGGTCAGATTCACGACAGGCTGATCGAAGGAGTGAAAAAGAGGCTTGATGCAGACGCTCCCATCGGATTTCTCTTATCCGGCGGGCTGGATTCCTCGCTGGTATGCGGGATTGCCGCAGGTATGATGGACAAACCGCTGCAGACATGGGCGATCGGTATGGATGTGGATGCCATCGATCTGAAATATGCCAGAGAGGTTGCGGATTATATCCATTCCGACCACCACGAGGTGATCATCAGTGCCGAGGATGTCACGGATGCGCTTGAGAACGTGATTCGGATTCTGGCAACATATGATATCACGACGATCCGCGCATCCATGGGAATGTATCTGGTATGCAAAGCGATCCACGAACAGTCGGACAGAAGAGTCATTCTGACAGGCGAGATATCGGACGAGATCTTCGGATACAAATATACAGACTTTGCGCCGGATGCCGAGGCGTTCCAGTCCGAGTCTCAAAAGAGGATCAGAGAGCTTCATATGTATGATGTACTCAGGGCAGACCGCTGTATCAGCGTCAACTCGCTGGAGGCAAGAGTTCCCTTCGGAGATCTTGATTTTGTGAGCTATTGCATGGCCATCGATCCCGAGAAAAAGATGAACCGCTATCAGAAAGGAAAATACCTTTTGCGGCATGCCTTTGAAAAGGACGGTATCATACCCGAGAACATATTGTGGCGGGAAAAGGCGGCCTTTTCCGATGCGGTGGGTCATTCGCTGAAGGATGATCTGACCGAGCTGGCAGAGCGGACATATACGGATGAAGAATTTGAAAAAGGAATCCTGAAATATGATCATGCCAGACCTTTTACCAAGGAGTCCCTGCTGTATCGGGATATTTTTGAAAAATACTATCCGGGACAATCACAGATGGTAGTGGATTTCTGGATGCCCAATCAGGAATGGGAGGGATGCCGCGTCAACGATCCTTCCGCCAGAGTGTTGTCCAACTATGGAGCAAGCGGAGAATAAAGATTTTAAGAAAACAAGTCACTCTAAGTCAATCAAAAAAAGGAGGAAATGAGAATGAGAAAAGAAACTGTACCGAATCTGTTTGGCAGCATGGTATTTGATGACCGTGTCATGAGAAGTCGTCTTTCGGCGGAGGTATATCAGTCCCTGAAAAAGACCATCGATGAAAATGCCCGCCTGGATGACAGTGTGGCAGATGCGGTTGCCAAGGAGATGAAAAGCTGGGCGATAGAAAGAGGCGCCACTCATTTTACGCATTGGTTCCAGCCTCTTACGGGTGTCACCGCAGAGAAGCATGACAGCTTCATCAGTCCTTCTCCCGCCGGCGGCGTGATCATGGAGTTCTCCGGCAAGGAGCTGATCAAGGGCGAGCCGGATGCATCTTCCTTCCCTTCAGGCGGACTCAGAGCTACCTTTGAGGCCAGAGGTTATACGGCATGGGACCCTACCTCCTATGCTTTCATCAAGGATCATACCCTGTGTATCCCCACGGCCTTCTGTTCCTATGGTGGGGATGCGCTGGATAAAAAGACGCCGCTTCTGCGCTCCATGCAGGCACTTAACGTACAGGCAAAGAGGATTCTGAAACTCTTCGGCAAAGAAGTAAAATATGTCCGCACCAGTGTGGGACCGGAGCAGGAGTATTTCCTGATCGATAAGGAGATGTTTGATAAGAGACCCGATCTGATCTATACCGGCAGAACACTGTTCGGTGCCATGCCGCCGAAGGGACAGGAGCTGGACGATCATTATTTCGGTGTCATCAAACCCAGGGTTACGGCGTTTATGGAGGATCTGAACGATGAGCTCTGGAAACTCGGCATCCTGGCCAAGACGGAGCATAATGAGGTTGCTCCTGCGCAGCATGAGCTGGCTCCTATTTTTTCAACCAC
>CAJOOZ010000013.1 GCA_905236705.1 uncultured Lachnospiraceae bacterium | reverse complement strand
CTATCACCTGATGCTCCTCCATCGCTCTTTCGATGAGCTCCGGAATCCGGAGAAAACCGATCCTGCCATCCAGAAACAAGGCCACAGCCCGCTCGTTGGCCGCATTGTATACTGTCGGCATGGAGCCTCCTGTCCGAAAGGCCCGAAATGCCAGTTTCAGACCCGTGAACACCTCCGGATCCGGTTTTTCAAATGTTAGCTGCGAAAGTGCAAAGAAATCCAGCTCATTTCCCTGCATCGGGAATCTGTCAGGATAAGTCAGGGCATACTGAATCGGCAGCTTCATATCCGGGACACCCATCTGGGCTATCACTGCGCCGTCTTCATATTCCACCATTGAATGGACAATGCTCTGGGGATGCACCACCACGGTGATCTGCTCGGGAGCGGCATCAAAAAGCCACCCTGCCTCCATGACTTCCAGTCCCTTATTGACCATGGTTGCAGAGTCAATGGTGATCTTTTTACCCATATTCCAATTGGGATGTTTGAGTGCATCCTCCGGTTTGATATCCTTCATCTGCTCCCTGCTCCAGCCTCTGAAAGGTCCCCCCGATGCAGTCAGATAGATCCGTTTCATCCTCTTATGGGGATTACCCTGAAGGGACTGAAAGATAGCGCTGTGCTCGGAATCCACGGGAAGCAGGGATACGCCCTTTTCGGCTGCCAGAGGCATGATGATATGCCCCGCCGTCACCAGTGTCTCTTTATTGGCCAGCGCTATGTCCTTGCCTGCCTGTATCGCCGCGATGGTGGGGCGGATCCCGATCATGCCGACCACTGCGGTCAGTACCACATCTGCCTCAGGCAGCGAAGCGATCTCGCACAGACCCTCCATACCGGCAAGCACCTTGACCGGCAGATCGGCAACCCTGGTCCTGAGCTCTGCGGCTGCCCCTTCGTCATACATCACGGCATAAGACGGATGAAAAAAGCGGATCTGCTGCTCTATCTTTTCTACATTCTTTCCGGCTGCCAGAGCCAGAATGGAAAACTGCTCCGGATAGGCTCTGACCACATCCGCCGTCTGCGTTCCGATGGAACCGGTCGACCCCAGGAGCACTATTTTTTTCTGCATATACGATCCTTTCTAAAGTGACTGCACTTGGGAACTGTAGCGAAAGACACAAAGCCGTCACAACAAAAAGAGTGTGGCAAGATAATAGATCAGCGGCGCGGTAACGATCACCGAATCAAAACGGTCCATGATACCGCCGTGTCCCGGGATCAGCGTGCCATAGTCCTTGATCCCGTAATTGCGCTTGATACCGGAAGCCGCCAGATCACCTGCCTGACTCAGCACAGCTCCTGCGGCCGAGATCAGGGCAAAAACAACAAGCTCCCTGCCCCCTTTTGGCAAAACGCCACACTTTGCCAGCGCCAATGCATACAAAAAACCTGCCAGAGCGGCTCCAACAACACCGCCAATGCCGCCTTCCACGCTCTTTTTGGGACTGAGCACGGGTGCCATCTTGTGTTTGCCGATCAGCATCCCCACCACATAGGCGCAGGTGTCGCAGGCCCAGGAGGCACAAAAGATCAGCCAGACAACATATTTACCGTCCGGCAGATTCCTGGTCTGATAGATGTACGACAGCAGCACGGGAGCATAAAAAAAGGCAAATGAAGATGCCATGATCTGTCCCGCATTATACCTGGGAAAAGTCAGGACATAGCAAAGCAGCATCCCCATGATCGTCAATATGATGACTGCCGGAGAGTACGCCGCGAAATGTTCGCTGCCACCGAAAAACAAAAGCAGATCAAATCCGATAGTGCCCAGATACCCCACGACCTCCGGCAAAGATACTTTTTCTTTTTCGTTTCTCACACCGCAGGCTTTGATCAGCTCCGCAAAACCGACTACGGAAATAAAAAAGGTAAAGATCTGAAGCCAGATCCCGTTTAATACGATCACACCGATCAAAACCACCAGCAGCACGATGCCGCTCAAAAGCCGCTCCGTGAAGCTGCTGAGTTTCTTTTCCTTGCTCATTCTGTCATCCTCTCAGAGGTTTGTAATGTTTTGCCCCGGCTCTACTGCTGCTCAAGACCGCCATAACGGCGATCTCTTCTGCTGTAGTCTTCGATGGCTTTTTCCAGCTCCGCCCTGTCAAAAGCAGGCCACGGAACGGGTGTAAAATACAGCTCCGTATAGGCAAGCTGCCAGGTCAGGAAGTTCGAGATCCTCTGCTCCCCGCTGGTGCGGATCATCAGATCCGGCTCCGGTATTCCCGCTGTGTCCAGATATTCCGCAAACCGCTCCGTCGTCAGTTCATCGGGCGTCAGTCTCCCCTGTGCGGCATCCACGAGCATCTTTCTTACACTTCTGACGATCTCATCCTGTCCGCCATAGTTCAGGGCGATCACAAAGGTCAGCCCGTCGTAACCGGCCGAAGCCTCCTCCAGCTTCTTGATCCGCTCCTGCAGATCCGCATCCAGACGGGTCCTGTCTCCGATCACCCGGCATCTCATATTATTCTTTTTGGCCATACCAAGGCAGTTCTTCATATAGTCCCGAAGCAGACTCATTAAAGCATCCACTTCCTCTTCGGGTCTCGTCCAGTTCTCCGTGGAAAAGGCATATACCGTCAGATATCGGATCCCCAGGTCATATGCCGCCCGACAGATGTTCTCCACATTTTTGGCACCTGCGACATGGCCGGCATTTCTCGGCAGCCCCTTACTTCTGGCCCAGCGTCCGTTGCCATCCAGAATGATGGCCACATGGCGGGGCACCTTTTTTTCTTCCATAACCTGTTTCCCTTCATACAAGAAAGAGAAGGAAACCCTTCTCCCTCTTTTTGTGCATTCTTTTTATACTGTCAGGATTTCCTTGGATTTCTCATCGATCAGCTTGTCGATCTCCTTGCTGTATTTGTCAGTCAGCTTCTGCAGTTCTTCCTGCAGATCCTTGATCTCATCCTCCGATACATCCTCCTTGGACAGCTTTTTGAAAGCGTCATTTCCATCCCTTCTGATATTGCGGATGGCCACCTTGCCTTCCTCGCCCTTTTTCTTTACATCCTTGACCAGATCCTTACGCCTTTCCTCGGTCAGCTCCGGAAATACCAGTCTGATCACCGCGCCGTCATTGGAGGGTGTGATCCCCACATCCGAAGACATGATCGCCTTTTCGATCTCCTTGATCAGCGTCTTTTCCCAGGGAGCGATCTGCAGCATTCTGGGCTCCGGAACCGTAATATTGCCCACCTGCTGCAAAGGGGTCGGCGTTCCGTAATAGTCCACCTTGATCTTGTCAAGAACATGCGGATTCGCACGTCCCGCCCTGATCGATGCATATTCCGCCTTCAGAAACTCAATGGCTTTGATCATCTTGTCATCGTATGCCTTTACTCTTTCATTCATTATCCTGCCCTCCCATAAAAATAGTTAACATATGCAAACATTTTTGATTTCTATACGATCACTTCGGTTCCGAAATTTTCACCTGCCGCAGCCCGAACAATACTGTTTTCCTCGCCCAGGCCGAACACCATCATCGGCATATGATTGTCTCTTGCCAGAATGGAAGCCGTCATATCCATCACCTGCAGATTCTGTGCGATCACGTCATCGATGGTTATCTTATCATATTTTATGGCATCCGGATTGATGGCAGGATCGGAATCATAAACTCCGTCGATCGCCTTGGCCAGCAGGATCATATCCGCCTCCACCTCGATTGCCCTGAGAACCACGCCGGTATCGGTTGAAAAATAAGGATGTCCCGTTCCTCCCGCAAAGAATGCCACCTTGCCCTCATTCATGGCCGCAAGGGCATCATCCTTGGAAAAGAGCCTTGTAAAAGCGCCCACCGCAAAGGGTGTAAAGATCTCTGTCTCAAGACCCGCCGAACGAAAGATCTCGGAAGTGTAGATACAGTTCATGACCGTCGCCAGCATTCCGATCTGATCCGCCCTGGATCTGTCGATATTCTCGCTGGTGCGGCCTCTCCAGAAGTTGCCGCCGCCGATCACGATTCCCACCTGAATGCCGTCCTTTACGATAGTGGCCACCTGCTCTGCCACCGCTCTGACCGTTGCTTCGTCAAAGCCGGTCTTTTTATCTCCTGCCAGCGCTTCACCGCTGAGCTTCAGTAAAATACGTTTTGCCATTGATCTTCTCCTGTATGTTCAAAACTCGCTCCGCTTTTAAGCCGGTTATCGGATTATTTAGAGAATCTTTCAAAGAAGCTGCTCGGTGTGCTGTCCGCATAGCACTGGGAGCAAAGTCCCTCGATGGCAGCGCCGTTATTGATCTGAACGGATTTGGACCTGATATTGCCCATCACGATAGCCGACGAATCCAGGATCACGGGACCATGCACATCGATATCACCCTTGACCGCTCCTGCGATCACGGCGCTGGTGGCATAGATATTGCCGATGATGACGGAGTTCTTGCCGATCTTGGCCGTACCGTCGGCCTGAATCTGACCGCTGATCTGGGCAGCATCCGCAAATACCTCCGCTGCGGAAGCATCCCCCTTGAGAACTCCTGATACATTCAGCTTGCCAAGAGCCCTGACATTGCCCTCGACACTGCCGATGATCTCAACGCTTCCCCTGGAGAGGATATCACCTTTGACCGTCATGCACTTGGTGATCACCGCATTCTCATCCACAGCCTGGGTGCCGAGATTTTCTTCCGTTACAACCGATGTTTCATCGCTAGGCTCTGCCTGATCTGCGGCACTCTCCTCTGCAGCGCCCGCGAGCGTCTCTTCCGGTGCCGTGACCTGCTTTTCTTCGGTATTGCCCTCATCGGGCGCCTTTTCTTTATTCACGATACTGGCAATATTTTCCAGTTCGCTGGCAGCAGCCTCAATGGGATCCTGGTTCTGTACCAGATTCAGTTCCATCTGCTCTCCGAATACGGGAGCCGCCTTGCCGTCCGGTGAGATGGCATCTGCGCCGTTCTCCTGACTGACCACGCCGGCCGCCTGAAGGGCATCCGCCAGATCCTTGGAAGGCATCACATCCGATGCATCCTCCTGCTCTGCCGTCGCCTCTGTGGCTACAGCCTCCTGATGGCTTTCTCCTGCTTCATTCTGTCCGGCATCAGCCACCATCTCTCCGGAAGCCTGTGTCATAGCCTCAAGCTGTCTGGCTATCTCCTCATCCGTCATGGCATCATCGCCCTCTTTTGCTCCCTCGGCGCTCTTGCCCTCTGAGGCAAGCTCATCCACAGCGATGGACAGATCCTCTTTCAAATCCTGAAAAAATCCCATTTTTAAATCTCCTTTACCCTCTGTAGAGTGTTTAATTTTTTAAATGCTGCACCGTTTCAAAATCCATCTCTTCGGAAACGGGCAATATCTCAACATCATCTCTTTTTGTGATATTTTCCAAGATGATGGCAAGCGCATCCACGGTCGTGCTCTTTTCCGCCGCATCATGCATCAGTACGACTTCTGTCTCCTCCGCCCCGATATATCTCAGCACCCTGTCCGACAGCGCCTTGGCGGAATGCGTGCCGCCGGCGGCATCTCCCGAGACGATATTCCAGTCCATATAATAGATGTCCTGCTCGCTCAGATAATCGGCCAGCTCCTGCATGGGCACCTTGCTCACCTGATTGGAACTGCCTCCAGGAAATCTGTAAAACCTGGACCAGACTCCCGTGGTCACATACAGATAGTCCTGCAACTTTTCCAGATCCGTCGCAAAAGCCTCCCTGGAGGCATAGATATCCCTGTATCTGTGGCTGTAGGAATGCATTCCCAGCGTATGACCTTCTTCCACGATCCTCTTATAAAGCGCCTCGTAGTTTTCCCCTTCCTTGCCCGTGACAAAAAAGGTGGCCTTGACATTGTATTTCTTCAGCAGATCCAGAATGGCCGCCGTATTGCTGCTGGGTCCGTCGTCAAAGGTGAGATAAACCTTGCAGGTTCCTTTCTTTTCTTCCTCTGATGCACCCGCATCTTTTTCCTGCTGAGTGCTCTGCCCGCGAGAAGCGCTGCCTGCCGCGCTATCCGGCTCTTTTTCGGAAGTGACCGCCTCCGGCTCCGCAACCTTTTCGGCCGTCTCACGGTTTGCCTGCTCCAGCCTGCTTTTTAATTGCTGCACTTCCTCTGTCATTCCGGCGATCTGGCGATCCATGGCCCTGATCCTGAACAGCATGGTGATACTGCAGCCAAGGGGCACGATCAGAAGGACAAAAATCAATGCAATGATCATTTTCTTCAGTCTTCTGACCCGGTCCGGTCTTTGTACTTCGTTGTTACCGGACATTTTTACCTCCTCGTCAACATCCTCGTCAAGCGGCAGACCTACAGAGCTATTTTACCCCATTATAATTCCTTTGTCAAAAGTGGCGTCCGCCTTTATAATATACAGAAGCAAAGAGGCCGGACAAGCCGACCTCTCTGCAATATAAGAAGGGATAGGATAAATTCCGTCAGATGCCTTTATTGGATTGCGGCTCAACTCCATAGCCGTATTCCTGCGCCTCACCGAAGAATCTGTCAAAAAATTCCTCCAGATCACTATTTCCATAGCCGTCGTCACCATACTCCCCGTAATCTCTGCCGGAATTTCCTCTGCCTCTGTCGGGCAGCTGCGGGGTTTCTTCGCTGCCGTATCTGTTGTCACCTGAGGCATCATTGGAAGATTTGTTATTCTCTCTTTCCTGCTGTCTCTGCTTCAGAGCCTCGCTGCTGGCTGCCAGCGTTACATTGACGGTCTGGCTCTCATATTCGCCGTTTACCTGTCTCATGTAACCGACCTCCACGGTCTCGCCCTGTTTGTAATATGAAAGCTGTGTCTTCAGATCCGCTGCACCGCTGATCCCGACGCCGTCCAGCGTCTGGATCACATCGCCCTTGACCAGACCAGCCTTCGCTGCTGCGCCGCCTTCCTCAACGCCTCCGATATAAGCTCCGCTGGGGATCCCATAGTTTTCGGCTGCTTCTTTAGATACATCCTGTACCGTCACGCCCAGAAATCCCGCTTCATCATCCGATACCACTTCCTTGCCTGCTCTGTTCATCAGCTTGTCAAGAATCGGCTTGGCTGTATCTACCGGTATCGCATACCCCATGCCCTCAATGGTCTCGGATGCAAACTTGGCCGAATTGATACCCACCAGCTCGCCCTTCATGTTCAAAAGAGCTCCGCCGCTGTTTCCGGGATTGATGGCCGCATCTGTCTGGATCAGTTTGGCAGACATGTTATCGATCTCCACATCCCTGTTCAGCGCCGATACGATACCTGTCGTAACCGATTGTCCGTATCCCAGCGCATTTCCGATGGCGATCACCTGATCACCAACCTGAAGGGCATCGGATGAACCGATATTGATCACCTTGATATTTTCCAGAAAATCCTTGTCAATATCACTCTTTTTCACCGAAACGATGGCCAGATCGTTGGCCTCATCCGTACCGCGCACTTCTGCGGCTACCACAGCCTCCTCGGTATCATCAAAGCAGACGGAAACCTCCTGTGCACCGGACACCACATGATTGTTGGTGGCGATAAAGTACTCATCACCGTTATCACTGATCACAATACCGCTTCCGGCTCCTTCCGACTCATACTGCTGCATGCCGAACATGCTCATGACTTCCTCCACACCCTTGACGGTGATGGATACGATAGAAGGCATGGTGCTTTTGGTGATCTCGGAGATCGTGGCGGTATCACTCTTTGAAGCGGTTCCCAGCACATCCTTTTCATTTCCCTTTTCCGCATCCGCTTTCTTTTGGGATTGATCCCGGTCATCACTGTCTGTGGAATGGATGTCCGCATCTTTATCAGGCAGCACCAATTCATCTGCCGACTCCTCGGTCGATGCTTCTGCTGACTCATCCGATTTCTTTAAAAAGGTTTTGTTGCCGATGACCATCACCGCAACAAATACGATCGCGGCACACAGTCCGAAGGCCAGACCGTTCAGTGCGCTTTTTGCAAAAGAGCCCATGGGCTTTTTGAGCTTGCCGTTCTTTTTTCTCTTTTCAGCCTTCTGAGCTGCCATTCTTTCTCCCTGGGGACTGAAATTCATCTGTCCCATGGGGATATCTTCCGCTTCGTCCCTTGTCTCTGTTCTCTCTGCCCTTTTCTCTTGTACGCTCTCATTTTCTGACGGCTCCTGCGCCGCTCGATCCGCCTTGATCTGACTCCATAATTCTTCGGGGGCCGGAGCCTTCATTCCGTCATTTGTATTTTCTGCGTCCGCTGCGGTGTTATTTGCCGGATACCCGCTGCCTTCTTCATATCTTTCGTCCATTTTTACGCCTCCTGTTTCTTGTCTTCTTTTCTTCTTATATTCTTTTTCCTCGGGAAGCGGCCTCCTTCCCTCGGTCTTACAGATGCTACTTTAAAACTCATTTGTTACACAATTTTGTTGTTTGTGTGAAAAAAATGTGATAACGAAAGACCGGCATAGCCGGAGTCTTCCGAACCATGCCGAGATCTGTTCGTCATAAAACGTTCTTTCATTTTAATTTGTAATTTTTGTTCTTCTTGACGGATGCCTTCCCCACCGCATACAGCCGCATGGTATCGTTTTTGCTGTTGGAATAGAGCTTATTCCCCGTAATGGTGGTCTTTTTATATCTGGTTCCTTTGTCGGAATAGATCATAACAGCCTGTGTATAGCCTTTGATCTTATTATTTTTTATGGTGATATTCTTCAGTTTGCCGCCGCCGTATACACTGATATGAAGCCCTGTCAGATAATTGTTGTTTACGGTGGTTTTTTTGGACTTGCAGATCAGCGTATTGTTCCTCACCGTCACCGTTCGGGTATTGTACAACACGACAGCCTCCGTGGACATACCGGTCACTTTGCAGTTCAGGATCTTGATATTGTCATGAAATTTGTTATAAAATTCCGGCGTTTTGTTGGCACAGATCCCTCTGTTTCCCTTGATGGTGCAATTGGAGATGGTCACATTTTTGCAGGTACCGCCCCTGATCAGCTCCGGCTTATACTGATAGATGGTGGGACACGTTGCTTTTGAAGCCACATCCATCTGGATCATTTCCTCCACGCTGTTGGTTTGGGGTTTGCCCTGCGCCGGAATGTTGCAGTTGTCTATCGTCACATTTTTGCAGGCGATGAGCTCAATGGCATGGCCGTTATACCCTGTGCAGCGGATGTCCATATCGCTCATCCTGATATTGGATCCGTTAATGAACTGAAAGGAACTCTTGTCATAGCCCTTGCTGTTGACAAATTTCCAGGTTCCGCCGTGAATGGTAAGTCCGTTTATCTCTCCGTAAAATTTGTTGCTGCCGCCGTAATCAAAGTTTCTGACAGCACCGGCTTTGCAGATAATGGTCGCGCCCTCGGCCTCAATGGTCATATTACCACCCACATGCAGAGTGCTTCGCAGGTAATAGGTCTTTCCCTTTTCAAGGATGACTTTTCCTGTCTTATCAAGCTCCGTCTGAATGTTGACCCTGTCAAGATGCGGTCTTTCCGAACTCTCTCCGATATAACCGCTGGGTTCTACCACGCCGGCATGCGCCTTTTGGGAGAAAAACAAACATAACGCCGCTGCCGCAGCCATTGTCAGGGCTGCCATACGCCAGGACCTGTTTTTGCCTTTGTTCATACCGTACCTCCTTTTCATCTGCATTCCGCACTTTCGCGGCACATGCGGGCGGGTCATAAAGCCGTTGTGGTGATTATATCACATATAAGAAAAAAGAAACAGGATGAAACAGGATATTTCCGCTTTGAGGAGCGCTTCCTTACTCACGCACCGCGCACTGCATTTTTCATTTTGGAAACGTAGTCCGCAAGGGCTTCGCCCGCCTGTTCTTTCTTGTCGGCCACGATCCTGACAATGGCACTTCCCACGATCGCTCCGTCAGCGATAGCGGCCATTTGCGCCGCCTGCTCGGGGGTGCTGATGCCGAATCCTATGGCGCAGGGCACTTCGGTATATTTCTTCAGCTGCGTCACCGTCTCTTTCAGATTGGATGAAAACTCGCTCCTGACGCCGGTTACGCCCATGGAGGAAACCACATAGACAAAGCCCTCGGCATCCTCTGCGATCCTGCGTATTCTCTCTCTGGAGGTGGGAGAAACCATGGAGATTACATCCACACCGTATTTTTGGGCTATCCCTGCAATCTCTTCCTTTTCCTCAAACGGAACATCCGGAGAGATAAAGCCGTCCACAGACAGGCTTTGACATTTTTCAAAAAATGCATCATACCCGTAATGGAACACCGGATTGATATAGGTCATAAAAATTAGCGGCACCTTACTTTTTTCGCGGATCCTTTCCACGGCCTCAAACAGCCCTTCCATGGTAAAGCCGGCCTGCAAAGCCCGAAGGCTTGCCTCCTGGATCACCGCGCCCTCTGCGGTGGGATCCGAAAAAGGAATCCCGATCTCAATTATATCCGCTCCGGCCTGAGCCATGGTCAGTACATATTCCACGGTCTTGTCCAGCGAGGGATCGCCTGCCGTGATAAACGGAATAAAACATTTTCCTTTTTCAAACGCTGTCTGTATCTTACTCATGAAGGTCCACCCCCTTGTATCTGGCGATCGCTGCCACGTCTTTGTCCCCCCTGCCGGAAAGACATACGATGATACTCTGATCCCTGCTCATGCTGCCTGCGATCTTTTTCACGTAAGCCAGCGCATGGGCGCTTTCGATGGCACAGATGATACCCTCCGTTTTGGCCAGATATTCAAAGGCCTCCACAGCCTCATCATCCGTCACGGGCACATATTCGGCTCTGCCGCTGTCATACAGATAGGCGTGTTCCGGTCCGATTCCCGGATAATCAAGTCCTGCCGAGATGGAATACACCGGTGCGATCTGCCCCTGCTCATCCTGGCAAAAATAGGATTTCATCCCGTGAAAGATCCCAAGCTTACCGGTAGCGATGGTCGCTGCCGTTTCCGGCGTATCGATTCCTCTGCCGGCCGCCTCACAGCCGATGAGTCTCACTCCTTCATCCGGAATGAAGTTGTAAAACATTCCCATGGCATTGGAACCGCCCCCAACGCAGGCCACCACAGCCGCCGGTAGCTTTCCTTCGAGCTTCAGGATCTGCTCTCTGGCTTCCCTGCTGATCACGGACTGGAAATCCCTGACAATGGTGGGAAAGGGATGCGGTCCCATCACGCTGCCCAGCACATAATGTGTATCCTCTACCCTGGAGGACCATTCTCTCATGGCATCATTGACTGCGTCCTTCAATGTCTGTGTACCCGTTGTCACGGCATGCACCCTGGCTCCGAGAAGCTCCATCCTATAGACATTGAGTGCCTGTCTTTCGGTATCATGTTTGCCCATGAACACTTCGCATTCCATCCCGAACAAAGCCGCTGCCGTGGCCGTTGCCACCCCATGCTGACCGGCTCCGGTTTCCGCGATCAGCCTGGTCTTTCCCATCTTTTTGGCCAAAAGTGCCTGTCCGAGTACATTATTGATCTTGTGAGCGCCGGTGTGATTCAGATCCTCGCGTTTGAGATAGATCCTGGCGCCTCCCAGATCCTCGGTCATCTTTTTGGCATAATATAAAAGAGAGGGCCTGCCTGCATATTCGCGAAACAGTCTGTCCAGCTCTTCATTGAAATCCGGATCATTTTTGTAATATTCATATTGTTCTTCCAGATGATACAGTTCGTTCATCAGTGTTTCCGAGATATACTGACCGCCGAACTGTCCGAACCTTCCTTTATTCATAATTGTCCTTTCTTTTCATCCTGCCCGCAGCTGATCCAGCATCTGCTTTTTATCAGGGCTGCGCATCAAAGTCTCTCCGATAAGTACCGCATTTACGTCATTTTCTTCCAGTCTCCGGATATCCTGTGCTGTTTTCATCCCGCTTTCGGATACAAACAACACATTTTCCGGTACCATTTTACGAAGCCTTACGCTGTTTTCGATGTTCACCGTAAAATCCTTCAGATCACGGTTGTTGACACCCACGATGCGTGCGTCTGCCCAAAGTGCTTTTTCCACTTCCCTCTCATCATGGGTCTCCACCAGGGCGCTGAGTCCCAGAGACTCGGCGATCTGACGGTATTCAAGGATCTGCTGCCTGTCAAGGAGGCTGCAGATCAGAAGGACAGCCGAGGCTCCCAGGAGCCTGGCCTCGTAGATCATATAGGGATCGACGGTAAAATCCTTGCGCAGCGCCGGTATGGAGATATTTTCCGCGATCTTTTGCAGGTACTCATCGCTTCCCTGAAACCACTCCGGCTCGGTCAGAACGGACACCGCCGCCGCCCCTGCCTGCTCATATTCTTTTGCGATCTCAAGATAAGGAAAATCCCCGGCGATCAGCCCCTTGGAGGGAGAAGCTTTTTTTACCTCACAGATAAAACTCATCCCCTCCGCTGCCAGTGCTTTTTCAAAGGGAAAGCCCGTATCGGCCGGCAGCATTTCCGCCTCACGCCTCAGATCAGCAAGGCTCAGCTTTTGTTTTTTTTCACTGACGCGAACCCGCGTCCTTTCCGCTATGGTTTCCAGAATATTTCCCATTTTCACACCCTCTCAGGATCCGTCTTTTCTCAGCGGTTGCTGACTTCAATCACTTTTTCCAGTGTTTCCATGGCCTTGCCGCTGTCGATCAGCGCAGCTGCCTTTTCGATTCCTTCCGCAAGGTCACCTGCCTTCTGTCCGATGACCAGCGCAGCTCCCGCATTCATCAGTACGGCATCTCTCTTGTGCCCTTTTTCTCCCTGCAGGATCTTTCTTGTAATCTGCGCATTTTCCTCGGGATTTCCTCCCTTCAGATCATCCTTGCTGCAGCGCTCAAGTCCGAAGTCCTCCGGCTTGATGATCCTGGATCTGAGCCATCCATCCTGAAACTCACAGATCCTGGTGGGAGCGCTCATGGAGATCTCATCGAGCTTGTCCTGTCCGTAAACCACCATGCCTCTCTTAACTCCCATGTTCATCAAAACTCCTGCCAGAGGCTCAACCAGATATTCATCATAAACGCCCAAAAGCTGCAGGGATGGAGATGCCGGATTGGTCAAAGGTCCCAGGATGTTGAATACTGTCCTAAAGCCCAGTTCTCTGCGGATAGCGCCTACATACTTCATGGACGTATGATACTTCTGTGCGAAGAAAAAGCACATCCCCGCCTCATTCAGAAGCTCGACGCATTTCTCCGGACTCTGATCGATATTAACCCCAAGGGCTTCGAGGCAGTCTGCCGTGCCGCACAGAGAAGATGCAGCCCTGTTGCCGTGTTTTGCCACCTTGAGCCCCGCTGCGGCAGCCACCAGAGCCGATGTGGTGGAAATATTAAAGCTGCCCGCATTGTCGCCGCCGGTTCCCACGATCTCCATTACTTCCATCCCCGCCGTGTCCACTTTGGTCGCATGATCCCGCATGGCCGCCGCGCAGCCTTCGATCTCTGCCGCCGTTTCGGCCCTGGCGCTCTTGGTGGACAGCGCAGCCAGAAAAGCGGCATTCTGCGTTGGCGACGTTTCGCCGCTCATGATCTCATTCATGACGGCATAGGCCTCTTCATAGGTCAGGTCTTCCTTGTTTACGATCTTGACAATAGCTTCTTTGATCATTTGATTATCCTCCTTTGTTTGATCGTGTTGCATCTTACGATGCTGGGGTCTGAGCGTACTCTATCATCTTGTTGTTTCATATAAAAAATTCCACACTATCTGCTCTCCCATGGGCGTCATGATGGATTCCGGATGAAACTGCAATCCGAAGACCGGATATTCCCTGTGCTCCACTGCCATGATCTCCCCATCCTCCGAACGGGCTGTTACCACAAGCTCATCCGGAAGGGTATCCTGCTGCGCCGAGAGTGAATGGTACCTTGCTACCTGAAAACGCTCCGGCAGTCCTTTAAATAATCTGTTCTGTGCTGTCTGCGTCACTTCGGACACCTTGCCGTGCATCATCCTGCCGGCATAGCCTACCGTCATCCCAAAGCTCTCACAGATCGCCTGATGACCCAGACAGACTCCCAGAATGGGGATCCTGCCTGCCAGGGACCTGATCACCTCTTCACAGACACCCGCATCCGCCGGTCTGCCGGGGCCAGGCGAGAGAAAAATGTTAGCAGGTGCTAACTTTTCAATCTCTGCCACGGTGACTTTATCATTTCTGAAGACCCTGATCTCGCCGGCCGGATCATCCACGCCTTTTTTCTTCATGCAGCCTCCGATCAACTGATACAGATTGTAGGAAAAGCTGTCATAATTATCAATGAGTACGACCATATCAAATTCCTCCGTCCGCTTCCCTGAGCGCATTCATCACTGCTTTGGCCTTGTTGATACTCTCCCTGTATTCCATTTCCGGTCTGCTGTCAGCCACGATCCCCGCGCCGGATCTGACATAGACCTTTCCGTTTTTGGCAAACGCAAGCCGGATCGCGATACAGGTATCCAGATTGCCGGTAAAATCCAAATATCCTATGGCACCGCCGTAGATCCCCCGTTTACAGCCTTCCAGCTCCTCGATGATCTCACAGGCCCTGAGTTTGGGCGCTCCTGAAAGGGTTCCCGCCGGCAGGATGGCATCCACGGCGGATATCGCGTCACGATCAGGACGTATCTGTCCCGTCACGGTAGATCCGATATGCATCACATGGGAGAATCTGAGGATATCCATGTACCGTTCCACCCTGACGCTGCCGATCTCGGAGATCCTGCCGATATCGTTGCGTCCCAGATCCACCAGCATATTGTGTTCGGCTCTTTCCTTTTCATCCGCCAGCAGCTCCTTCTCCAGTGCCTCGTCTTCATCCTTGTCATTGCCTCTGGGTCTGGTGCCTGCCAGCGGATAGGTGAACAGCCTGCCATCCTGAAGCTTGACCAGAGTCTCCGGAGAGGCTCCTGCGATCTCCACATCCCTGCTGGAAAAATAAAACATATAAGGGGATGGATTGGTGGTGCGAAGCAGTCTGTAGGTATCCAGAAGGCTCCCCTCCATATCTGCCTCCAGCCTGTTGGAAAGCACCACCTGAAAGATATCTCCCTCTTTGATATAGTCCTTGCCCCGCTGCACCATGCCGCAGAACTGCTCCTCGGAAAACAGCGCCCTGAAATCGGATTTAAGCCTAAGGGGCCGCTCCTTGGCGCTTTTTCCGGACTCAAGGAGCCTTTTCATATCCGCAAGCTGCTCTGTAGTCTTATCGTAGGCTGCCCTGATGTCCCTGCCGCTTTCTTTCAGATTTACATTGGCAATGAGGATGATCTTTTGTCTGTAATTGTCAAAACAGATCACCCTGTCAAACAGCATCAGATCCATATCCTTGAAATGCTCGTCATCATTGATCCCCGTTTTCAGGGAGGGCTCACTGTATTTGATGAAATCGTAGGAAAAATACCCCACCAGACCGCCTGTGAAGGGCGGAAGCTGCCGGATTTTCGGGGAGCGGTACTGCCCAAGGAGTTCCCGCAGCTTTTCTCCCGGATGATCCACTCTAATGGCTTCTTCCCTGTCTCCTCCCCTGATCCGGAGCTCATGATCCAGCAGGGTGATCTCCATTTTCGGATCATACCCCAGGAAAGTATATCTGCCCCATCTTTTATTATCCTCGGCGCTTTCGAGCATATAGACGTGATCGCTGACCCCCTGAAGCACCCTGAGTGCGCTGATGGGTGTGATCAGATCCGCAAACAGCTCGGTTGCGATGGGCACTACGCCGTATTCTCCGCTTTCAGCTATCTTTTCCGTTTCCTCATAGGTTGGATATGTCTTCATTCTGCCCTCCCGCATTTCTGCGCTTATGCGCTTTTTGTGAACAAAATTGTAAACAAAAAAATCCCTGACAAAAGATAATTCTTTTATCAAGGACGGATTATCGAAACATCTTCCGCGGTGCCACCTTGTTTCATGCTGTCGCATGCACTTTGCCGGATACCATCATATCCGATGCCATTCACGCAGGCTCACGTCTCGGATACTCGGCATCAGCCTTTCCCCTTGCCCTCAGCGGTCCATTTAACAGGCTGCGTTCTGTCCGGCTCTCAGCCGCCCGGACTCTCTGTAAGTGCACGATCTGTTCTTATCTCCGCATCAACGGTTTTACATCGCTCTATTCACTTGAACAACACTATACTCCAACCCGTATAAAAATGCAAGCACAAATTTTCGCTTTTGGGCACTCAGGCAATGTGCCGGTTGGTTCAATAAGTCAAAACGGATAGCACTGATATTTCTATCCTTGCTATCCGCAGTGGTTATCTTATTCTCGCATGCTGTATACGGATTGTACATATTGGACAGTTCCACCGCAGGCACGCTCTCGCTGCATGTCGCTCGCAGCGGTACTAGATTCGTAGCCTGCTTCGCAAGCTACTCATCAAGTGCCGGCGGCTCCATAGCACCTGCTTGTGGAACTGCTCCAATATGCACACTCCTGCATATCATTCTTCCGCCGCAGGCACGCTCTCGCTGCATGTCGCTCGCAGCGGTACTAGATTCATAGCTTGCTTCGCAAGCTATTCATCAAGGACCGGCGGCT
>CAJOOZ010000012.1 GCA_905236705.1 uncultured Lachnospiraceae bacterium | reverse complement strand
GGCTTAATAGCACCTGCTTGTGGAGCTGTTCCAATATGTACAATCCTGTGTTGTATCTACCCCTCATACCTGCCAATGATACAGCTCTTCCTGCAGCGAGTCAGTGAGATGTTCTGTGGGCTGTGATAATTGCATTTTGGACGTTTAAGATGCTACAGCGGCAATACCACCACAAACGTCATGCCGTCTTCCCCGCTTTGGGCAAAAAGCTCTCCGCCCATTTTGTGCATGATTTCTCTGGAGATATACAGTCCCAGACCATGTCCCTGTCTTCCATGGGTATTGGTTCCGCGGAAAAAGCTTTCAAAAAGATGTGCAAATTCATTCTCCGAAACGGGCTCCCCACTGTTAAACACACGGATCAGCTGGCAGTAGTCTTCCTCGTCAAAGGTAATGTCAATCCTTAACCCGTCACCGTATTTGAACGCATTTTCAAACAGATTTTCAAACACCTCCACCAGACGGTGCAGATCGCCGACAAGCAGTCTGTTTTCATAGGTTCCCACCGTCAGTTCTATCTTGCGCAGGTCGCATTTTTCCCGGTAAACTGAAAGAACACGCTCCATCAGCTCCCGCAAATAAAACTCCTCCCGTTCCACAGTGATATCCACGATATCCTCCCTGGAAGAAGTCAGAAGTTCCCCCATATAATTTTCTATCTCATTACATTTCAGATCGATCTGCCGGTAAATCTCCCTTTGTTTTTCCTGCGTTTCATACTCCCCCTGCCAAAGCGCACGGTTATAAAGCTGGATCGTACTAAGGGGCGTCTTGAGATCGTGTGACAGCGAAAGGGTGAGCAGTTTACGTTCACGCAAAAGCTCCAGTTCCCTCTTCTTTTTCACTTCCAGCTCGTCTTTCAGCAGCGAAAGATTTCTCTCAAGTTCGCCGAAAAAATGATTTTTTTCCTGTTTGATCTCGCCCTTCAGATTGCCCTTGGACAGTCCGTAGGTCAAGTCCTGCATACGCCAGAAAGGCGCGATGATATGGGTTCTGGTATACCATAAGACTGCCAGTAAAAGAGCCGCCATGATAAACAGACTCAGCTCCACTACTGCCAGAATGTTCATCCGGTTGACGGATCGTTCGATATCCATGCGCAGGAAACCTTTCAATTCATCATCAATATAAATGGGGACAATATCGGTCATCGTCTCCTGCATCTGATAGCCTGACTTTTTTCGGTAAAAAACCATGATCGCATCGCGATTTTCTTCCCCTGCCGGCAGAAAATCAATCGAGAGGATCGAGCTGTATTTCTCCGCAGAAATACTGCCGGCCATATCGCGTAGATCCGTATCCGCGCCGCTTTGACCGCTCAGGGATTCTTTGAACATTTCTTCCACTTCAAAGATAAGGCGGTTTTCTTCCACCCGATAAGTACCATCGGTCTGCTCACACAGTTTCCACGCAAAACAGCCGGCAGCCAAAGCTGCCAGCACATATACGATGATCACGGCCAGGATCAGTCGGTCAAACTTTTTCATAGCAATATCCTACTCCCCAGATTGTCCTGATATGCTCCGGTTTCTTGGGATCCTTCTCGATTTTATCCCGCAAGCGTTTGATATGAACCGTCAGAGTCTGGTCTTCGCTGAAACTGTCCGCCCCCCAGATCTGATTAAAAAGATAATCCTTGTAAAGTGTCTTCCCGCTGTTCTGGATCAGCAAAAGGAGAAGATCATATTCTTTCACATTAAGGCTCAACAGCTGCCCATCTTTAAAAACCTTGCGGGCGTCCGTATCTATCCTGATGTCCCCCGCCTCAATCACCGGATCATCCTGATCGCTTTTCTCCCAAGCCTCCTGCACGCGCTGCAAAATCGCTCTGACCTTTGCGATCAGTATATCCGGATCCACCGGTTTCTCGATATAATCGTCCGCTCCCTGCACAAAGCCATTCAGCTTATCTTCCTTGTCCGTCCTGGCGCTGACGATCAAAATAGGCAGATTGGCGTTCTTGCGCACCTGTCTGCAAACGGCAAATCCGTCCATACCCGGCAGATTCACATCCAGGATCATCAGATCCGTTCCATGCTCCCGCACATGACAGACCGCCTCTTCTCCGCTCGAAACACAGGTCACTCCAAAACCCGCCCTCTCCAGAAACAATTGAAACAGCTCTGCCAGATCTTTTTGATCCTCTACGACCAGAATATTATTTTTCACAATCCGATTCTCCTAAGCCAAAACCTGCCAGGCGCTTATACTTCCACGCCCAAGAGTTTTTTTGCGTTCTTTTCTCTCTTACCAACCCAGCTTCATCAACCAGTCATTCAGTTCCTTCTCCCGATTTCTTCTGCCCTCTTCCGTGAATTTGCCCAACCGGTATTCATCGCGAATATTGCCGTCTTCGATGTAGAGCACCTGCTCGCAGCAGGACGCGACCTTGACATCATGGGTCACGATCATCATGGTGGTTCCCTCACGGTTGAGTTTAACAAGCTCCGACATCACTTCCTCGGAATTCTGTTTATTCAATGCACCGGTGGGCTCATCCGCAAAAATGATCTGCGGATTGTTGATCATGCTTCTGGCAATGCAGGCACGCTGCAGCTGACCGCCGGACACCTCACTGATATCGTTATCCGCCACTTCGCTGATCCCCAG
The DNA here is from genome assembly GCA_905236705.1 of uncultured Lachnospiraceae bacterium. Lineage (GTDB taxonomy): Bacteria > Bacillota > Clostridia > Lachnospirales > Lachnospiraceae > RGIG7926. The sequence goes on along the minus strand of CAJOOZ010000012.1, from coordinate 2,425 downwards.
TTTTGCCATCAGCATTTTGGCCCGTTCGTTGATCTGCTTACGCTCCGATTTACTTTTCGCCGCCTGATAAGCCGGTAATACTATATTATCATAAATAGACAGATTTTTAAGCATATACATCTGCTGAAATACAAATCCCATCTTTTTCAGGCGCATATCGCTGATCTCGCTACCGGAAAGAGCCGTAAGTTCGCTTCCGAAGAACTCAATTTTGCCCGCCGTGGCATCATCCATGCCGCTTAACGTGTACAAAAGAGTGGTCTTGCCCGAACCGGAGGGACCCATGATCGCTACCATATCGCCCTCGTCTATCTCCATCTGCACATTCCTTAATACATTGTTCTGTCTTTTATTTACCACATAGGTTTTACACAAATCCTCTGCCTTCAATACTGTCATAATATCTCTCCTTATCTTTTTATCGTAATAATGTTAAGCTGCTTTTTAGTCGCATCCACGCATATCCTGTGACGTAACCTTTTTCACATCGCGGGTTCCGTAGATCGTCGCCACCACGATCGCCGCCAGCAGGATGCCGGGATAGATCAGATATGCTTTAAGCGGGTCCACCTGAATGGTAAGTCTCGCTCCCATAATTCCAAATATGGGTGTCAAAACAAACCGGTTGCTGAGCATGGATAACGGCACGGAACAGATCATGGCAAGGAGCACCACCCACACACAGCGGTATGTGATCCACAGCCTGATATGAAACTGTGTAAAGCCAAGGCTCTCAAGCATAGCGATCTGACCCTTTTCCCGAATAATGATCAGCTTTAGCAAAAATACACTGATCAGCATGATAAGCAGGCAAAGCAGGATCGTAAGGGGCAGCTGCATTCCCTGCATCACATCTTTCACCGGTCCCACATTCCGGTCCACGATCTCCTGTGCCGTGACCCACTCATACTCGGGAAATTCCTTTTCAAGCTGATCCTTTACTTCTGTCTGGGACAGCTCTGTATCCATATCCACAGTAGTCTGCCATGTTCCCATCATGATCTCGGAGTTCATATCGATCGCGGGATTCAGCCTGACGGATTCTCCCATTTGCATATAATCCGTATAGGAGCCGGTGATCAGAAACTCCGTGGTCTTACCACCTATCGTTGTATAGATGGAATCTCCGATCTTTAAATGATATCTGTCCATGATCGGTCCGGAGACCGCCACCTCATTTTCCAGAAGCGGTGCTTCTCCCTCGTCATAGACCAGATAATCGCTTCTTCCGATCGGATACAGGGAAAATAATGTTGTTTCCATGGTCTGATCTTCTTTTTCCCATACCAGACTGAAAATTGCCGCCATGGAAAGGTCTGCCTGATAGCCTTTCTGAGCCATATGCTCTTCAATCTTTTGCATATTCGACTTGAGATCTGTCACGCTCAGCTGGCCGGAATTTATCACGGAATCCGCATCCATGTAAATGGCGCTCTTAGGATCGAGCCCGAATTTTTCCACCATGGCATCACTGGTCATGGTAGTCTGTGTGTTTAAGGGTATGGTGATCAGCACAAAGCTGATGCAAAAGGTAAGAAACAGCACCATATATTGTCTGAGATTGCAAAGCACATCGTTCAGACCCAGAAAAGGAATGGTCCCCATCTGTCTTTTGGTATGCAGGGCAATTCCTTTCTTGCGGCCGTAGCGCTCCCCTGTTTCATTGCCCCGTATTGCTGTGATCGCCGATACTTTCTTTAATTTTCTTGTAAATAACAGGCACATCCCCAGCACGAACAGGACGATGATAATGCTGCTTAGAACATTTAAAAGCAGGGCGCTGCCGTTATCCGTAAAGGGTACATTTTCACCTATGCTTTCAAGCATCAGCCTGCCGGCGGGAAAACTTCCTGCCAGACCGAGTGCCGCTCCCAATGTCACGATGGCCAGATATTTGACCAGATAAATTTTCCGGATGGAAAAATCCCGCATTCCCAGGGCTTTCATCAGTCCAATCTCCTGACAGCTTTCCTCCAGCGTAAAAATAATGGAAAACCGAAGGATGAGAAGAGCAATGAAGATCAGACAAATCCCGACGACGATGAAAAGACCCGCCACGACCATATCAAACACATAGAACAGGTAAAACATGCTTTTATAGATCACCGTTTGCACGCTCTGAAAATCACTCCCTTCCATGGATTGTCTGGTCCGGTCCACATCTGAACTGTTGATGTACAGACAAACCACACTCGGATGGTCCGTATCGGCGGTCATTTTGTCATAGTCTTCCTGCGTAAAAAGCAATCGATCCGTAGCGTTCATACCGTTTCCGAATAGAATGTCCATACATTCCACAATGGTATACGCGTAGGTTTCACCGCCAATCCGTATTTTTACGGTGTCTCCTTCCTTCAGATCATTTTCCTTCATATTGATGGACGCCATGGCAGCCTGACCGTTCTGTAACACAAGGTCTCCCCCT
>CAJOOZ010000011.1 GCA_905236705.1 uncultured Lachnospiraceae bacterium | reverse complement strand
TCCGTGATACAGTACCCCGCCATGTTGACACCCATATCCGTGGGGGACTGGTAAGGACTGACGCCCGAAATCTTTTCAAACATCGCCTTGAGGACAGGGAAGACTTCCACATCCCTGTTATAGTTCACCACCGTCTCTCCATAAGCATCCAGATGGAAGGGATCGATCATGTTGATATCGTTCAGATCTGCCGTAGCCGCCTCATAAGCCAGATTTACCGGATGATTCAGCGGAATATTCCAGATCGGGAAGGTCTCGAACTTGGCATATCCGGCTTTCACCCCCCTCTTCTGCTCATGATAAAGCTGGGAAAGGCAGGTAGCCATCTTGCCGCTGCCGGGTCCCGGAGCCGTAACGACCACCAGCGGCCGTGTTGTCTCGATATAATCGTTTTTGCCGTATCCTTCATCACTGACGATCAGGGATATATTGGAGGGATATCCCTCGATGGGATAATGGCGGTACACCTTCATCCCCAATGCTTTCAGTTTTTTCTCATAGGCCACTGCGGAAGGCTGGCCCGAAAATCTGGTCAGCACCACGCTTCCCACATACAGACCGTTGTTGGTAAAAGCATCCACGAGCCGCAGCACATCCATATCATAGGTGATGCCGATATCGCCTCTTACTTTGTTTTTTTCGATATCTCCGGCACTGATCGCGATGATGATCTCCGTGCGATCCTTCAGCTGCCTGAGCATCTGGATCTTGGAGTCCGGATGAAAACCGGGCAGTACACGGGATGCGTGATAATCATCAAAAAGCTTGCCCCCGAATTCAAGATACAGCTTGTCGCCGAACTGACCGATCCGCTCCAGAATATGTTTTGACTGGATCTCAAGATATTTATCATTATCAAAACCTGTCTGCTTCATTTGTCTCCCTCTTATTCCTGACCATCCCAGCAATAGGTACAGAGCCTGCTTTTGTCCAGCCCCGTTGCCTCTATCATATCATCGAGCCGGTTAAAGCTCAGGGATGTAAAGCCCAGTTCCTTGCGGATCTCTTCCACCATCTGTGCATATTTATCGCTTTCGGGATCAGCGTATTCCTGTAATACCTCATCCGTCACATTACCGTTTTCAAGGCGTTCGATCACCCGTCTGGTGATCAGATCCATCTCCGAAGAAGATCTGGAAAAGTTCAGATATCTGCACCCGAACAGAAGGGGCGGGCACGCCGGTCTGATATGTACCTCTTTGGCGCCGCTGTCAAACAGATATTCCGTTGTCTCCCTCATCTGCGTACCGCGGACAATGGAATCATCGATCAGCAGCAGTTTTTTATCCCTGATCAGTTCTTCCACGGCAAGCAGCTTCATCTTGGCGATCAGGTTTCGTTTTTCCTGCATCGTCGGCATGAAGGATCTCGGCCACGTAGGCGTGTATTTGATAAAAGGTCTGGAAAAAGGAACTCCCGAAGCGTTCGCATAGCCCACGGCATGCGCTGTTCCGGAATCCGGAACGCCGGCCACGATATCAGGCTTGACATGATCTCTCTCTGCCATCTTGGCACCGCACCGATACCGCATTTCCTCCACATTGACTCCTTCGTAGCTGCTGGAAGGGTAGCCGTAATAGATCCAGAGGAAGGTACAGATCTTCATCTCGTCTCCGGGTCTGACCAGTGTAACGCAGTTTTTCTCCGTCATCACCGCGATCTCCCCGGGTCCGAGCTCTTTATAATCGGAGTATCCCAGATTTTTGTATGCAAAATTTTCAAACGAAGCGCAGAAGGCGTCCTGCTTTTTGCCTATGACTACAGGAGTACGGCCGTATCTGTCGCGCGCACAGTAGATTCCCTTGTCATTGAGCAGTAAAAGTGACAAAGATCCGTCCACCGATTCCAGCGCATAGCGGATGCCGTCCACCAGATTCTCCTTCTGGTTGATCAGCGCCGCCACCAGCTCCGTGGCATTGATCTCGCCGCTGCTCATTTCCATAAAATGAGTATGTCCGATCTGAAAGAGCTGTTTGGTCAGCTCATCAATATTATTGATCTTGCCCACGGTGGTCAGCGCGAAGGTTCCGTGATGTGAACGGATGAGAAGCGGCTGGGGTTCATAGTCGGAAATACAGCCGATTCCCATCCGGCCCTTCATTTCATTAACATCCTTATCGAATTTGGTACGAAACGGTGAGTTCTCAATGTTGTGGATCGCCCGCTCAAAACCCTGCTCACCGTAGACGGCCATGCCGCCTCTGCGGGTTCCGAGATGGGAATGATAATCAATCCCGAAAAACAAGTCAAAAACACAGTCCTGTTTTGATGCTACGCCAAAAAAGCCTCCCATATCAATCTCCTGTTTTCATTCGGTCTTTACTGTGCTGCCTGTGTGACATCACGCGTCTCCGCGTCATTGTCATCCGTTTCCCTCACATCGTCTTCGTTTTCGGCCTCTCCCTCATTTTCGGCATTTCCTTCATTTTCGGCTGCCGCATTCTGCAAGTCTCCCCCACCGTCAGCCTCAGAATTGGCAGATGCAGCAGCCGTCGTGCCTTCCTCGCCGATCCTGTCACTGGCCTTGGCAGCCGTTGTGGATTCGGGATAAGAACTGATGATGCTCTGATAGGTTGACCGGGCCTTGTCAGCCTCTCCCGCCAGCTGATAGGCATTCCCCAGCTCATACAGGATCTCCGTATCCGGCTCCGGCAATGACTGTGAAAAATACCATGCCTTTTCAAGAGCTTCGATGGCCCCCGCATAGTCATTTCCCGTCATGCTCGACTTGCCGCTTTCAAACAGGTTCTCGGAAATGCCGGGACCCACGATAGCCATCAGCTTGTAATACAGCTGTCTGTAGGGATCTGACGCAAAGGAATCCACGTAATCTTTATCGATATTCAGATACAGCGCCTCTCCCACGGCCTGTGTATCCTCCGGATTGTCCAGATAATCCTTGGCCGCCTGGTAGAGCGCATCGTTTTTCTGTGTCTCGCCGCCTGCGCCGGTATAATCATCGATCACGCTCTGCAGCTGGTCGCGCTCCTGCTCAAGTGCCTCCACGCTCTGCTCAAGCTCCGTGATCCTGGTAGTCTTGGTATCCGCATTGTCACTGATCGTCTTCAGCTCTTCGTTCATACTGTTTCTGGCCGACTGGATACGCGCCGGCAGGATCAGAAAATAGCTGACCGCCACACCGATGACCAGTCCGATCAGAATGTTGAGTAGTGACGAAGCACCTCTTGGCTCATGCAGATCCGCAGGCTGGATGATGATCTCATTGCCGCTCTGGTAGGTCACCGACCCTTCCGCTGCACGCAGCTCGTCATTCTTTCTATTCCTGCCCTGGGACTGATTTTTGCCATCCTCCCCGACATCCTGCATCTGATCGGCATATTTCAGGTACGTCTTGGCCTGGGTATTTCCAGCATCAATCTGCAAAACCTTCTTCAGTTCTCTTCTGGCCTTGCCGTATTGCTCACTCTCCAGAAACAAAAGCGCCAGAAGAAGCCGCGCCTGCAATAAACGCGGATTCTGCGCTACAACCTTCTTGAGCTGGATCACCGCCAGATCCTTGCTGTCCTGATGACAATAATGCAGTGCCAGGTTGTATTTTTTGATACTCTGATTGATGGTATCCAGTCTTGCGGGATTGCTCTGAACCGCTTCAATGTAGTCATCCGCCAGATTCTTTTTGGCTCTGAAATTCTTGCTGATGACCCATTCCGTCAGCGCACCGACCACATCCCCCGTCTCGAAATAGACAAGCCCCAGGAGGTTTCTCGCTTCAACATTGGTCTTGTCGAATTTCAGGCTCTGTTTCAGCGAAATCACCGCGCCCGACAGATCCCTGACATTCGCCTTTTCCAGACCGTCATTATAGAAGCTGTGGGACATATATATGATTTTTTTATATTTAGACACATCCGCGCCGCAGGCAGTACAATAATCTTTTTCCGACAGCTCGGCATCACAATTGTAGCATTTCATCTGTTAACTCCGTCTGTCTTGTTCTAGGACTCCTCGGATCTCTTGCTCTCATCCTTGAGCATGCTGACTATCACTTCCGCCATATCCGATAAATCCTGCTGCCGGATCGCATCCGCAGCATCCTCCACCTCCAGTGAAGGATAGAATTTCTTCAGCTCTTCTTCAAAATTGATCATTTTGCTTCTCCGTCCAAACCGTTTTCCGTCATCCGCAGGATCTCTCCCACCAGATACAGGGAACCGGCAACATATCCCAGATCCTGTTGTTTCTTATTCTTAATCAGCAAAGACAGTGCCTCTGCGGAATTGTCCGCAGTCAAAACCCTGCCGTCATCCTCAAAAAAAGCTGCCAGGTCCCCGGGACGCATGGCTCTCTCATCCTGATAACGGGTCAGTATCACCATCTCGAAAAGCCCGCTTTTTTGTATCATTGCCGTCATCCCGCCGGCGTCCTTATCGCCCGAAAGGGCAAACACCAAAATCCGTTTCCCCTCACAGCCGTCCTGCGCCACCGATGCCAGAAAAGCTTCAAGCCCGCAGGCATTGTGCGCCCCGTCTGCGATGATCCCGGGAGCGACCTCATCCATCCGCCCCCTCCAGTGGGCACCGGCAAAAGCCTCTCTCACAATCTCATCTCGCACCGTAAATCCGTCTCTTTGCGCCAGCACCAGAAATCCCTCCAGCGCCACAGCAGCATTCCGGATCTGATACAATGCCCCTGTATGCAATGATAAACCAATATTATAATAATGGGATTGAAAGGAAAAATCAACGGTTTTCTTGCCCATTTTCCCAATCCCGTAATTTTGCTCCGAGATCAGATGAAGCGGCGCTTTTTTTTGGTGCGCAATCTTAGTTATGACCGCATCCGTCGCATCCGTGGTATGAAGCAGCACAAGGGGTACTCCCTCCTTGACGATGCCTCCCTTTTCGGCTGCGATCTCTTCCAGGGTATTGCCCAGATATCTGCAATGATCAAGCCCCAGCCCGGTGATCAGTGTCAGGGCAGGACGGGCAAAGATATTGCTGCAGTCCTTTCTCCCGCCAAGTCCCGTCTCCAGGATCAGATAATCCGGTCTGACCTCATCGCAGATACACATCAGCATCAAAAACAAAAATTCAAAAAAAGTCGGATGATGAAGTCCTTCGCGGCCCTCCAGCCTTTCGGACAACTCTCTCACCCGCCTGTACGCAGCCAGAAATAATTCACAAGACACTTCTTCATCATTGATGATAAAGCGCTCTGTAAGACGGACCAGATGCGGAGATGTGAACATAACCGTGCAAAAGCCCTGCCCAAGCAGAAGGCGCCGCATATAATCACATACCGAACCCTTCCCGTTGGTACCGGCCACGTGAATGATCCTCTCTTCCGGAAAGCGTATCCCGAGGGCATCATAATAGCTTTTGGTATGTTCCAGTGTATGTTTGTCCGTAAAAGAGGGTATCCTGCCGATGTAATCTTCGGCCCCTCGCATCTGTTCATCCATGTCAGTTATATACCAGCACCCTGGTCGTGATCATACCGGCCACATTTTTATATTCCACGCTGTAATTGCGCTTATCCACCCGAAGCGTATTCATATCTATGCAGATCTCACTGCCGATATTGACAACCTCGTTGACAACGATCCTGGTATCTCTGGCCTCCTCCATTTTCTCATAGAGCTTCTTTTGCTCTTCAAGTACGCTTTTCTGTCTGGCCATCTGCTGCTGCAGACTCATCTTGTAGCTTTCCTGCAGCTCCGGCGTGATCCTTTTTCCGAGGGAAGCAACAGCGCTGCGGATCTTCTGGATCTCGCTGCGAACCTCTCCCAGCTGTTCCAGTATCCTTTCGTTTTCCTTTTGCATCTCCTCCGAAATACCGCATGCCACCCTGGTCTTTATCTCCGTATCATTACCCAGTGAATTGCAGGTGACCCCTTTCGTGGCATAAACACTGCCGCCGATCAGAGAAGCTCTTTTGCCCGTCAGCCTGACAGCGCCGGGTGTTGAGATATAGGAGCTGAGAACGTAATTGGCTTCCACATCTCCCTCCATCTTCACAAAGCTGTGTTCTATGAAGTCGGCATAAAGATTTCCTTTGCCTCCGATGTGTGCCTTTTGTGAACCCTGAACGCCTCTTTTGAGAATAATATCCCCGCCGGCATACAGATCGGCAGCCTCCACCGTACCGTCGATGGTCAGGCTCTTTCCCGCACGGATGACGGTACCCGCCTCCACATTGCCGCTGATATGGATATCTCCGAAGAACTCCAGCTTGCCTGTATTCTGATCCACGTCTCCCGTAAACTCCAGAATATTCACAAGGTTCAGCTTGCCGGATTTGTATTCTATTTTTCCGCTTTTCTCGGCATAATACAGGTCGGGGTTATCCTGTGCCTGATAGACTCCCCTGCCGGCAACGGATGGCAGCTCCTTTACAATGGGCACTTCTATCACATTGCCGCATACATCCTTACCGGATCGCCCGGGAATCGCATGATGATACGTTGCCAGAAGCGTGCCCGCCTCAACACTGTTGACCATCCTCATGCTCTGATAGTCCACGCTGCCGTCTTCCCGGATTCTGGGTTTCCCCGTTCCGCCATTTATGTCAAACGTGAACTCGTAATAACCGTCACTGCCTTCCTGCTCTTTTTCGGCCTCGGCCACCAGTATCTCCCGGTGATACACCTCTTTTTTGGCCATAGCTGCCAAGGCAGAGCGTTTTATGCCAAAAATCACTCCGTTCTGCACCAGGATCCTTTGCAGATCGTCAACGGAATAGGCCGTCCCGTCTTCTTTTTCTCCCAGATAAAGCCAGGCCGTCCG
>CAJOOZ010000010.1 GCA_905236705.1 uncultured Lachnospiraceae bacterium | reverse complement strand
CGGACAATCATATTATGATGGGCATCATACAGATGCTTTTGACCATCGTCATCATGGTCATAAACCAGAAATTTTTCATCAATGGTTTTCGGAGCCTGATCTACAGATCACCCAACATGGATGCACTTGTGGCTATCGGTTCCCTCGCCGCTTTCGGGTACAGTACCTGGGCGGTGCTGTCTATGACGCAGGCGCAGCTCATCGGAGATACAGAAGCTGTCATGGGCTATATGCACGAGTTTTACTTTGAAACGGCGGGCACAATCCTCACGCTGATCACCGTGGGCAAAATGTTGGAATCCCGATCTAAAGGCAAAACAACAGACGCCTTGAAGGGGCTGATGAAGCTGGCTCCCCAAACCGCCACGATCCTTGAAAATGGCGAGGAGAAAACGGTTCCTGTCGAGCAGGTTAAGAAGGGCGATATTTTTGCGGTACGCCCCGGTGAAAATATCCCGGTTGACGGCGTTGTGGTCGAGGGCAGCAGCGCGATCAATGAATCAGCGCTGACCGGAGAGAGCATCCCGGTGGATAAGGCCGTGGGCGATCAGGTTTCGGCGGCAACCACAAATCAGTCCGGTTTTATCAAATGTGAGGCCACCAGAGTTGGTGAGGATACGACTCTCTCTCAGATCATCCAAATGGTCAGCGACGCGGCGGCTACAAAAGCGCCGATTGCGAAAATCGCTGACAGAGTGTCCGGTATTTTTGTTCCCACTGTTATTCTGCTGGCAGTGATAACTTTTGCCGGGTGGATGATTGCCGGTCAGACGATTGGTTTCGCACTGGCCCGCGCTATCGCCGTTCTGGTTATCAGTTGCCCCTGCGCTTTGGGTTTGGCGACACCCGTGGCAATCATGGTCGGCAATGGCATGGGTGCAAAGAACGGCATTCTGTTCAAAACGGCGGTTTCTTTAGAGGAGGCCGGAAAAATTGAGATCGTTGCGCTGGATAAGACCGGCACGATCACCGCCGGAGAACCGAAGGTTACAGATATTATCCCCGTAGAGGGCGTAAGCGAGCAGGAACTTCTCACTCTTGCCTATGCGCTGGAGCAGAAAAGCGAACATCCTCTCGCAAAGGCGATTTGGCAAAAGGCCGGGGAATATGGGATTCATTCCAGCGAAGTCTCCGATTTCCGGGTACTTCCCGGCAATGGCCTAACCGCTGAATGCAGCGGCAGCACACTGGTTGGCGGAAGCTACAAATTTATCAGCGACCAGACGAAGGTACCCGACAACATGAAACGCAAGCTGGAGCAGCTTGCGGAGGAAGGTGAGACGCCGCTGCTCTTTACCGGTGACGGCAAGCTGGCCGGTATCATCGCTGTGGCTGATGTGATCAAAGAGGACAGCCCGCAGGCGGTACGGGAATTGCAGAATATGGGCATCCATGTTGTCATGCTGACCGGCGACAACGAGCGCACAGCACAAGCTATTGGCAGGCAGGCCGGCGTGGATGAAGTTATTGCCGGTGTTCTCCCGGATGGTAAGGAAAGCGTTATCCGGTCTCTGAAAGAAAAGGGTAAGGTCGCTATGGTGGGAGACGGTATCAACGATGCTCCCGCTCTGACAAGAGCCGACATTGGTATCGCCATTGGCGCGGGGGCGGACGTTGCTATTGATGCAGCGGATGTTGTTCTGATGAAAAGCCGTCTGAGCGATGTTCCGGCTGCGATCCGTCTGAGCCGCGCTACGCTTGTGAACATCCATCAAAACCTGTTCTGGGCGTTCTCCTACAATGCGATTGGTATTCCTTTGGCAGCGGGCGTTTTTATCCCGCTTTTGGGATGGCAGCTCAACCCGATGTTTGGTGCGGCGGCAATGAGCATTTCCAGCTTCCTCGTTGTGACCAACGCGCTGCGGCTGAATCTGTTCAAAGTCCATGATGCGCGAAAGGACAAAAAAATAAAGCAAAAAACAGTCAGGAAGGAGCATACTACTATGCAGGAAAAGACAATGAATATCGAAGGAATGATGTGTGCCCATTGCGAGGCCACCGTGAAGAAGGCACTCGAGAGCGTGGATGGCGTCAGCGGGGCCGTTGTCAGCCATGAGAGAAAAACCGCTGTCGTAGCATTGACGAAGGACGTTTCCAACGACGTCTTGAAGCAGGCTGTTGAAGATAAGGATTATCAGGTGCTGAGCATCGTATGAACTTATGCGGTGCCACCTCCGATTTGAAATAGCTTTTCAATCGACCCTTATAAAATCCGCACCCTATCCTCTAACATGTGATCAGTAAGTGTTCATCCGCAATATCATCATATACCTCACACTTTCTGTCTCTCATATCATATACATGAACTATATCCGCCAACATGTCGCCGGGTTCAAATTCATTAACAATATCCGGGCATTCTTTCAGTTTTTCCGGTGAAAAATGCACTGTTTTCTCGTTATGAAAAATAGCAGTATATAGGATCTCGGCTTCGACCAGATCCTGAAAAATATGGCTCCCATAAGATAATTCGGGATTATAGCCGGCTTGTCGCTCCTCAACTTCACATATGATCTCATATGCGCTGATATCCGAAAATGCTGTGGGAACCCCCAGTTCGGGAGAGGTTGTACCAATACGTCCGGGAACGATCAGCATCATATGTTTGCTTTCGTCCCTATAATGCCAATTTATTTTTCCGATCAGTTTTGCTACCAAATCCTTCATCTTGTAAGGCATGTTATAGTACTTTACGGGGTCCACATACACAATCAGATCAAGCTCCGTGGCTTTTGCTATCCCCATGGATGCTCCCTTGCTTTCAAGCAGGATTCTTTCTTCGGGAATGCCTTTAGGAATCACCGTTTGAGAGATTCCTTTCTGAATCTGGAGAGGCCGGCATTGCAAAAGGTCTATCGAATATTCCCCACCTTCCGATATGTTTATGGTGAATTCCGTGTCAATGGGATATTGATATTCATCCTGAATACAGCTAAGCATTCTCTTCATCTGTTCCAT
>CAJOOZ010000009.1 GCA_905236705.1 uncultured Lachnospiraceae bacterium | reverse complement strand
CTCTTCACGACTAATTCCAGATTCCTGCATAAACGTAAAGATATTTGCGCCAAGCATTCTTCCTACTTTAGCCATATTCTACCTCCTGTTATCTAAATGGTAATCAATTGTACTATAAAATTATATGACAGTTCATTAATTATACTACCTCAAAAAAATAGGTCAACCCTAATCTACACATCAACCGCTCAATGTCCCAGTCGCCCTAAGCTTAAAATCCCTTTGGCTTCTCAAACTTTTTGGGAGCCTTGTTTTTATCCTCTAGCCTCAAATCAACGCTGATATTCCTGCCCTCTTTATTGTAGTAGATCTCTGACAATTCATTCATAACCTCCTTATCGTCAATGTTCTGACGTATCTCTCCCAGTGTTTTTTGTTTCAGATATTGGCTTACAGCCTGATTTACCCTGTCACTTCGTTTACACTTCTTCAGAATCTTGAAGATATTGCGATCAGCCTCTTTATTTTCACTTCCTATAAGATAACTTTTTAAAAATTGTGCAGCCATCAAAGTATAAATAGCATCCCGAAGCTGCTTATAATCCTCCGACGGAAGATCTTTGGCACTCTCGCAATTCTTATTTTTCTCAAATATATTCTTTGCTTTGGTTTTTGCTTCTTTTTCCATTGCCTTTCGCGTCGCTGCATAGATAGATGAATAGAGATTTTCCAGCTCCACTTCATCCTCTTTCGTATCCTTAAGAGACCATGCTTTTTTCACGCTTTTTTTCCAGGCCGACATCTCAGCTTTGGCAATCTGCTTAAGCTCCTCAGCCCCCCGCTTTCTCTCACGTCCTGCGGGCGTCAGTGTGAAGGATCCTTTTTCCTTAAGATATGCATTGGCAGCATCACGCATTTCATGAATACTTCGCAACCAGTCAATTGCCATATTTTCTTTTTCCTCATATCTCAATTTCCTGAGTGTAGCTGAGATAGTACCGTTTTCCTCATATTTAACGCGTTTTCTTTTTTTCAGCATGTTCTCCGCCGCCAGACGCAGACGCTCGTGTTCCGGACTTTCCTCTTTAAAAAAACTGGCCCGTTTCTCATTGAATCTGCCCAGAGCTTTTTCATAGCCCTCAGTGATGGCAGATATATTTTCTTTCGGGGCGTTCTCATTTTCTTCCCCGGATTCATTCAGCTCCTCGTTTTCATCATCGTATTCATCATCTATTTCATCCTCCGAATTGTTAGCATCATCTATTTTCTTCTTCGAATTGTTAGCATCACCTGTTTCCTTCTTCGTAATGTTAGCATCATCTATTTCCTTCTTCGTAATGTTAGCATCAATTTCATCCTCCGAATCGTCATCATTACCCATTTTCTTCATAAAGATTGTATTCAGGACTACATCCGCTTCCGTGATCTCCCCTTCCTGGTTCTCAAGCACTCCTTCATGCGCCTCGGGCATCTCTTCAATTTCCTTTTTATCAAATTGATCAAGCCGCCTAAGGCCCGGTATTTCCCCAGTTTTAATAATGAATTCACTTACGTTTTGCGTGTCCGTGTCGATGCTGATACCGAAAGCAGTCGAACCGATGGTATAACCCGGTGCAGAATACTTATTAACAAATTCCAAAAAAGGGTACTCCATCAATTTATCCTTTTTCACGGAAGAAAGGATTATATTATTCTCATAGCTAATATATTCCTGTTTTTCAAATAACACATTCAGACGACTGTTTCTTTCTTTGGCTTCCTGCTCTTTTTTGTCATCGTCAGATTCCTTATCGGCCTGATTATTCCATTCCACATTCCCGATGGCGCGAAGATAATTCCGAAACATCTCCCTTCTATGAAGGACGCTGGCTTCTTCATATTCCGTGGTTTCGAGAAACTGCTTTCTGATCTTCTCCAGCTCGCCTGCATAATCGATCTTTTCTTTCTTTTCGATGATTTCCTCGTCTTTCATTTCTGTTTTCCTTTCTTTTCAGGTTGTGCCTGCCATCAGTTTCCGGAGCAGGTCCGTCTGCGGGGAACGTGATCTTTTTCCCCATTATATGCTTTCCTGCTTACTTTTACAATATCCCGTGATACCATTTTTACACTCTCGGCTGAATTGACCCCTGAAGCCGGTTCACCTTTCTTCTCAGCTGACCGCATGCCGCATCTATGTCTGCGCCAAGCCTCCGCCTGATCGTAACATTTGTCCCGTATTTTTCGAGTTTATTTTTAAAAATATCGGCCTTATGTCTGTCAGGCGGCAGAAAAGCGGTCTCCGTCACGGGATTCACGGGGATCAGATTGACATGGGCTCCGGGACCTTTCGCAAGGGCTGCCAGCCCTGCGGCATCTTCGTCCGTGTCGTTCACCCCGCTGATCAGACTGTATTCAAACGTCACTCTCCGGCCCGTGACGGAAGCATAATACGTCATTGCCTCCATCAGCTCTGCAATCTGATACCGTTTTGCAATGGGCATGATCTGTCTGCGTTTTTCATCCGTGACGGCATGCAAAGACAGCGCCAGCGTGATCTGCAGCTTTTGGGTCGCCAGCATTCTGATCCTGTCAACCAGTCCGCAGGTGGAAACGGTGATATTGCGCTGGCTGATATGCAGTCCGTTTTCATCCGTGATCAGTCTGATAAATCTAAGGAGATTATCATAATTATCCAGGGGTTCTCCCGTCCCCATCACCACAATATTGCTGACTCTCTCCCCCGTGGCTGCGCTGATCCTGTAGATCTGCTCCAGCATCTCCGCAGCCGTCAGATTCCTTACCAGTCCCCCGATGGCAGAGGCGCAAAACCTGCATCCCATCCTGCAGCCTGCCTGAGAAGAGATACACACACTGTTGCCATGATGATAAGGCATGAACACGCTCTCGATCATCTGTCCGTCAGCGAGGGAAAAAAGATATTTGCGGGTACCGTCCTCCTTGGAGATCTGCTCTCTCTCAGTCTTCAGCAGGGTATACTCGCACTCCTCTGCCAGCCTCTCTCTCAGCGACTTTGGCAGATTGGTCATATCCGAAAAACTCTCCGCCAGCCTGATATGCATCCATTCATAAAGCTGACGTGCTCTGTAGGGCTTCTCTCCCATCGTTTCCATATAAGATGTCAGCTGCTCTATCGTCATCGATTTGATATCTGTCATGCTTTTCTTCTCATCCGCACCATATAAAATCCGTCAGTCTCATTAAGCCCCGGCAGAAGCCGGATTTCCTCTTCCATACTGAAGGGGAGGTTTTCTAGGATCCAGTCTCTGTTTTCCTCATTTTCCGTCCGTGTCAGAGTACAGGTGGAATACATCAGGATCCCGCCCTTTTTTACATACTGCGATACCACCTTGAGGATATCTCTCTGCAAAAATGAAAGCTCGGCGATCTGCTCCGGAGAAATATGGTATTTGATATCCGGCTTACGTCCGATAACCCCCAGACCGCTGCAGGGCAGATCCGCCAGCACCACATCCGCTTTGCCTGTAAGCTCCTCATTCAAAACCGTTGCATCCCATACGTTTGCAGTGATATTACCTGCCCCGCATCTGTGTATGTTTTCCCTGATCCTGAGGACCTTTTCCTGCGTCAGGTCAAACGCCATAACGCTGCCGCCTTTCGGGCCGCTGCCATTGCCCTTCTCATCCGCCGGGAGTTTTTCTGCCGCATGCAGAGCCTTGCCTCCGGGAGCGGCGCAGACATCCAGCACCAGATCTCCTGATTTTATGCCGGCCTTTTCTACCACCAGCATGGAGCCGACATCCTGAAAATACAACTGTCCTTCCCGAAAGCCCGGCAGATCCTTAATCCCCCGAACGTTCTCCAAATAGTAAGCATAGGCTAACTTTTCGGACTGCCTTGTGCTTACTCCTTCCCGCGCTAGGGCGGTCAAAAGCCTCTCTTTTTCAAGGCTTGTCATGCGCTCCGAAAAACGGGCTGACAGGGGGCGTTTTTCCAGCAGGGCAGCAAAAATTTTTTCGCTTTCCTTCCTTTGTCCCTTTGGCACACCTTCCTCTATCTCCGTCACCAGCCACAGAGGCATGGAATACCTGACGGACAGATAGGCCTCTCTCTCTTTTTCGGGATCCGGCAAAGGGATCCTGTCTTTCTCCCTGTCAAGACTGCGGAGCACTCCGTTCACAAAGCCGGATAATGAAGAAAAGCCCCTCTTTTTGGCCAGCTTGACCGCTTCATTGACGGCAGCCGAAGGGGGGATCTCCTGCATCCGCAAAAGCTGATAGGCTCCCATCCGTAATAACACCAGGATCAGCTTTTTCATTCTGTTTGTCTTGGTTTTTGAAACATGATCGATACAATGATCCAGATAGATGCGCTCTCTGATACACCCGTCGCAAAGTCTGCGGATCAGCCCTTTCTGCTGCTCGGGCAGATATGCATATTTATCCAGCGCAGCATCGATGATCCGATTGGAAAAAGTGCCGCTCTCCTCTGTCAGAAGAAGTATGTCCAGTGCGATCTCCCGCTGATCGGGCTGCTTTTGCTTACCCAAACCTCTCACCCTCCGCGACTTTATGTCCCAACAGATAGTCTCTCGTCTCCATTCTCTTTTTCCCCTCCGGCTGCAGCTCAAGGATTCTCAGCACACCCTGACCGCAAGCCAGATCAATGCTTTTGCCATCACACCGGATCACTGTTCCGGGAACTGTACCGCCTGCACGGGATGATGTCTGACCTTCGCTTATCACCTGCGCTTTCCACAGGCGCAATTTCTTACCATCATATTCACAAAAGGCACCGGGCCAGGGATCAAGCCCTCTGATCCTTCGCTCCAGCACTTTGGCAGGCAGTGTAAAATCCATCCTGCCATCTTCTTTTTTGAGCATTTTGACATAGGAAGCCCCACTCTCATCCTGGGGAACGGGGCTGATACTGCCCTCCGCCAGCTTCGGGATGGTCTCAATCAGGAGCCTTGCTCCTTCCTCTGCCAGCACATCAAAAAGACTGCCGCCGGTCTCATCTTCTCTGATGGGGACTCTGCTCTGCGTCAGAATATCTCCCGTGTCCAGGCCTTCTGCCATCTGCATGATGGTCACTCCCGTCTCTGTCTCGCCGTCCAGAATAGCCTGCTGAATGGGGGCAGCTCCTCTGTATTTGGGCAGCAGGGATGCGTGAACATTGATGCAGCCAAGGGGCGGCATCCTGAGGATCTCAACCGGCAGGATCTGACCAAAGGCAGCTACCACAAACAGATCTGCCTCATACTCCTTCAGTTTTTCTGTCTCCTCCGCATTTCTGATCCTCTCCGGCTGCAGCAGGGGCGTATTGTGCGCCTGGGCTTCCAGCTTGACCGGCGAAGGCATCGGCTGCTTTTTTCTGCCCCTGGGTCTGTCAGGCTGGGTTACAACGGCGGTGATCTCATGTCCTGCCTCATATAGGGCTTTCAGGCATCCTGCCGCAAAATCCGGCGTTCCCATAAATACAATCTTCATCTTTTTTCTTTCCTTTTTCGTTACTTTTTCCGTCAGGATTCATCCGTTTCCGGTCAGGTCTCTTCAGCCCTCTCGGCTGCCTCCTCCGGCGTCATCAGATCACCCTCTACAATCTCCGTATAAAGATGACCGTCCAGGTGGTCGATCTCATGGCAAAGGGCTCTGGCCAACAGTTCCTCCCCCTCCACGATATATTCCTCCATCTCCTCGTTCAGTGCTCTCACCTTGGCATACATGGGCCTGGTCACGATACCGCACTTGCCGGGCACCGACAGGCAGCCTTCCTGACCCGTCTGTTCTCCGTCCGTTTCCAGTATCTCCGGATTGATGAGAACGATGGGATCCGGTTCTTCCTCCGAACCGGCACAATCGATCACAACGATCCGTTTGAGGATCCCCACCTGGGGCGCTGCCAAACCTACGCCGTTTGCATCATACATCGTTTCAAACATATCATCGATCAGCTCCTGCACCCTTGGAGTCATCTCCTTTACGCTCTTACACTGTTTATTCAGGATCGGATCCCCGATTTCCCTGATCCTACGAATTGCCATTTTCTTTTCCTCCTGCTGCACGTCTGTACTCTCAATATCCGCTCATGGGATCAAAATCAAAATATACCGAAATATCTTCTGCCGCTTCTCCTGCCTTTTGCATTTTACTTTCCAGGGCATCCTTGAGGCGGACCAGATCCTCCGTCTGTCTGCTCTTAAAATATACGACCCAGCGAAATCTGTCTCTCAGCCTGCCGATGGTCGCAGGAGCCGGCCCAAGTTTGCGGATCTGCCCTGCGGGATCTGCCCTGTCCAGAATGGTATCTGTCAGCCAGGCGGCATAGCGTCCTGTCTTGCCTTCGTCATCCCCGAGGATCAGGATCGCCAGCATATGCCAGATGGGAGGGAGCTGTAGCATCTCCCGATCCCTGATCTCTTCCTCATAGAATCCTTTATAGTCCTGCGCCGCTGCCATCTGTACCGCCACATGTTCCGGCTGATAGGTCTGGATGACGGCCTCTCCTGCCAGGTCGGCTCTGCCGGCTCTGCCCACGGCCTGTGTCAATAGCTGAAACGTCCTCTCGGATGCATTGAAATCCGAAGCAAACAAAGACAGATCCGCCGCCAGCACGCCCACCAGCGTCACCCCGGGAAAATCATGACCCTTGACGATCATCTGCGTTCCGATCAGGATGTCCGCTTCTCCGGCTGAAAATGCGGCCAGTATCCGGTCGTAATCATCCTTTTTTCTGGTGGTGTCCGCATCCATTCTCAGCACTCTGGCCGAAGGGTACATCTTCTTCAGTTTTTCCTCGATCTGCTGGGTACCTGCCCGAAAACCGTAGATGTATCCGGAGCCGCAGGTCGGACATTTGCTCACCTTTGCGGTCTCATATCCGCAATAATGGCAGATCAGTCTGTCGGGATGCTCCGATAAAGACACGTCACAGTGGGGGCATTTTATCACCGTGCCACAACTCCTGCAGGATACAAAACCCGCGATCCCGCGACGGTTTAAGAATAGCATAATCTGCTGTCCCTTGGCAAGACGATCGGCCATGGCCCTCTGCAACGTTTCGGAAAACATGGAAAAGTTACCGTTTGCTAACTCTTTTCTCAGATCCGCTATCATGACGCGGGGAAGCATGGCCCCGTTGATCCTCTCCGTCAGTTCATAATAACTGTAATCTCCATCCCTGGCATGCATATAGCTTTCCACGGAAGGCGTCGCCGACCCCAGAAAAAGTCCCGCTCCCGTCATGGCGCACAGATGCTCCGCCGTCTCCCTGGCATGATATCTGGGCATCGTCTCCGACTTGTAGCTGGTCTCATGCTCTTCATCGATGATCACCAGCCCCAGATTCAGAAAAGGCGTAAACAATGCGCTCCGCGGCCCGATCATGATATGCACCTTGCCTTCTTCAACCCGTCTGAGCTGATCATATTTCTCACCCGCTGACAGACGGGAGTTCATGACGGCAATGATATCGGCAAAGCGCCTGTAAAAACGCCTCACCGTCTGATAGGTCAGGGCGATTTCGGGGATCAGCACGATCACATCCTTGCCCCGGGCAAGCATGCCTTCGATCAGCTCCATGTAAACCTCTGTCTTGCCGGAGCCGGTGATCCCGAACAAAAGCGCCGGTTTCCTGATACCGGCATCATATTTTTCCAGATAATCATTCACAATCGCCTGCTGGGCATCCGTCAGCGCCTTTTTCCCCGTTTCACGCTCCCTGAAACGGATGGGATTCCGGTAGCTCTCTGTTGTCTCCACCCTGATGATGCCCTGTTTTTCAAGGCTTTTAATGGTCTGGGGCGAAATCCCCAGACGCCCCGTGAGCATCGTCTGTTCCACCGACTGCGCGCCGACCAGCGCTTCCAGCAGTCTGGCCTGCGCCCGTTTGTTTTTCAAAAAACATTCTCTCGCCAGAAGAGACGCCTCTTCATCACTGACCAGGAGGCTGATCTGCCGGCTTACCGCTGCCCTGACCTGTTTTTTGATGGGCAATACGGTTTTCAGCGCCGTGATCATCGTGGAGCCATAGCGTTTTTTCATCCACCATGCCAGCTCTATATTTCGGGCCAGAGCCGGCACCTCACCATAGTTGATCCCAAGGATCTCTTTCAGTCTGCTCTCATCAAAATCCGTACTGTCCGCCAGCTCTGTTACATAGGCCTGCCGCGGGGTGTCCCCTCTGCCGAAAGGCACCGTCACGGAGCAGCCGATCCCGATCTCATCCCTCAGCTCTGCCGGCACCCTGTAAGAAAACATCCTGTCAACCTTTTCATGGTCGATGTCGATGATCACCCTGGCATAAAGCTTTTTCAGGGCAGCTCCGTTTTCGGTATCTGTCATATTTCTGTCATCCTTCTTTATCGATAATTGCAGACCCCTGCCTGTCTGCTTTCAGAATATCCGCAATGATCACTCTCTCATCCATGGGATATTTCCTGCCGCATATCTCCTGATAATCTTCATGTCCCTTGCCCGCCAATACGATGAGGTCTCCGGGCCTGCCATTGTGTATCACATAGGCAATGGCCTCCCTGCGGTCAGGAATCTCCACATACTCTCCGTCTGTCCTGCCGATGCCGTTCTTGATGTCGTCGATGATGGCCTGGGGCTCTTCACTGCGGGGATTGTCCGAGGTGATGACCGTCAGATCCGCAAGCTCGCCGCTGACCTGTCCCATCTCATAGCGCCTGTCCTTAGACCGGTTTCCACCGCAGCCGAAGAGACAGACCAGACGGACCGGATCATATTCCCTGAGAGTCTCCAGGAGGCTTCTCAGAGACATGGCATTGTGGGCATAATCTATCAAAAGGGTAAATTCATCCGATACGGGGATCAGTTCGATCCTGCCCCTGACACGGGCATTTTTCACTGCGTCCTGCATGACATCGGGCGACACGCCAAAATGACAGCAGATCGCAATGGCGCAAAGTGCATTATAAACGGAGAAACGCCCCGGCATCTTCAACTGCATATTCAAAGACACCCTACCCTCCGTTTTAAAGTCCACTCCCAGATAGCCCGCGCCTCCGGTAAGCTTCGGCTCCAGCGCCCTGTAATCCGCCTGCTCGCCAAAGCCGTAGGTTTCGATCCGGCAGGTATGTCCCTGCGCCACCTCTTCCCAGTGCTCATCATCGCAATTGAAAATGCCGACACGGCACTGTCTGAACAGCAGGCTCTTACAATGGAGATAATCGGCGAAATCCTTGTGCTCATGCTCCCCGATATGATCCACGGACAGATTGGTAAAGATTCCGTAATCAAAGATAAAGCCCTGGGTCCGGTGAAGCATCAATGCCTGGGAAGATACCTCCATCACAACCGTATCACAGCCCGCCTTAAGCATTTTTTCAAAATATTCCTGCACCAGATAAGACTCGGGCGTGGTATGGTCGGCATGGATATGCTCATCACCGATGATGATCTCTATGGTACCGATCAGTCCCACCCTGCGTCCTGCCTGCTCCAGAATGGATCTGACCAGATAGGTGGTGGTGGTCTTGCCCTTGGTACCGGTAATACCGATGACCGTCAGTTTATCAGCGGGATGATCGAACCAGGCTGCCGATATAAACGCCATGGCATAACGCACGTCCTCCACCTGCAGGATCGTGACGCCGGCCAGAGCCTCAGAAGTTAGCAACAGCTCACTTTTTCCATGCTTTTTGGAAACCGCTTCCGAAAGCTCTCTCCTGATGTCTCTCTGCACCAGCAAGACCTTTGCTCCCTTTGCAATCACCTCCGGCGCAAAATCATGACCGTCATGATCCGCTCCGGGAATGCAGACAAAGAGATCATTTTCCTGTACCGTCCGCGAATCATATCTGATCCCGCCGACCATTCCGTCTCCCGCCTCCTGCAGCACACGATATTCAAGCCCCTCAAAAAGCTCTTTGATATGCTTCATCTTCCTACCTCCCGCTCTGTCCTGTTGTCCCATATCAGTCTTCCGGTTCCGCCGGTGTTTCTTCCGTTTCCGCCATTGGCTCTTCCGTTTTTGCATCTGTTTCTATGATCTGTGAATCCGTCATTTCCTCCGGCTGTGATGTGGTGCCGTTATGGGAAATATACGCTCCCACATCATTGACCAGCCTCTTCCATTCATCCGCATGCTCCACATAATATTTGGGACACAGTTTGCCCCCTTCATCATAATGCCGCATCAGGTCATATTCCGTCAGATCGTATTTGCCGATGAGATAAGCGCAAAGCTCTACAAGACTCTGCCTGGTAGCCTCCGTAAACTCACCGTTTTCGTCTATGTAGCAGCATTCAATGGATACGGAATCGTAGTTCCTGCCCTTGACCGCATATGCGATCTCATCCATGGGAAGGCACTGCAGAATCTCCCCTTCCGTTCCTATAATAAAGTGTGCGCTGGCGCTGGTAATATGAGACTCCGAGAGTCCGTCAAAATAATCCCTGTTCTGTAAGGCACTGGTTCCCGGATTTGCCGTATAATGAACAAAAATATTTTTGATCTGTACAAGCTCCTCCCCGGGTCTGGAATATTCATTGGGCCTGATCAGTGCCGGTATGACCTCCGGACAGATGTACACTCTCTTTTTGGGGATCAGGATCTCCCTGATGGTTGTATCCACGGGTGTCTGCAATACCGTCATATCTCCCGTCCTGACTCTGACCACATGACGGGCCGCCACAAAAATGCCTCCCAATGTCAGTATTGCTATCATAAAGACCAGAAAGCGGGCCAGATAGGTCTGTCTCTTTCTTTTGCGCCTGATCATCGCCCGACGTTTTGCCCGCCGCTTTTCCTCGTCGGTGATCTTATCTATTTCTTCTGTACTGTCCTGTTTCAAATCCGTCACCTTATGCCGGTATCACACATAAGCCACCCGCAACAAAGGGTTACGGATGGCTCTGGTCTGTCACTTCTGTTTTATTTATTTTTCCGGGAAAGATAATCCTTTACTTCTGCAATCACGTCGTCATAGGTTTTCATCAGATCCTCATGATTTCCGGAGATATAATCCAGGTTGCCATCCTTACCGGCTTTTTCCATGAGTCCGGCCTTTTCCGACAGACCATTGGCTCCGATCATCCTGGAGGTACTCTTTAAAGCATGTACATATACCGTATAATTCGGATAATCCTCTTTTTCAAATGCCCCCGTGATCTCGCTTCTGGTCTTTTCCTCATTGTCCCTGAAGGAGGATAACAAAAATACCACCGTATCCTTGTCGCCCTCGGCGCTCTCCACCGCTGTCGGGACATCCAGATTCTTGAACTTGTATTCTTTTTCGATCTCATCCGTCACGCTCTTCCAGAGGTTCTGGTAAAGTCTCTTTTCCATATCCTCATATTCGATCATGACATATTTATCTTTTGGCAGATATTGTATGATCTTCTCCTCAAGCCGCTTGCCCTGGATCGGCTTGGACATATAGTCCACAAATCCCTGCTCCAGATACATTTCTTTGGCACCGGATACCGCATTGGCCGTCAGCACGATCACCGGCGTATCCGTATTGGGAGAATTTTTCATTTCCTTCAGATTCTTGAGCGTCTCGATACCATCCATGTATGGCATCATATGATCCATAAAGATCAGATCATACTTGCTGTCACTTGCCATCTCCAGAGCCGCCTCTCCGCTGCTGGCGCAGTCGATCTGAAGTTTGGTGTTTTTCAGCAAACCCTCCACCACAGACAGGTTCATGGCATTATCATCCACCACCAGGATCCTGGCATCAGGTGCCACAAAGGTGGTCCTGTACTTTTTGATCTTCTCATTGCTGTAGGCATATTTTTCACGGAACTTGCCCACGGGCTTGCGGTCACGGATGCCCTGCTTCAAGGTGAAGGAGAAGGTGGAGCCGACACCGTATTCACTGTGAACCTTCAGCTCGGAATTCATCAGCTCAAGAAGCTGTCTGGTAATGGACAGCCCCAGACCCGTGCCCTCGATATTGCGGTTCCTGTTTTCCTCGATCCTTTCAAATGACAGGAAGAGTTTCTCGATGTCCTCCGGCTTGATGCCGATACCGGTATCGGTGATGGATACGATCAGATAAATGGAGGAATCTCCCGCCTCTTTCCAGTCCACCTTGAGGATCACGCTGCCCTCCTCGGTATATTTCACCGCATTGGTCAGCAAGTTGATGATGATCTGTTTGAACCGGACATCGTCACCGAACAGCAGGTACGGGATGTCCTCTGCGATAATGGTCTTGAATTCCAGTTTTTTATTCACCGCCTTGATCTCGATCATATTGATGACCTCGTTCAGGGCATTGGCTACTTCATATTCTACCGGCAGAATTTCCATCTTGCCGCTTTCGATCTTGGAAAAATCAAGCAGGTCGTTTACGATGGAGAGCAGTGTCGTGGCAGCCTCGCGGATATTTTCCGCATATCCCTTGATGGGTACCTCGGTGGCCTCTCTCAGAATGATCTCGTCCATTCCCAGTACCGTATTGATAGGGGTACGGATCTCATGAGACATATTGGCCAGGAAATTGGATTTGGCCTTGTTGGCTGCATCCGCCATTTCCTTGAGCTCTCTGAGACGCTTGTTGGTCTTGTAATGCTCCGTGATATCCACCAGCCAGATGAACTTGCCGGATACATTGGCATTCTCGATGGATTCCTGTCTCACCTCATAGATTCTCGAAAGGGTTTCCGAAACATATTCATCATCCTTGAACAGTCTCTCCATCTCTGGATAGGAACTGATATTTTTGGCATTGACCACATCCGGAAACAGCTCTGCGAAATCCCTGTTGAAAAACAGTATGCTCTGATCGTTGGACACCGCCAGGATCGGTCCCACACCGCTTCGATCCAGGATACCCATGGTGGTATATTTTACCCGGTCCTCCGCTTCCCTTGCCTTTTCCTCAGCTTCGTTGCTGATCTTGCCTTTGTACCATAGAAACCCGAATACCACTGCTACTGCTACAGCCAGTATTGCAACTACACCCCCAGCACCCATTCGCTGTGTCCCTCCATTTTCTCAGGATCTGTCACAAAAATAGATCTATTTATGAACAGTTCCCGATCCGTTAAAATGACATGCATCCGTTCCCCTTTTGCAAATCAAGAATTTGCGCTCCGATGCATGTAGAGCCCAATACATTGTATATTATAACATCTCAATGCAGAACTAACAAGCCCGAAAACAGACTTATAATCGGGCTTTTCGTCACTTTTCGGGCACTTTCAGATAACTGTTGTAATCTTACCATATTGTAGTAGAAGATTTCCGCAACTTGTGATATACTAATTCAGGTCTGCGAGCATTTTTAAAAACAGAGATGCTTCACGCCCGACAAAGCTGTATTTTACCAAAGGAGGTACAAAAAGAAATGGGAAAACGAACCGACATTAAAAAAGTCCTCATCATCGGCTCCGGCCCGATCGTTATCGGCCAGGCGTGTGAGTTTGACTATTCCGGCACGCAGGCGTGTAAAGCGCTGCGAAGTCTCGGTTACGAAATCGTGCTGGTCAATTCCAATCCCGCTACGATCATGACAGATCCGGAAATGGCAGATGTCACTTATATCGAGCCCCTGAACGTACACCGTCTTGAGGCGATCATTGAAAAAGAGCGTCCCGATGCGCTTCTCCCCAACCTGGGCGGTCAGTCCGGACTGAATCTGGCAGCAGAGCTGGCACAGGCAGGCATACTTGAAAAATACAACGTTCAGGTCATCGGCGTGCAGATCGATGCCATCGAACGAGGCGAAGACAGAATAGAATTTAAAAACACCATGAACAGTCTGGGAATCGAAGTAGCCCGCAGCGAAGTGGCCTACTCCGTGGACGAGGCCCTGGCCATTGCCGACAAGCTGGGCTATCCCGTTGTTCTGCGTCCCGCCTACACCATGGGCGGTGCCGGCGGCGGTCTGGTCTACAACAAGGATGAGCTCTCCATAGTCTGTGCCAGAGGTCTGCAGGCTTCGCTGGTAGGACAGGTTCTGGTGGAAGAATCCGTAACCGGCTGGGAAGAGCTGGAACTGGAAGTGGTTCGCGACAAGGAAGGCAACATGATCACGGTCTGCTTCATCGAAAACATCGATCCCATGGGAATCCACACGGGAGATTCCTTCTGCTCCGCTCCCATGCTGACCATATCGGAGGATGTACAGAAACGTCTGCAGGAGCAGGCTTACAAGATCGTCGAATCCATCCAGGTCATCGGCGGCACCAATGTTCAGTTCGCACACGATCCCGTATCTGACCGTATCGTTGTTATCGAAATCAATCCCCGTACTTCACGTTCATCCGCGCTGGCTTCCAAAGCCACAGGTTTTCCCATTGCCCTGGTTTCTGCCAAGCTGGCCAGCGGTCTGACTCTGTCGGAGATTCCCTGCGGTAAATACGGAACCCTGGATAAATACAAACCGGACGGCGACTATGTCGTGATCAAATATGCCCGCTGGGCTTTTGAGAAATTCAAAGGCGTCGAGGACAAGCTGGGTACCCAGATGCGCGCAGTCGGCGAGGTAATGAGTATCGGTAAGAATTATAAGGAAGCTTTCCAGAAAGCCGTCCGCTCTCTGGAGAAAAACCGCTACGGTCTGGGGCATGTCGGCAATTTCGATACCCTTTCCAAAGAAGAACTTCTCAGACTTCTGATCTCACCTTCCAGCGAGCGTCATTTCATTATGTATGAAGCGATCCGCAAAGGCGCTACCGTGGACGAGATCTACGATATCACCAAGGTGAAAAAATATTTCATCGAGCAGATGAAGGAACTGGTAGATGAAGAGGAGTCTCTGGTAGCCTCCTTCAAGGGCAGTCTGCCGGATGATGAGTCTCTGATCCGCGCTAAAAAGGACGGCTTTTCCGATAAATACTTAAGCCAGATCCTTGAGATCCCCGAGGCGGACATCCGCAAACGCCGCAATGAAATCGGCCTCGTGCAGCATTGGGACGGAGTTCATGTCAGCGGTACCGAAGACAGCTCCTACTACTATTCCACTTATATCGGCGAGGATCATAATGAGATTTCCGAGAACAAACAGAAGATCATGATCCTGGGCGGCGGTCCGAACCGTATCGGCCAGGGCATCGAATTTGACTACTGCTGCGTACATGCAGCCCAGTCCCTGAAAAAACTCGGCTTTGAGACGATCATCGTCAATTGTAATCCCGAGACCGTTTCCACAGATTATGACACTTCGGACAAGCTGTACTTTGAGCCTCTGACGGCAGAGGACGTTCTGAGTATCTATGAAAAAGAGAAACCCGTGGGTGTCATCGCCCAGTTCGGTGGACAGACTCCTCTGAACCTGGCCAGCGAGTTGGAAGCAAACGGCGTCAGGATCCTTGGTACTTCACCTGCCGTGATCGATCTGGCGGAAGACCGCGACCAGTTCCGCGCCATGATGGACAAGCTCGGCATTCCCATGCCGGAGTCAGGTATGGCCACCACAGTTGACGAGGCCATTCAGATCGCCGGCAATATCGGCTATCCCGTCATGGTTCGTCCTTCTTATGTTCTGGGCGGCCGCGGCATGGAAGTGGTATTTGATGATAAGAGCATGAAGGGATATATGGAGGCTGCCGTAGGCGTAACGCCGGATCGTCCGATCCTCATCGACCGTTTCCTGCAGCATGCTACCGAATGTGAGGCAGATGCCATCAGCGACGGTACACATGCCTATGTGCCCGCAGTCATGGAGCATATAGAGCTGGCAGGCATTCACTCCGGCGATTCCGCCTGCATCCTGCCCTCCAAACACATCTCCGAAGAGCATCTTAAGACGATCAAGGAATACACCCGCAGGATCGCAGAGGAGATGCATGTTGTTGGTCTGATGAATATGCAGTATGCCATCGAGGGTGACACGGTTTATGTTCTGGAGGCCAATCCCCGGGCATCCCGTACAGTACCCCTGGTATCCAAGGTCTGCGGTATCCGCATGGTACCTCTGGCAACGGAGATCATTACCGGCGAGCTGACAGGACGTCCTTCACCGGTACCTGGGCTCAAAGAACGTACCATCCCGTATTATGGCGTTAAAGAAGCTGTATTCCCCTTCAATATGTTCCCTGAAGTGGATCCGGTACTGGGACCGGAAATGCGTTCCACCGGCGAGGTACTGGGACTCTCCTTCTCTTCAGGCGGTGCTTTCTTCAAGGCAGAAGAGGCTGCCAAGGCAGAGCTTCCGCTCTCCGGTACGGTACTGATCTCCGTCAACAGACAGGACAAGCCGGAATCCGTAGAGGTTGCCAGGCTTCTGGCCGCCAACGGCTTCAAGATCATGGCCACCGGCACTACCTGTGATCTCTTGGAAGACAACGGTATTGCTGCCGAAAAGGTCAAGAAACTCTATGAAGGTCGTCCGAACATCCTGGATCACATCTCCAACGGCGAGATCGATCTGATCATCAACTCACCTGTTGGCAAGGACTCCACACACGATGACAGCTACTTAAGAAAAGCAGCCATCAAGAACAAGATCCCTTATATCACCACCATCGCCGCAGCCAAGGCTGCTGCAGAAGGGATCGACCATATGAACAAACGGCATATGGGAGAGCTTCATTCCCTGCAGGAATGGCACAAACAGATTGAAGAGATCTAAGTCTGGTCAAGTGGACGCAAAAAAAGACCATGTAAGAGTAGAAATGCTCCTGCATGGTCTTTTCGTTTATGACGCCTGATTACTGAATGTACACGGATTGCACATATTGTACAGCTCCACCGCAGGCAGCCCCAGCTGCATGTCGCTCGCAGCGGTACTTTCAGTACGCTCCGCGAGGATGCGCACGGATTTTGTTCG
>CAJOOZ010000008.1 GCA_905236705.1 uncultured Lachnospiraceae bacterium | reverse complement strand
TAGCTGGAGCAGGAGATAAAATCAATCGTCACGGGCAGCGAGATCCGCTTGGCCAGCTCACACATGAAAAAGCTGCCGCCCCGCAGAACGCCGACCAGGTGCACCGCTTTTCCGGCATAGTCCGAGTTGATCTGCTCTGCGATCTCACGGATCCTTGCATCTATCTCTTCCTCAGTGATCAATACCGTTAATTTCTCCGCCATATAGGGCCTCCCGCTTTTTAACGCTTCAGTCCGTCTCCCTGCCTTGACCGTTTTTGACCTCCACCTCCAGGATCCACTTTGTGGATTCCGTCAGTCTGCCTTTATAACTGATCCTCTCCGGAAAAATGACTAAAGCATGACTGTCTTCTGCCATCAAAAGCCTTTGTCTTTGTTCTCTGACAGGAATCTTTCTGTCCCGAAAGTAAGCCTTTGCTGACTTTTTGTGCGTCTCGTCAAGGTAAAAATAATCCCCTTCACGATAGCCGCGAAACGTCACACGCTCGTTTATTTTATCATAGTCCAGCCATTTCGTATATCCTTTTTGAGGTATGTTTTTTGCGCTTATCCCGTCTGTTCCGGCCTCCATCACCCGCAGGCAAATCTCAAGGCCGCCGGGTCCGTCCAGTGTCAAAAAGCCGTTGTTTTCAGTTAGCATCTGCTTACTGACAATGACCTCTCCGGCTGTATTTTCGCCTCCTTGCATCCGCTCGCCATCTTCGCGGGCGATGCGCAGCTCATCAAAACTTCTCTCCGCCACAAGCCGGTAGGGCAGCATGATCCTCCTGCCGCTGATGCCCTGCACAAGAGACAGGGTATCCCGTACATGCACCCTGCTGATGTCTTTGCTGCTGCCTGCCACCCTGCCTATGGCAAAATGCACAACCTCGCTCTGCAGAAAAGGATCCAGCCGGGCCAGTCCGGCAACCGATAACACCGCCTCTTTATCATTCTCCGTGATCAGCACATCGCGGTAGGCTTTTTTCACGCTTTCCATTATGAAATCATTGGCCAGCCTGACCTGTTCGGCCGTCTCGGCCATATGCACTGCGGATGCCGGATTGACCCGGCCTTGCAAAAGCGGCAAAACCCTGCGGCGGATCAGGTTTCGCGAAAAACGCTCATCCGCATTGGTTTCATCCGTCACAAAATCCTGCTCTGCGGCCCTCAGATAGCCTTCGATCTGTTCTCTGGATGCAAAAAGAAGGGGCCTTATTACACTCCCGCGCTTCGGTCTGATCCCTCCCATACCATCCAGTCCGGTTCCGCGACAAAGGGCAAACAGCAGTGTTTCCGCCTGATCCATCTGCTGATGCGCCGTCGCCAGCAGACCGGCACCGCATTCCTTCATCACTTCCTCTGCCGCCTCATATCTCAGCAGTCTGCCTGCCTCCTCGATGGAAAGATGTCTTTCGCGGGCGCAGGCAGCCACATCTGCCCTTCTGACATAAAGGGGCAGTGAAAAGCCGTCGCAGATGGTTTTGACAAAGTTCTCATCCCTGTCCGCCGTCTGCCGCAGGCAATGGTTAAAATGAAAAACGGAAATCCTGATACCGAGTTCATCCTTCAATGCATTCAAAAGACGGAGCAGGCAAACGGAATCCGCACCGCCGGACACCGCTGCCAGTACATGGCTTTGGGGCGGTGCCAGCGACTCCTTTTGCCAGAAAGCGACAAACTCCCTTTCCATTTTGCGTTCTTCATCCATCGATATGCTCCAAAAAGAAAAGCCTGCAGAAATACCGCAGGCCTGTAATTACTTTTCAATCTCAAAAACGATCTCGCCCTCATGAACCAGTCCCAGCTGATCCTGCGCCACCTCCTGTGCATAAGAATCGGTCTGTACATATTTCCTGAGCTGTTCCAACTCCAGACTGCGTGCTTCCTCACTCTGGATCTGAGACTCCAACTGTGCCTTCTGCGCCTCAAGCTGTACCTTGCGCTGCCACAGCTGTCTGGAATGCAGCCCCACGCTGATCAGCATAAAGCACACGATAAACGCGATCAGTCCCAGATTACGACTTCCCTTATGTTTAATTTTTCTGCGCCTTCGGGTCATACGATCATCATCCGTTTCCAGTCAGAGAAACAATTCCCACTCTGACTATCGTTAACATAAAATTATTTTAATGTTTTTTATGTTGCTCGTCAACCGCTTTTTTCGTCCGCTTTCTCCGAAAGCCCCTTTGAGAAAGCCCGAATTTAAGGCATTTTACAATAATTTGTTGTTGCTTTATAATGATGGCACAAGATATTGTGTTGAAAAATTGTTGACATAAAATTATTTTTCCGGATTTTCTGTCAGATACCGGAACATTTCTTTGGCTTCTTCCTTGCGAACAGTCTCCGTCACCTGCAATACTTCTACCTGCACATCCCTGTTTCCAAAGCTTATGGTGATGAGATCTCCTTCTTTCACATTCGTCCCGGCCTTGGCAACCTTGCCGTTGACCATGACGCGGCCTGCGTCACAGGCCTCATTGGCTACCGTGCGCCTCTTGATCAGGCGGGAAACCTTCAGATATTTGTCCAAACGCATGATACTTCTCCTGTGCATAAAAATCCGGCCATTGGATTCCAACAGCCGGACCTTTCAAAACTCATGTTTCAGATCGATTTATTTCTTGTTTACAAGATCCTTTAAAGCCTTGCCGGCTTTGAACTTAGGAGCCTTGGAAGCCTTAATCTTCATAACCTCTTTCGTCTGAGGATTTCTACCCTCTCTGGCTGCTCTCTTGGTAACTTCAAAGGTACCAAAACCTACTAACTGAACCTTTCCGCCCTTCTTGAGCTCAGCGGAAACAACGTCTGTAAATGCCTTTAAAGAAGCCTCAGCGTCCTTCTTGGATAATCCTGCATTATCAGCAATCGCTGCAACTAACTCAGCTTTGTTCATACTACATTTCCTCCTCTTCGGTTTCAAATTTTATTTGTTTTCCTGTGAAAACTCTAATACTAGTTATAGACTTTTTTGGGTCTGTTGTCAAGCCTAAAAAGCCCTTTTCCCCTTTATTTTAGGGCATTTGGGGCGTTTTTGAATTATGTAAATTAAAGCATGGAATTAATCAGTTCGAGCACTTCTTTTCCGAATGCTTCGGAGAGGGCATCGGCATCTGCCAGGTCCTTTCCTTTGACGCCATAATAGAATTTAACCTTGGGCTCGGTACCGGAAGGTCTGACGCACAACCATGCATTGTCTTCCAGATCATAGTAAAGCACGTTGGACTGCGGCAGTCCGGTGGGCTTTACCACGCCGCTGGCAGCGTCCGTAACGGTATCTGCCATGTAATCGCGATAGGACAATACCTTGTAGCCGCCAAGTGTCTTGGGCGGATTCTTTCTGAGGGTTTCAAGGATCGTCTGGATCTTATCAAGACCTTCCTTGCCCTTCAGTGTAATAGACTGGATATCGTCTTTATAATAGCCGTATCTGTCATACAGCGAGAGCATGGCATCCCAGAGGGTCATGTCTTTTTCTTTGTAATAAGCGGCACACTCGGCCAGCGCCATAACGGCAACAATGGCATCTTTATCCCTGGCGTGCGTACCGATCAGGCAGCCGTAGCTCTCTTCAAAGCCAAAGAGGTAAGTGCCCTTGCCGCTCTGCTCAAAGCCAAGGATCTGCTGTCCGATATACTTGAAGCCGGTCAGCACCTCGATCAGCCTGACACCGTAATACTTAGCAATGGCATCCGCCATATTGCTGGTAACAATGGTTTTGACCAGCGCACCGTCTTCGGGAAGTCCTTTCAGACTTGCGATCTGACCGATCTCATAATCTGCCAGAAGACAGCCGGACATATTGCCGGTCAGGGTATGGTATTCACCGGTTTTGGAATCCTTGACATACACACCCAGACGGTCAGCATCCGGATCGGTAGCCAGAACCAGCTCCGCGTCCTTTTCTTTGGCCAAAGCGAGCCCCAGTTCAAAGGCTTCCGCCGCCTCGGGATTGGGATAGGAAACTGTAGGGAAATTGCCATCAGGCTTTTCCTGCTCGGGTACCACATAGACATTTTCAAAACCCAGCTCCTTTAAAATACGGCGGGCCGGAATATTGCCGGTACCGTGAAGCGGAGAATAAACGATGGACACCTTGTCCTTCATTTTGTCAATGGAATCCTGATGCAGGATCCGGCTCTTCAGAGCCTCGATATACGGATCATCCACATCCTGTCCGATCTGTCTGTAGAGACCTTTTTCCACTGCTTCTTCTTTGGATATGATCTGTACCGCATCAAAATCCGTTACAGCCTGTACCTCTGCCATAATGCCTTTATCATGAGGCGGCGTGATCTGGGCACCGTCCTCCCAGTAAACCTTGTATCCGTTGTATTCCGGCGGATTGTGGCTGGCTGTGATATTGATCCCCGCAATACAGCCCAGATGTCTCACGGCAAAGGACAGCTCCGGCGTCGGTCTGAGGGATTCGAATACATAAGCCCTGATGCCGTTTGCAGCCAGACAAACGGCTGCTTCATCCGCAAATTCGGGACTGAAATTGCGGCAGTCATAAGCTATGGCTACGCCTTTTTCCTGACCGCCCTGTTTTTTGATATAATTGGCAAGACCCTGCGTCGCTTTTCTGACTGTATAATAATTCATCCTGTTGGTACCGGCTCCGATCACGCCCCGCAGTCCGGCGGTACCGAATTCCAGTTCTCTGTAAAAACGATCCTCGATCTCTTTGTCGTTCCCTTCGAGTGCTCTCAATTCCTTTTTGGTATCCTCGTCAAAATAAGGATTTGACAGCCATTCCTGATATACCTCTTTGTAGCCCATAATTTACCTCCTGTTGTTGTATGATCTACGGATTGCACATATCGTACAGTTCCACCGCAGGTACGCTATCGCTGCATGTCGTTAGCGGCATGATTTTCCGATGAAGAGTATAACACAAATCCCGTAAAAATGGTAGTGGAACAGGATCTGCGTCAGTCAAAACTTACGCCCAGACCCCCCGATAAAAGCGAGGACAGGGCACTCTGGGCAAGATCCGCATCCGTTGTGGCAGATGCAGACGGCTTGAGCGATGAAAATGAATAGTGATTGTCATTCTGACCGTTATCGATCTCCAGCGTGTAGCTGCGATTGACAAAACCGTCCCTTCTCAGGGATATGGTATGTCTGCCGCTCTTTTTGGCAAAAGAAGCCGGTACCACCCCGATATAGATATCATCCACATACAGCTCCGCCTGCGCCGGTCCGTCGATATAAACCCTGTACTCGCCCTCTTCTCCGGCTGAGTATACCGTCTCGTTGCCGCTGACCGTTGCTTTCGCGGAATCTGCCGCCGCATCTCCCTGTTCGGACTGTTCTTCAAGATCGATGGACAGATTGGCCATTTCACTGCCAACGCGGATATACTGGGTCACACTTCTGTACCCCTCCGCCGAGGCCTCAATTTTATGGATCCCGTAGCACAGCTCCACCGGCTGCGCCTTATCCCTTTGCTCATCGTCGATCTTCAGCAGGGCATTTTCCGGTGTGATGGTAAAAATGATCTTTCCGGTTTTGTCTTTTTCCGTCAGGATATCGGAGACATCCACTTCTATCTCTTCATTGGCCTTTACCTCAATATCCTTGACTCCCTCATCCTCTCCCTTGGAAATGGTCATTTTATATTGTCCCTCGGGCACCACATAAAGAGCATCTTTTTCCACTTTGCGGATCACATTCTGACCGAATTCCACAAAACCGTCTTCAAAAGCCTCCCCGCCGATCAGTCTCACATAGCCATGTCCCCGGCTGATCACCAGCGCCCGAATATCCTTGCCCACACCAACCGCCGTCAGGGTATCGCTTTCATTGATATCCGCCAGCTCCAATAGCTCTCCGCCCGACAGCACAGGGCAGCCGGCGGCCAGCGAATAGGGCTCATCCGCGATCTCCATGGTGGATGATGCAATATGCAGGGTGAAGCGCTGCACATTTTCCTTTTTTTCCATATCCGGATCCAGCCAGAAGCCCTTGGCAAGATGCTCGTCCTTCACAAAAGCGGCATACACCATATCTCCGCTTTCCAGCTGCCCTGCCACCAGCTCCTGACCGTATTTATCCTGTATCGTGGTGGCCGAATCATAAGACAGGATGTAGCTTTTGCCTGCCGTTTCGGAATAAAGCAGGATCCTGCTGCGATCCGTGTCCACCTGCCTGACCAGCGCATGATCCAGAGAATCCGCAAGCATGGTAACACCCGCGTTCTCGCTCACCGACGCCGGCAGCGGCGCTTTTCTCTCACCGGCAGATACATCTGCGGACTCTTTTGCAGACCCTTCTGCAGACGCTTCTGCCGAGTCCGCAACCCCGTCCGCACCACTCATACCCTGTCCGCATCCCGTGATGCACAAAACAGTGCCCAGCAGTAGCGTCATAATGATATTTGAACGCCAAAACAAAAATGCTCTCTTCATATGTTTGCTTCCTGCTGCGCATCGGCGGCTGCCATCCGTAAAAGGATCTCCCTCTCATTCAGCGACGGCTCTTCTATGACCCGCTCTAACAAAAGACCCAGCTCTCTGCCTATCTTTGGTCCTTTTGGATATCCCATTGCCATCAGATCCGCGCCTTTTACGGCTAGTTCCCTGAGTGATAAGCAATCCTTTTTTGCTATGATCTCTTCACCCAGCTGCCTGACCTGATGCAGCCTTTCCAGCTTTTCCTTACGTTCATACATGCTCTGTGCCAGAATATCCGCCTCCTGCACTTCCAGCAGCATGAAAAAACGCCTCTCTCCCAGCCCGGCCAGAAGCCGCCGTACACTTTTCTCCGTGGGCTCGATCCGTATATCATGCGCTCTGGTCAGCGCGATCACATCCCCCGTTGCGGCATTGTCAAATTTCAGATTCCGCATTTCGGCAGCGGCGATCTGGGCGGAGATCTCCGGATGACCCTTAAAGTGATCGATGCCGTTTGCATCGGTAGTCCTGCAGGCCGGTTTGCCCAGATCATGAAACAGCATCGTCAGACGGAGAGACCGCTGCGGGCGAATATGACAGATGCTCTCTATGATATGTCTGCCAACGGTATAGCAATGATGCGGATTGTTCTGCTCCGTTGTCATGGCTTCGTCAAACTGCGGTAAAAAAACGCGCGTCAGACCGTATCTGCTGCACAGCTCCAGTTTCTCCGGATGGTCACTCAGAAGGAGCTTTTCAAGCTCCGAGCGTATCCTCTCCGCACTGATCCTGCTCAGTGTATCCGCCAGATCAGTGATGGCCTCTGCCGTATCACGGTCCACCTCAAAACCAAGCTGGGCCGCAAAGCGCACTGCCCGAAGCATTCTGAGCGCATCCTCCGCAAAACGCTCCCTCGCCTCTCCCACGGCGCGGATGATACCGCTGCCCAGATCCTCTCTTCCGCCGAACAGATCCACCAGACCGTCTGATTCATTATAGGCCATGGCATTGATGGTAAAATCGCGTCTTTTCAGATCCTCCTGAAGCGAGCGGGTAAACGTCACCTGCCTGGGGTGACGACCATCCTCGTATTCGCCGTCGATCCTGTAGGTCGTGACCTCATATCCCTCGCCGTGCTGCATGACCGTCACCGTTCCGTGCCGGATGCCGGTATCGATCGTATGGGCAAAAATGCTCTTCACCTCCGCAGGCAGCGCCGAAGTGGTGATATCCCAGTCATGGGGCTCTTTGCCCAGCAGACTGTCCCTGATACAGCCTCCCACCGCATAAGCCTCATAGCCTTTAGCCTGTAATGCATTTATAATATTTTTTACCTGCTTCGGCAGTTGAATCTCTATCATAGATCTCTTATCATTGTCCCTCAAAGAATGCATCGATCCCGTCAGCCATTCCTTTTACCATTTTATTCTGGTAATCGGCAGAAGCCATATTGGAATCCTCATTGGGATTGGTCATATATCCCATCTCTATAATGGTGGCCGGAACCTGACACCAGTTGATCCCGCTCATGGAATCCGTCTCCCAGACATATTGCTTTTTACATCCCGTTTCACTGACAAAATGGTCGAGCACGGCACTGGCAAGAGCCTTGCTTTGGGAATAAACATTGGCATTATAGGGATTGGAAGAGGTCTGGCAGATGGTCATGGCCCCGTTTACGGAAGTGTCGTCCGAGCCGTTGGCATGGATCCGGATAAAAGCCCCCGCCCCGGCCTGATTCGCAACCGCCGCGCGTTCGGCATTACTGATATCCACATCATTGGATTCCCTGGTCATCTTGACGGAATAGCCGCGTCTCTGCAGCTCGTCTCTCAGTTTTAACGAAACCTCCAACGTCAGCTCATACTCATACAATCCTGAGGTCGGCCCATGTGTACCGCCGGTCACCTTGGCCTTGGTATCGGTTGCGCCCGGACCGATGGGTTCCTTTTCATTGTTGCCCTTGCTCTGATGACCGGCATCGATCACCACCAGTTTGCCGGAACCTGTTTCAGATGTCTGTTCCTGCTCCTCTTCTGTCTCCTCTTCCGATCCTTCGGCATCGTCCTCTGTCAGCTCATTTTCATCCGTCTCATCCAAAACTTCCAGACCGCCGGCTTCGGCAAGCTGATCCGCCCCTCTAGGCAGTCCGGCTTTGCCGGCAGCCGGAACGATCTTTTCAAAATCCACTCCCACGCCGGCGCTGGTCTGCTGCCTGAACAGAGCGTGGTCTGCATAGCTGCCGCTGGGAAACCTGCTGTAATCGGTCATCCCGCCTGCCCCTGACGCAGCATCGTACTGCCCTGCGCCGGCTTCGGACTTGGCTGACGCATCGTTTTGATTCTCTTCGCTCCCGAACTCTGCCATAGTGTCATACTGCCTAGCTGACATGCTCGCGCCATCACTTCCGGTGATGGTTATACCCTCCGTGACATCGCTGCGCCCTTCACCCTCCGGAAGCACCCCTGCGTTATCCTCTTGTCCTGAGCAGGCTGTCAGACACAATACCATCAGGATTGCCGTCAATAATATCGCTATTGTTTGCCCTGCTGCTTTAAACATTTTCTTCCTCCCGCTGCGTCTCATCGGACAAATAGCGGTAGACGTGCTCACCCAGGGCAAAAGCTCTGCCACTGTCCTGTAAGGCCGCCAGACGGCTCTTCATCTCGTCATATTGCTGATACATATACTGGCAGCTGTTCTCCAGCAGATAGTAATGCATGATGTATGGGATCAGCAACACCAGGAGCGCAAGAAACAGTATGACCAGCCCGCTCTCAAAGGCGATCACCATCACAAAAAAGTTAGCCATTGTTAACAATGCAAACAGGATCATCACATACAGATGCACCTGTCTCTCATGCATAAAAAATGCAAGCTGCTGCAGATGATCCGCGATCAGCTTTGAATAATCCAGCCGATGCTCCTGCCGGTCCTCATAGAGCAGATCATCTATATAAGTCATATAGGATAGGATTCTTTTTTTCATTTTCTGTATCCTTTACAGGTGTCACGGATTGCCGCCCCCCGGCAGCTTAAACCAGCGCAGCGGTCTGGCGCGCGATGGCCATCTCCTCGTCTGTGGGCACTACCCACACCTTGGTACTGCTCTGTGGTGTAGAGATCTCCACTTCCTCGCCGCGGATGGTATTGGCATCTTCATTCAAGGTAATGCCCAGATATCCCAGATAGCTGATGATCTCGGCTCTGGCCTGTACATTGTTCTCGCCCACTCCGGCGGTAAATACGATCACATCCACACCGTTCATGGCTGCGGTATAGGCACCAATGTATTTGGCAACCCTGTAGCTCCATGCACTAAGTGCGGTGCTGGCCAGTTCATTGCCCTCTTCCGATGCGGCGGACAGGTCTCTGAAATCGCTGGATACGCCGCCGGAAAGACCCAGAACGCCGGACTTTTTATTACAGATATCAATGATTTCCGATGCACTGAGATTTTCCTTGTCTGCCAGGAAACTGATGATGGCAGGATCGATATCTCCGCTACGGGTACCCATGATCAGACCCTCAAGAGGCGTCAGACCCATGGATGTATCCACACATTCTCCGTTCTTCACCGCTGATATGGAAGCACCGTTACCCAGATGGCAGACTATGATCTTGAGATCCTCCCTTGCCTTACCCAGAATGGCGGCGATACGGGCGCTGACATAATCATGGGAGGTGCCGTGAAAACCGTAACGGCGCACTTTGTATTTCTCATAATATTCATAGGGCAGACCGTAAAGATATGCCTTTTTCGGCATGGTCTGGTGAAAGGCGGTGTCAAACACTGCCACCATAGGAACGTTTGGCATCAGCTTCCTGCAGGAATGGATTCCGGTGAGGTTGGCCGGATTATGAAGGGGTGCCAGATCACTGACCTCTTCAATAGCTGCGATCACCTCATCCGTGATCAGAACACTGGAAGCGAATTTTTCACCGCCGTGTACGATCCTGTGACCCACCGCATCTATCTCATCCAAAGACTTTACAACTCCCACCTTGGCATCCGTCAGCTTGGAAAGCACCGCATCCACAGCCGCAACATGATCCGGCAGCTCTAATTGCTCCGTTACTTTTTCTCCGCCTGCCGGAGTATGTGTGATCTGTCCGCCCTGAATCCCGATCCTCTCACACAGACCCTTGGCCAGCACTGTTTCATTCGCAGAATCAATGAGCTGATACTTCAGGGACGAACTCCCGCAATTGATAACCAGAATATTCATTTTCTCCCTCCTTTTTCGCTGTAATTTTCCTTTTACATAAAAACTTCCTATGCCTAGGATATCATAGCATAGGAAGTTTTTGAGTGCAAGATTATACCTCTTTACTTGATCTTGATCTTCTTGGTCGTCTTTGCTCCGGAGGAAGATGTCACTGTCACCTTGACGGTTCCTTTCTTCAGGGCTTTCAGATAACCGAATTCATCAATCGTGGCAAGCTTGGGCTTGTTCACTGCATAAGTCAATGTATCCGTTGATTTGGACTTCTTGAGCTTGAGCTTCAGGCGGACTGTCTTGCCCTTCTTGACGGAAGCAGTCTTGACCGTGATCTTGCCGGACGCAAGCTCTTTTTTGACCACGTTGACCGTGATCTTGTCCGTCTTGCCGGACTCTGTTTTGATCGTAATCACTGCCTTACCTTTCTTCTTGGCTGTGATCAGACCATTTTCATCCACAGTAGCCACCTTTTTCTTGGAGCTCTTGAATGTTACCTTATCCTCCGTTCCGTTAGGATCCTGCGGATCAGGAGAAATATTATACCTGAGCTGATAGCTGTTGCCTGCTAACATATACAGTTTGGTATCTGCTGCGCTCGTGGTCTTAAGTACTACCTTGGTAGAAGGTACTCTGACATGAATACTCCACTGCTTGCCCACGTTGCTGACATTACCCTTAACGGAGATGGTAACATCACCTTTTGAAAGCAATTTTACGTTACCGGCTGCATCTACAGTTGCAACCTTCTCATCGCTGCTGGTCCATACCCTTGTCTCGGTTGCTCCTGCAGGAGTGACCTTGATCTTGGAACCAAGCGCCAACGTGGTGCCAACATATCCCTGCGTCTCATCAGATCCCTCAATGGCTGTAGCAACGCTCACCACTTTAAAGGTATAGGTCGCCTTCTTGCC
>CAJOOZ010000007.1 GCA_905236705.1 uncultured Lachnospiraceae bacterium | reverse complement strand
TTAATGCTCTTTTTCCATAGTTGCCAATTGAAAAGAGGTCGCTTTCACGACCTCCAAACTAATTAGAAAAAATTTTGACTCAAATTATACAATGGTCTATAAAGAATCACGTATAATTCTCCGATACACAATTCGTATGGGTGGGTTCAAAAATGTATCTTCTAAACGATTACCTCAGAAAAAGATTCGGCTGCAAAGTCTATAAGATTGCCTTAAACGGTGGTTTTACCTGTCCTAACAGAGATGGCAGGATCGATACAAGGGGCTGCATATTCTGCTCACAGGGCGGAAGCGGAGAATTTGCACAGAAAAGCG
Source organism: uncultured Lachnospiraceae bacterium (assembly GCA_905236705.1). Classification (GTDB taxonomy): domain Bacteria; phylum Bacillota; class Clostridia; order Lachnospirales; family Lachnospiraceae; genus RGIG7926. Next base: position 7,551 of record CAJOOZ010000007.1, on the reverse strand, counting down.
GTCTGTCCGTGACAGAGCAGATCGAGCTTGGCAAGAAACTTGTTTCCAAAAAGATCCGTAATGGCAGGTATATCGCATATTTTCAGGCATACACGGGAACCTATGCACCCATCGGGCAATTAAGAAGCCTGTATGAAGAAGCTATCCGTCATCCCGATATTGCGGTGCTTTCAATAGCAACAAGACCCGATTGCCTGCCGGAAGAGGTACTGAGCCTTCTGGAAGAGCTGAATCATATTAAGCCCGTATGGGTGGAGCTGGGTCTTCAAACCATTCATGCAAAAAGCGCCGCATATATCAGAAGAGGATATGATCTTCCGATATACGATGCGGCGGTATCGGAGCTTAAAAAAAGAAAAATAGAGGTCATAACCCACGTGATCCTGGGTCTGCCGGGGGAGAGCGTAAAGGATATGACAGATACCGTCAGATATGTTTGCGAAAGCGGCTCGGACGGCATCAAGCTGCAGCTCCTTCACATCCTGAAGGGAACCGACCTGGAAAAAGAATACCTGGCGGGGCGCATAGAGGTTCTCTCGGAAGATGAATATATAGCAATCCTGAAGGAATGCGCAAAGATCATTCCCGACAATGTAGTGATTCACCGGCTGACCGGCGACGGCGATAAGCGGCTCCTGGTCGCACCTCTCTGGAGCGGCAATAAAAAGCACGTACTTAATAAGATTCGGGAAAGCGGACTTTTGTCACCATAATTTTTGAATAGGAAATAACAGAAAAATGGGTTCTTTATTGTTAGCAGTGATTTACCTGATATTCATCAGTCTCGGTCTGCCGGATTCGCTTTTGGGCTCCGGCTGGCCAAAAATGCAGGTGGACTTTCTGGTTCCCTCTTCTTATGCGGGATATATCTCCATGATGATCTCTTTTATGACGATCATCTCCTCTCTCATCAGTCCGCGGCTGATCAGAAAACTGCATACCAAATGGATCGTAATCTTTTCGATCTTTCTGACAGTGCTCGGGCTCATCGGCTTTTCTTTCAGCACAGCCTTCGGCATGCTCTTTTTATTTGCCATTCCTTACGGTTTGGGAGCCGGTGCCATCGATGCGAGCATCAATCATTATGTGGCAAACAATTACAATTCTTCAGTCATGAATTTTCTGCACTGTTTCTACGGTGTCGGCGCCGTGATCAGTCCCAATATCATGGCTGCGGCCCTGCGTCGTGCCCGCTGGAATGAGGGTTATCGGTGGACCGCCTATATCCAGATCGGGATTTTACTGGTCTGTATCATATCGCTGCCGCTCTGGCGGAAAAATGAAAAGATCACAAATGAAAAAAACAATGCCGTAGCAGGCATCCGTGAAACCCTCAGTGTGCCGGGTGTGATCCCTACTCTGATTGCTTTCTTTGCATACTGCTCCGGCGAAGCCACCTGTTTTCTCTGGACTTCCAGCTACTTTGCAGGCAGATGGCAAAACCTTCCGGATGATCTGATCGCTTCCTTTGGCTCTCTGGTCTTTGGCGGATTGATGCTGGGCAGGCTGATCTGCGGATTCATCTCGAACAGATTAAAAGACAAACAACTGATCCGGATCGGTATATTGACAGAACTTGCAGGAATCGCAATGGTGCTCCTTCCGGCAGGCGGCTACATTCTAACGGCCATCGGATTTGTGATCATAGGTACCGGCATGGGTCCGGTCTATCCGGCCATCCAGCATATGGCGCCCGAAAAATTCGGCAGAGAGTACAGTGCCGCCGTCATCGGTCTCCAGATGTCCTCCGCCTATGTGGGCAGTACCTTTATGCCTATGATCTTTGGACATCTGCAACAGAAAACAGGCATCCGGATCATGCCTTTTTATCTTCTCTTCTTTGCCCTGCTGAATATCGGCCTGTTGGAATGGTCTTACAAAACAGCAAAAAAAGGAAGAATCAGCGAGTCCGGTATATGATGTATTTGCAGATCGGATTTCCTATAGCAGAGAATTTCTCTTCATATTCGGTCATCACATTGCCCTCCATCAGCTTCTTGTCTGCATGCAGATCATAGGTGATGACCTCACTTTTCCAGTTAGCAATAGGCAACTGTTCCAGGGCAAAATCAAACAGGGCACGATTGTCGGTTTTGAATTCGATCCGTCCATCCGGTGCCAGAACACAATCGTAAATTGCCAGAAATTCCCTGCTCTCAAGTCTGCGTTTGGCATGTCTGTCTTTGGGCCAGGGATCTGAAAAATTGAGGTAGATCCTATCAACCTCTCCGGGCGCAAAAACCTGCGCCAGTTCTCTGGCATCCAGTCGTAACAGTCGCAGGTTGCTGACTGCTAACTCTTCCGGTTCAGTGCTTTTGGATGCCTCCATGGGCTCACCGGCCTGCTCTGCCGCCTCTTCCCATACATGTCTGCCGCCGTTTAATTTTTGCACAGCCCTCACCAGTACGGAGGAATACATTTCTATCCCGATATAATTGATATCGGGGTTTGTATTTGCCATTTCTATGATAAACCGCCCTTTTCCCATTCCGATCTCAATACAGATGGGATGATCGTTACCGAAGACCTTTTGCCAATTTCCCTTATGCTCTTTTGGTTCATCTATCACATATTTGCTTTGCAGCAGCGCTTCTTCACTGCCGGGTATATTTCTGAGTCTCATATTTTATCACATCTTTTCGTATTTAATTTCTTTTCCATCTGCTTCGCGGTTTGACCGTAGTTGTTTTGTTATAACGATTCCGCATATTGCTTTTGTTGATCTTGATCTGTTTTCTCTCCTGTATTCTCTGCCACTTTGGCTTTTTCTGTCTTCTTTCCCTTTTTCTGAAATTCAGATTCTGACCGGTTCCGCTGCTTCTTCTGGAAAAATGATAGTCCTTGAAATATGCGATCAGATGAATGATGAGCAGCAATCCCACAAACACACCGGCAAAGATCAGAAGAACCTTTTTCAAATTGACATAGATCACTTTTTCCTCTGAGGCGTCATTGCCGGCCGCATAAAAATCATAGCCGCAGGTATCTTCGGACAGGATCACTCCCGCACTGCCAAGCGGAATATTTTCGTAAGTATATTCTATCTGAGCGATCCTGTTGGGCCGGTTTTCATCCGAAACGTCACTCATAAAAGCATTGAGTTCGTCAAAGGAAAGTGTATTCGGCATTACAATGGTATCCGCCGGATCGATCTCCATCAGGGTCTGACTGTTTTCCATGAAGCTGCTTTCCAGAAATTCCGCTTCGTGGATCGTATATCTGGTCTCGTTTTCCGCAACACTGACCCTGTCGAAATTCTGGAAACCGTAATCAAACAACGCCATTGTATCGAGGTACTGATTGGGAGATTCTTCCCGCATCACTACGCAGATCAGACGCATACCGCCTCTTTCGGCGCAGGTCACAAGCGTCTGGCGCGCGACTGTCGTGAAACCGGTCTTGCCGCCCACATATCCTTCGTAGGTGTATTGGCCACGGGTCAGCTGATTGTGGGTATAAAGCTCAATGTCATCCGGCTGCTTGGAAGTCGGCGGGATATGATAATAATTGGTGCCTGAGATTCCGGCCAGTGTTTCATTGGCAAAAAATGCCCGCCCGATCATCGCCAGGTCATAAGGTGTCGTGTAATGGTTATCATCATGAAGACCGTTGGTGGTAACAAAATGGGAATCCGTACAGCCCAGCTCTAAAGCCCGCTGATTCATCAGATCAACAAAGTCTTCAATGCTGCCGCTTACATGCTCCGCCACAGCATTGGCCACCTCATTGGCGGAATAGACTAAAATACCGTACAGACACTGCTCCATGGTCAGCTCCTGTCCGATATCGATACCCATGTTGGAAGATGCTCTCTCGATGCTGTTTACCGCGCGTGGAGAAAATTTGACCATCTCCGTCAGATCAGATTGTTCACTGGCTATCAATGTTGTCAGGATCTTGGTGGTACTGGCGGGATACAGTTTTTCATGAATGTTTTTCCCATATAATACCGTTCCCGTATCTGCTTCGATCAGAATGGCTCCCTCTGCGGAAACAGCAGGTCCCTGTGGCCAGCGCACGATCTCGTTGGTCTGTATCTCTTCGCTTTTCTGAGCTGACTGCTCATCGGTATACTCGTCTGTCTCTTCCGATCCTTCTTCCCCTTCATCTTCTGTTTCCGCCGGTTCATCGCCGCTGCGGACTGTCGCTTCGAAAGCTTGCTCCCGGGCGGTTTCGGTCTCCTCCGTGTCGCTGTCTGCGGTCTGCTGCGTCTGTGCGGCGGGCTCTGCATAAACAGAAAGCCCGCCTGTATTGAGCAATGCCGGCTGCAGCAAAGACAGACAAAGCAGTAATGCCGTCAGTCGTTTTTTTCTGTTCTTATAAGCTTCCTGTGCTTTTTCATATTTTTCGGCAATGACCTTCATTTCGTTTTCATCGATCAGCTTCTGTGTCTTGTCAATATAGACCGCTTCACTCTCACTCTCTGAAAGGACATGCTTGCGAAACCGCACCTTTCCCTTGATATAACCGTGTCTGGGACATTGTGAAACGCCGATACAATACCGTCCTCCCGGTGAAAACCACCGGATCCGGCGTCTTGCCGGAGAAGAACAGATATAACATCTCATACTTGTCACTTCTTTATCGGCCATGGCCTCGGCCCTGGATGCAAACTTGCGGGATATGTATTTACTATAATCGGGAAAGATCTTGTGTATCTCCGCATCTTTGTCCTGCGGCAGCCAGAAGACATCATAGGAACAATACTGCTCCAGATCCCGATCGATCCTCAAAAAGACCTGCGCCGTATAGTAAGCATCGGCATACGCCCGATGGAACTGGGCATCCTTATCGATCTTTAGAAAATCAATGGCATATTTCAGATTACGCCGCGTTTTTCCATCCTCAAAAGCAATGGAAAATAATTTCTGTATATCCAGATACTCAAAAGGTCCGTCCGATAGCGGTCCGATACCGAAATAGAGCATATTGCGCTGCAGCTCGGTCAGGTCCTGATTTCCCCAGGTACAGAATACCGGATCCTCCCCACACCAGTCCAGAAATGCTTCGCACACCTCTTCAAAAGAGTTGCCATCAGCTAACTCTTCCATATTCACATGGAGCATCTGCTCAATGAGCTGAGGCATATCTTTGTAGATCCTGGGACGGATCAGTTCATGAAACTGTCCCGTCACGTTTCGGTTTTCGTCCAGTTTCACAGCGCCTATCTCTATGATCTCAAAGGGAATGCTCGCATGATGACGGTCTTTTTTTCCCAGCTTCCCCTGATTCCATTCCAGGTCAAATATTATATAATTCATATTGAAACCTCTTTTTCAGTCTATTCTACTATATAATGATGTTGGGGTCAAAAGAACAATTCAATTGTTAACCTTTTAATATTTTGGGGTTGACATTTGGCGAGCCATATTATAAATTAGCTTATGTGTGGCTGACATTTGCTTCTTTCATCTTTTTCTGCCACCGCCAATAAAGACTCTAAGGAGAATAATCATGAACAAAAAAAATAAGCTTCTTATCCAGGACATCACTCAGATTGGTCTTCTGACTGCCGCCATCGTGATTCTGGCTCAGATCACCATCCCTATGCCGGCAGGTGTACCTATGACCTTACAGACTTTCATCATTCCTCTGGTGGGCATTTTGCTCGGCGCCAGAAAAGGAACTCTGGCATCATTGATCTACCTTCTGCTCGGTGCAGTCGGCTTGCCGGTATTCGCCGGATTCAGCGGCGGACTCGGCATCCTTTTCGGCATCACTGGCGGATTCCTTCTTTCCTTCCCGATCATGGCTTATCTGGCCGGCAAGGGAGCAGAGAAAAACCGGACTGTCTGGCTGTTCGGCGGTCTGATCACGGGCGCCGTCATCAACTACATCGTCGGAATGTGCTGGTTTGTCGTTGCTGCCAAAAGCAACTTCGTTGCTGCCTTTACCGCCTGCGTCCTTCCCTTCATTCCTACCGCCATCATCAAAATCCTGCTGGCCGGTATCATCGGAAAAAAGCTGAGAAGCACCCTGATAAAAGCGCATGTGCTGGAGACGGCATCATGAAACAGACAGAATCCCCCCTGGTCATGCGACCTCATCATCTCCTCTGCACCCAGGGCTACAGTGGCAAAGGCTACAGCCAGGAGTTTGTCCGCAATATGTCCTACTGGGTCGAGAAGCTTCGCGGGGAAAAAAGCTTCCGTGTAAAAATCATTTTTTCCACCGACGTCTTCTGCGGGTGCTGCCCGCAAAAAAAGGGAGAGAACCTTTGTACGGACAATGAGAAGGTTCTCTCCTACGACCGGAAAATGATCGAATATTTTCATTTGGAAGAAAAAGAATATATATATCAGGATCTGATTCGGGAGATTGATGAAAAGATGACTCCCGAGATCCTGGAGGATATCTGCGGCAGTTGCAGCTGGTACCCGATCAGCGCCTGCCGGAAAAATATTTTATGATTCACTCCAAACGAGGACTGATGCGCTTTTCAGCGCCCCGACTTCCTTATCACGGTTCTTTTGAACCTCTTCATCAGTCGTGCCTTCATTTGTCCACTTCATCGCATGCATATATTGCTTTGCGGTAGTTTCAGGAACATAATATATTTCTTTGTATACCTGTTCCGTGACAGCGCCATTATCATCCTCAATGATCGACGTGCGCGCCTCCTTGTCAAGGGTTAAGATCGGAACACCTGCCATAGATTTATCGTTTCGCATCTGTGTATACGCCGTTGTTGTCATGAACAAAAACAGAGTCTCTCCGTCCGGTGAGTAAAAACCGGTACTCTTGTAATAGTCTTTGTCTGTCCGAATCGCCTCTTCCGAAACGTAAAGTCCGCTTTCTTCATACGAAATATACTTTTCGTGAACGATAAGTCCGTAAAACAAGCCAAAACCCAAAGCTGCAATGCATACCGCTGTTATAAGAACAGTGACCAGCTTTTTCTTTTTCAGATTTCCTTTTATCCTTTTCAGTGCCGCTTTATCATCAGAATTTCTCATCTGCTCATAGTCCCCCTTCGGTTCTTTAAGCGCATGATAGTATTCCGTGCAGTCACTGCATGTCTCAAGGTGCTCTTCCACCACCGCCCGACTGTCCAAAGACAGCACCTCATCTACATAAAGCGGCAGAAGATCTTTGATCACTTCACATGTGATATCAGCCATTTTGCATTTCCTCCCTGATCTTCATACGTGCCCGATGATACGTGACACGTGCCCAGCTTTCCGTTTTTCCAAATAACTCAGCGATATCGGAAAAAGATAATTCTCCGAATGTACGCAGCGAGAATACTTCTTTGTACGGTTCCCTCATCCGGTGCAGGATCCTGTGGATTTTTTTTGTATCTGCTGCCAGAAAAAAGGCCGCTTCAACAGACTCCACCGGCTCACCGTATTCCTCGGGCAGCTGCGACAGGCGTCCCTGCCGTTTCACCTGGTCAAAGTATGTATTCTTCGCAATCTGGCAAAGCCACACCCGAATACTTGAATCTCCACGGAATTCATCAATCTTTTTCAGTGCCTTGAAGAAGGTTTCCTGTGTAATCTCTTCGGCCGCCAGAGGATCATGGGAAAGGGACAGGATATATTTATAGAC
>CAJOOZ010000006.1 GCA_905236705.1 uncultured Lachnospiraceae bacterium | reverse complement strand
CCGCTGGTCATCTGGACGCTGGCCAAGGATCTGGAGACCTTTGCGGATCATTACAAGGAGGAGACCGGCAATCCGGTTGATGTTGTGGTTATCGCTCCCGAAGATTATCCCACCAAGGTTCAGACCGCTATCATGGGCGGCGAGACCGAGCCTGATATCATCGTAGGCGAGCCTCAGATGCTTGGTGATATGTATGACAACGGATATTTCGCAAGCCTTGATGATCTTGGAGCGCAGGATTACGAAGGACAGATCGTGGATTACGTCTGGGACGTAGGCAAGGATGCTGACGGCGTACAGCGTACCATTTCCTATCAGATCACTCCCGCAGGTATCTATTACCGCAGAGATATTGCCCAGGAAGTATTCGGCACTGACGATCCCGACGAGGTAGGCAAGCTGTTTGCAGACTATGCTACGATCCTTGATACAGCCAAGACCTTAAAGGATAAAGGCTATCGCATTTTCGCATCCGATGCCGAGATGAGCTACTTCTCCGGAGATTCCGCATGGGTAGTGGACGGCGAGTTAAACGTAGCACAGGGTCGTAAGGATTACATGGATCTGGCTGTTCAGCTTTATCAGGATGACTATACCGCATACAGCAATCAGTGGTCCACCCCCTGGTATCAGGCAATGGCAGGCGAGGTTCCCATCCTTACCGCAGATATCCAGAACTATGCGGATGATTCCGTAAACGTATGGGATGCAGAGGCATTTGAAGAGCAGACGGCTGATCTGGACAAGACTTCCGTATTTGCCTTCGGTCTTCCTTCATGGGGCGTTCTGACAATGCGTGACAACGTAGGCGATCTTTCCGGTAGCTGGGGCGTATGTGCAGGTCCTTCTTATGGTTTCGGCGGCGGCACCTTCATCGGTATTTCAGCTCTTTCCGAGAGACCGGAGCAGGCATGGGATTTCATCAAATTTGTATGCCTGAACGAAGATACAGCTGACTGGTGGATCGAGGAGTCCCAGGGCGATACCGTATCCCTGATCTCCGCACTGGAGAAGCACAAAGATGATGAGAATCCTATCTATGGCGGTGAGAAGCTGTACACATTCTGGCAGGAGCAGGCCGAGGGTATCGATTACTCCAAGGTAACCCAGTATGACAAGGCCATCAATGATGCCTGGGGCGCAGCGATCGGCAGCATCAAGACAGGTGAAAAGAGCAAAGAAGACGCCATTTCAGAATTCTATGATTCGGTTCAGTCCACATATCCGGATCTGGTGATTAACCGCTGATAAAAGCGAGAGGCTTCGCTGATCGGCGACGGGGGGCAGAGAGCTTCTGCCCCTCTTTTCATAGAAAGGAAATGGTGGCATAGTATGGGAAAACAAAAACGACTAAATTCCTATAACCGCTGGGGATACGCATTCGTTTTGCCGTTTACCGTGGTCTTTCTGATTTTCAGTGTTTACCCGGTACTGCGTACCCTGCACCTTAGCTTTACCGATTTGAAGGTAATGGGAAAAGCGCATTGGATCGGTCTGGCCAATTACAGCCGTGTGATCCACGATAAATTTTTCTGGAGAGCTCTTTGGAACACAATCCGCATCTGGAGCGTCAATATCGTTCTGCAGCTGGGACTGGCGTTTCTTCTGATGATGGTATTCTCCGATGTGAAGTACAAAATGAAGGGGCTGGGATTCTTCAGGGTCGTATATTATTTTCCGAACCTGATCGCGGCAACCTCCGTTGCATTTTTGTTTAAGACCCTTTTGGATTGGCGTTACGGTTCCTTTAACATTATAATCAGCAACATCACCAAGCTCTTTGGAGCTTCCTACCAGCCCATTGACTGGATCGGCAACGGAAACGTGGTGCCTTATGTGATCGCCGTCATCCAGTCATGGATGTGGTTCGGTAATTCCTTTATCATGCTGATGGCCGGCGTTCAGGGAATCCCCAGAGATTACTATGAAGCGGCAGCCATAGACGGAGCGGGCCGCTGGACGGTATTCGGACGGATTACCCTTCCGCTTCTTCGCCCGATCATGATGTATGTGGCGATCACATCCCTGATCGGCGGACTGCAGATGTTCGATCTGCCGTTCCTTACGGTATTGCCTTCAGCCAATGCGTATGGCCGGGTACAGACGGTTATGATGTATCTGTATCGTTTCGGATTTACGGCAGGCTCCATCAATACAGGTTATGCTTCCGCAGTTGCATATATGCTGTTCTTGATCATTCTGGCGGTGTCCTTGATACAGCTCTATCTGTTTAGGGATAAAGATGCACGGAGTGAAAAGAGTCAGCGCAGGCCGAAACAAAAAGCAACGAGCGAAGGGAGGTAAAGAAAGATGCAAGATCAAACTATGGATAGTAAAACCCATGACCGTCTGATGAAAGGTCTTTTGTATTTTGCGTTGGGACTTTTGGCAGTTGCGAGTTTTTTCCCGTTTTATCTGATGATCATCAATTCAACCAGAACCGGTGTGGAAATATCCAGATCCTTTTCCGTTATCCCGCGTGGTCATCTGGTGGAGAATTATAAGCAGCTGATCAAGTACGTGGATATTCCCAGGGGTATCTTCAACAGCATTCTTGTTTCCGTGCCCGCAACGCTGCTTACCGCCTATTTTTCGGCGCTGACGGCTTACGGACTGGCTTTTTACAAGTTTAAGGCTAACAAGGTGGTGTTCGGGGCGATCCTGGTATTTATGATGATCCCGGGACAGCTGTCCCTGATCGGTTTCTATCAGTTGTGTACCAAGCTGCATCTGGTCAATACCTACATACCGCTGATCGTGCCAGCCGTTGCATCTCCCGGCACTGTCTTTTTCCTAAGGCAGTATGCCCTTTCCACGGTGCAGACCACTTTGATCGAGGCGGCCAGAATAGACGGTGCGCCGGAGCTTTACACCTTCCATCGGATCATTTTCCCGATCCTTTCGCCGGGCATCGCGACCATGGGTATTATGACCTTCATCGGCAACTGGAACAGTTATCTGCTTCCGATGATCATCCTGAACAAGACTGACAAGTTCACTCTTCCGGTCATGGTTTCCACTCTGCGTTCGGCTACGGATCTGCAGCAGAATCAGGGCGCAACATATCTGGCGGTTGCGATTTCGGTGATTCCGATCGTGCTGGTATTCAGTTTCTTCTCACGCTACATCATCAGCAGTATTTCTGCCGGTGCGGTGAAGGGATAAAATTTAAGGCGCAAACCGCTTGTGCCGTTTCATAAAAACAAGTAAAATTGTGAGTATGAAGAAAAAACATTTACCGATTAATTCCATTGTTTTATTATTTCTCGTATTCGCGGCCGCAGTAAGCCTCATGAGTCTGATCATGGGGCTTTCTCGGCGTAGTGCGACGGATTCCGGTGAGGAGGAGGCAGACGTAGGCGGAGTCGTCACGCTGGACTGGTATGTGGATCAGCCCTGGTTTGTGGAGACCTGGGGGTCGGATCAGGTCTCCCGCAAGATCACACAGGATCTGGGGGTTTCCATTCGGTTCATTACCCCTGTCAGCAATAATGACGGTCTGCTGGAGTCCATGATCCAGGCAGGCAGGGTGCCGGATCTTCTGACTCTCGATCCGGATTCCGAATCCTATGCCACGCTGGTAAACCAAAAGAAACTCAGCTCCCTGAATGAGCTGGCCAATGAGTATGCGCCGGAGTTTTTTGAAAATGCCAAGGAGGAGTGCCGAAACTTTTACCAGACACCGGAGGGGGATCTTTTTGCCTATCCCAATGCGGCGATCACGGCCTCCGATGCGGCCAATCATGAGGATCTGGCAGCGAATCTGACCTTTTTGGTGCGCAAGGATATCTATGAGGCACTCGGCAGACCGGACATGACGACGCCGGAGGGCTTCAGGAATACACTGCAGCGGGCGATGCGGCGCTTTGGTGCAACGGAAAACGGTCTTCTGATCCCCATAGGGGGAACCCCTTTTACGGACAGCGGCTGTGATTCCTTTGACAATTTTCTGCAGGATTTTCTGGCTGTGCCCTATGAGGTAAACGGCAGGTATTACGACAGGAACACAGACCCTGAGTACCTGCGCTGGCTGAAGGTGTTCCGGCAGCTTCGGCAGGACGGATATCTGCCCTCGGACGTGTTCGTGGATCAGCGGATCCAGATCACGGAGAACGTGGAGCAGGGCAGGTATTTCTGCATGATCTATCAGCGGACGGACATTGCAGAGCAGCAGGCGGCCCGCTATGCCAATGATCCGGACTCCGTTTATATCGCGGTGGACGGTCCCAGAAATTCCAGAGGGGATGATCCCGTACTTCCGTTGTCCAGTGTCAAAGGCTGGATGATCTCCATGATTTCCAAAGACTGCAAGCATCCGGATCTGGCAATGCGGCTTTTTTCCTATCTGCTGTCCGAAGAGGGGCAGAAGCTGATCTATCTGGGAGTGGAAGGAGAGGCTTATGAGGAGCTGGATGACGGCACCATTGTCTGCGATCCCGAGGCGAATGAACTGAGGCGTTTTCAGAAACGAACCTACAATTCCATCTATGGCGGGGACGATACCTTCTGGATGCTGATGGACAACGTGGTGCAGCAGAAATGGGCCTACCCTCTGGAGGAACCCACCAAACAGCCGGCGGAATGGACCTATCCGTATGCCGCCTACACCAGTCAGTATGATGTAGCGATCCCACAGGACAGCGAACTGGCGAGGATCGAGACCGTGCAGAACGAGCTGTGGGGCAAGACTCTAAGGGAGCTTTTGCTGGCGGAAAATGAGGCGGCCTTTGACAAGATCCTGGCAGACTATCTGAAGGAAAGGGAGCTTTACGGATATGACAATCTGATGGAAGAAAAGACAAGACAGATGCGGCTGAACAAAAAAGCCATGGGGGTACAGTAATGGAAGAAAAGAAAAAACCCCTGTGGCAGCGGATGCGGTCCATGGGTCTGAACATTCAATTTACCGCCCTGATCCTGCTTCTGGTATTCGTGCCTATCGTTGTGATCTCCATCATCATGTTCCGCCAGATCGAGCAAAATTCCATCGCACAGAATAAAAGCGATATGTATTACCGGCAGAGAGAGCTTGACGGAGCCATTACCTTCCGGATGGAGGCCATGGAGACGCTGCAGCGATCCTTTTCCAACAGCAGCGATATCAGGCACATATTGCGGGAATCCGCCTCCGAGCGTACCATGTCCACCAGAGAGCTTTTGGACTTTGCGGACGGTACCGCTTCCATTCTGATCGGTATGGTGGACAACAACCCCCTCGTTTATACCGCCAGGGTGTATGCCATCAATGACAACGTGCAGGAGATGATGCCCAGCATCTACAAGGCCTCTCGTATGAAAAACCTGTCCTGGAGCAGTGAGGAGCCTGTCACCGGATGGCATTTTGCCTATTACGATACCACCTTCGGTTCCCTGACGGAAAACGGAGACGTGCCTCTTCTCGGGCTGGTTTCTCCTGTGGAGGATTATACCCTGGGAACCATCGGCTATGTGGAGGTGGCCGCCGAGATGCGCAACATCTTTCCGGATATGTATGCCGAAGGCTCGGAGGGCTGGGGCTTTTTTATCCGGGAAGACGGAGAGGTGGTCCTGGGGGATGCGTTCCCCGAGGAAGATAAAAAGATCGCAGAGAATCTGGCTGCGGATAAGCCTCTTTTGAAGGAACAGGTCGTGGAGCAGCGAAGCGTAAACGGCAGGGATATTTTGTTCTATACCATCCCCATTGGCAAAACCGGCGGGACCTATGTGGAGGTGGAGGATATCACCGGTATCACCCGGAATATCCGTTTCAACCGGAACAACTTTTTTGTGACCCTTTTGATCGTTTTTGTCGTTATGCTGTTTGGGATCAATGCCATTGTCCGCAGGATGCTGGGCAGACTCTACTCTGTCGTGGACAGTATGCGGCAGATACGGCATGGAGATCTGTCGATCAGGACGGATGTGGCGGGGACGGATGAGATCGGCGAACTGGCGCATCAGTTCAACCGGATGCTGGACCGCATTGAGCAGCTGACGGAGGAAAATGTCCAAAGGGAAATTCTGGCGAAAAACGCGGGCATCAGATCCCTGCAAAACCAGATCAACGCCCATTTTATCTATAATGTGCTGGAATCCATCAAGATGCTGGCGGAGATGCGCAGTGAGTACGAGATCTCCGATGCCATTACGTCCCTGGGTAAACTCCTTCGCTATTCCATGCGGTGGGAGTCGGGCACCGTGACCCTGGAGGATGAGCTAGAATACGTGGATAATTATCTGGCGCTGATGAATTTCAGAAACGACTTTACCGTGGGTCTGGCCAAGAATCTGCCGGACAGCCTTTTGAACCAGGAGATCCCCAAGATGTCCCTGCAGCCCATTATCGAAAACTGTGTGCTTCACGGGATCTCTCCCCTTGGAGAGGATGCCTCCATCTATATCAAAGGCTGGGAGAGCGGCGAGGACGTCTGGATCGAGATTTCGGATAACGGCCAGGGAATGCCAGAGGAGGCACTTTTGGCCCTTCGGCAAAAACTGGAGGGGGCCGTGGAAACCGAGGAGATCGCCCACAAAGGACACGGTGTGGGGATGAAAAACGTAAACGATCGGATGATGCTGGAGTTTGGCAAGGAATATGGCCTGACGGTGGCATCGGAGGAAGGAAAATACACCAAGATCACGATGCATCTTCCAAAGAGAAAGGGTATAAGCAATGCAATCACTGTTAATCGTTGAGGATGAAAAACTGATCCGGCAGGGGATAAGAACCATGGCGGAGCGAAGCGGCGTACCGATCGAGAACATCTATGAGGCAAACAACGGGGAGGCTGCGCTTGCGATCCTGAGAGAGCAGGCCATTGAGGTGATGTTTACGGATATCCGCATGCCGAGAATGGACGGCATCGAGCTGGTCCACGAAACGCAGAAACTGCCCCATCCTCCCTACGTGGTGGCCATCAGCGGCTTTGACGAATTTACCTATGCGGTGGAAATGCTTAGAAGCGGTGCCACCGAATATCTCTTAAAACCCATCGAGAGGGAAAAGATCAGGGAGATCCTCACAGAGCTTGACTTACGGCTGAGAGAGCAGGCAGATGCCACTGACGGGGATGCGTATGAGAACATCCTTTTAAATCAGGCCTACCGGTGCGCCCTCTTTTCGGAGAATGCACTAAAGGCGGGGCACGGAATGGTGATGATTCCCGGAGTTACGGGTGGTGAAGGCGTTCTGGTGCCCGATCAGGAGGTGCCTTCCCTTTTGGAGAATTTTAGCGCCCAAGCCGCCGGCCTCAGTAGTATGCACCGCGGCAGAGAAGAACTGAAGACTGCGCTGAAGGAGGCCCAGGAAGCCAGGAGGATCGCTTTTTGTCAGGAAAAATGCGTGACCTTTGATGCGCCGAAAAAGGAAATACCGGAAAAGCTGGCACAGCATGCGGGGGCTCTTCTGACGGAGACGAAACGCACCCACAGGCTTCAGATCGTGGGGACCAAAAGCCAAAAGGAGCTGATCTCGGTCTGGGGCAGTCTGTTTGAGGAGACCAGAAGAGGTCATCTGCCTCCGGGGGACTTTTTTGAGGAGATACGCACTTCGCTGCCTCAGATCCGTAAGATCTACCGGCAGGTAATATCGGAGGAGGAAAACGAAAAAAGCAAAGAGCTGGATGCGCCGCTTATGTTTACCTCTTTATCCGATTATGAGGAGGAATTTCTGAATTTGCTGGTGGGGATCAATGCCAAACTGATGAAAGCGGATGAGGAGGAGCCCTCGCAGAAAAAGATGACCCAGGCCATTGCCTATATCAGAGAACATTATGCCGAGGATATCAATATGGCGACGGTGTCCAATTACGTTTCCATGAACTACACGTTGTTCTCCTACTCCTTTAAGCAATACATGGGTGGACAGAATTTTGTCACCTACCTGCGGGAGGTGCGGATGAAGGCGGCCAGAGAGCTATTGGAAAATACTGACGACAAGATCATCGATATCGCCCATCAGGTCGGGTATGACAACGAAAAGCATTTTCTGAAAACCTTTAAGAGTGAATTCGGGGTCTCCCCCAGCGAATACCGCAAAAATATGCAAAGGGCAAGTTCGTAAAGAGCAGCCATCCATCAGAGCATGATGATATTGGCCTGACTGCCCCTGATTCCGTGGGTAGCTCTGTGAGACCAGAACAGATCGGGATTTTCCATGGTGCATTCATTTAAGAGATCGATATGCTCCGGCAGAATGCCAAGCTGCAGAAAGCGCTCTCTTATGACGCCCCTCAGATCCGTAAGATACTTATCCGCCTTACCGGGCTCTTTTCTGAAAAATACAGAGTAGTCCGGTGCTGCATGCTGCGCGTAGGATTCATGGGCAGCTTTTTTTCCGGATAAAAGGAGCTCCCTAAGGCTGCCAACTACTTCGGGCCCTGTCTCAAAGCAGTTTTGGCAGATGGCGGGACCGATGGCGAGCCGAATATTTGCTCCGGCGGCGCCGAGACCCAGCATGGCGTCAATCGCATTTTGCATGATATCCGCCGCCGTACTTCGCCAGCCGCAGTGAATGGCACCGATAACGCCTGCTGTCGGATCTTCCAGCAGCACAGGCACGCAGTCTGCGGTATAGATCACCAGAGGCACGCCGGACTGTCCTGTGACATAACCGTCCGCTTCTATCAGTTCGGGCGCATGATCAAAAGAATAGAGATCATTAGCTGTAACGGTGCGTACCCTGTTCCCGTGGACCTGAATGCCGCTTACGGCTGTCATGAGAGGAACGTTGCAGGAGGCGCCGAAAATCCGGTAATTTAAAAGAACATTTTCAAAATCATCGCCTCTTCCGAAGCCCAGATTGAGAGAAGAATAAACGCCGCTGCTGACCCCGCCTATGCGCGTGGAAAAGGCATGCTTTGACGAAAGCATACCGGAGGTCAGATAGTGGGCGCGCTGCGGATAGATCCTGTGATGGGTCAGAGTATCATTATCATAGAACAGATCCATGTTGATGGGCCTGCGGCCCTGTAGCATCTCCTTTAGAAAGAGCCTGTCACCGGCCCAGAGGTCAAGGGACAGGATCTCGGATTCCGGAATCCAGGCAAGGGTTCCTTCGGGGCAGTCCATGCATACCTCACCGTCCCATCCGGTTGCCTCGTACAGATACATACGTTCCTGCTCGACGCCTGCATAGAAATCAATGATGCCAAGGAACGTATAGTCGGTCAGCGTAACCCCGGTTTCCTCGAATACTTCACGTCTTACGCACATATCGGCGCTCTCATTGGGCTCAGTCTTGCCGCCGACGCCGATCCACTTGCCCTTGTTCAGATCCTTCTCTTTTTTGTTCCGAAGGAGCATGAGATAGGAATTGTCTTTTTTCAGATAACATAAGGTTGTATTTTGCATGGGATATAGTATAGCATATTATCGTGGCTGATGTATATATCAGAATTGAAATATAGTATTTACTTTTGATCTGGATGATGTTACAATTTTATTACCAAAATGGTAATGAAAATAAGAGGAGACAAGTAATTAGAGTTGGCGATGCAGATACTGTATAAGAACGAAACTGCAAAGAAACAGTTTTGTTCAGAGTACAAGAAAAAGTGGCGATATCCTGAACAAGTAAAGAAGAAACTTGAAGCTGCTGAAAATTTTATACTTAACGCAGAGTCACTATTGGATATTGCTAATTATCCCCCATTTCATTTTGAACATTTAAAGGGTGATAGAAAAGATGAATGGAGCATACGATTAGGTAATACTGGATATAGAGTTACAATGATTCCTTGTGATAACAACGGGAACGAGATTACAGGCGGGGACATTTTAGCTCAATGTAAAATGATTAAAATTGTGAAGGTAACGGAGGTGTCGAACCATTATGAGTAATGTTAACGAATACAAAGATATAGTGGCATTTCACCCTGGATATTATATTGCGGATATTATTGAAGATATGGAAGTTAGTCAGACTGAGTTTGCCACGAGAATGGGAACAACTGCAAAGACATTGAGTCAGTTGATTAATGGGCAGGCTAAACTTTCTAATGACTTGTCAAAGAAGCTTTCTGTAATGCTTGGAACAAGTGTAGAAGTTTGGCAGAATCTACAGAATACTTACGATCAGAAACTGATTGAAATTCAGCAGGCTAAGGATATTGATGCGCAGGCAGAACTTGCAAAAGAGATAGATTATAAATATTTTGTTGATGTAGCAGGTCTACCGATAGCGAGAAGTATAAATGATAAAGTGGTGAACTTATGTAAGTTCTTCAAGGTTGCAGATTTAAGAATTATGTTAAAACCGGATTTTTTGGTGAATTTCAGATCAGGTTCATCATGCAATAGTGAGAAGAATATCATTAATTCCAGGGCGTGGATTCAAACAGCTATAAACATTTCGAAAAGTATTGAGACTAAGAATTATAATGCTGAGAAGTTAAAAGGATATTTACCGGAGCTTAGAGCCATGACGGTTAAAAAGCCGGAGGAATTTCTACCAAGAATGCGTGAAATTTTTGCTGAATGCGGTATCGCATTTGTTTTACTTCCACACTTGAAGAATTCGGGAGTGAATGGTGCTGTCAAGTGGTTAACAGAGGATAGAGTAGTGTTGGCTATGAATAACCGTGGATTGAATGCTGATAAGTTTTGGTTTTCATTATTCCATGAAATTAAGCATGTTCTTCAGCAGAAAATAAAAACGGTATTTATCAGCAGTACAGTAGATGAAATGATTGATATTAATAATAAACTTGAAATAGAAGCAGATAGATTTGCAGCCAACTATTTGATACCACCGTCAGATTATAGAAGGTTTGCTCCATCAATGTATACTTCTGATGATGAGATAGTAGAATTTGCCAAAGCAATAGGAATTCATCCGGGAATTGTAGCTGGAAGGTTGCAGCATGAAGGAATCATTGCACAGAACAGATGCTCAAAATTAAAAGAAAAGTATGTGGTTGTGTTTTCCATTGATTCCATCTGATCACCGAGCAGAATTGTTGACGTAGGGTAAAGTTTTTGTAGGGAAATTAACAGTAGAAAAAGCATCCAATCTCTGATAGGATTTGTTTTGGACAAAAAAATCGAAGGAGAAAAGATGCTTTATGAATAACAGTATACACCAGTTTTCAGAAGAAGGGGTAAAGAAATTATCAAAAGTTTTTGAATCATACACGGAGGATCTCACAAAGATAGCTGAGATGGTTCAGGGAGTGACGGATGAGGTGGTAAATCTCGGAGTTTCCATCATAGCAGAGGAATGGGAATCCTATGATGAGCTACTTCGCAAGAGGAAAGACCTTCGCCCAGGATGGCACATAGTCAGAAAAGATGCCGTGGTAAGAACTACGAGCCTGGGAGATGTTTGCTATGAAAGAACCCTGTTTAAGAACGTCGAAACCGGTGTTTCATGCTATCTTTTGGATCAGCTGATGCAGCTTGATAAACACACTAGGATTACAGAGGATGCGGAAGCAAGAATTCTTGAGGAAGCTGTAGAGAGCAGCTATCGTAAGGGTGGCAAAAATGCAAGTATCGTTGGAGCTGATATCACAAAGGAAACTGTTATGAACAAAATTCATGCCCTTCAGTTTCCACCGGTAAAACCCACAGAAGAAAAGAAACAGCTTTCCAAACTGTATATCGATGCGGACGAAGATCATGTATCTCTCCAGTATCTCGAGAAAAAGGGAGACATCAAGAAACCCCGACAGAATACAGTGATGCCGTATATTGCCTATGTTTATGAGGGCATAGATGTTGAAGAAGATGGGCGCCCGAAACTGATCAATCCGAAGTATTTTGGTGGCATATATGAGGGAACGGAAGGGGTAAAACAGTTCTGGGATGAGGTGTATGAATACATAGAAAAAGCTTATGATACGGATGCATTGAAAATCATAAATATCAACGGAGATGGAGCTTCATGGATTAAAACAGGAGTAAAATATATCAAGCAGGCAAAGTTTGTTCTCGATAAATATCATATGCATAAATACATCGTGGCGGCTACGGCGCACCTTAAGGACTCAAAGGAAGACGCTAGAGCAAAGATATATCGAGCAATTCACAAAAAGAAAAAATATATGGCAGAAGAAGTGTTTGACAGGATTCTTGCGATAACAGAGGAAGAGAACCGGCAAAAGGCTGTTTTAAGGGCAAAGGGATATATCATGGAGAACTGGTCAGGCATTATGCTTTCCATGGCAGGAAAAGACGAAAAGGTTGGTTGCAGTGCAGAAGGACATGTAAGTCATGTGTACTCAGACAGAATGAGTTCACGCCCTCTTGGATGGTGTCATACAGGAGCAGATAAGATGGCACGGTTGAGGATATATAGGCAGAATAAAGGCAATATGCTGGAGCTGGTGCGGTACCAGAAGAAACCGCTTCAGATGGCGGTCGGTGCGGAGGAGATAATTTATTCCTCCTCGGATATGATAGCGGCAGAAAACAGGAACAGAGAACGGCTGGGATCTTTAGCTGACATACCGATTTATTCCATACCGTATTCCCAAATCAAGAAGATAGCTGCATTAAAAAATCACATATGGGGGTTGTAAATATACTGATAGTAGGTAAAATATAAACATCAAACGGATCCATTTCTATGAGATTCAAGGATGCTCTATATTCTGTTAATTCCTACAGTAAATTTACCCGATCTTTAAACAAATTGCCTTGACAAGTAACAACGTTGTCGTTACGATTAATAGTAAATGGAGGTATCGACATGGAAAAATCAGCGACATT
>CAJOOZ010000005.1 GCA_905236705.1 uncultured Lachnospiraceae bacterium | reverse complement strand
TTGGACTTGGTCTCTTCAAGCTTTTTAACCTTATTCTGGGCTTCAAAAGTATCCGCAAAACTCTTGGCCTCTTTGTCACTCTCATGGGCGATGAAGATCTCGCCTGCCCCGGGTACGTCGGAAAGTCCCAGGATCTCAACGGGAGTGGACGGGCGGGCTTCTTTCACCCTGCGGCCCTTATCATCGAGCATGGCCCTGACGCGACCGTGGGCAATGCCTGCGGAAATGAAATCTCCCACATGGAGCGTACCCTTCTGAACCAGAACCGTAGCCACGGGACCGCGTCCTTTGTCAAGCTCTGCCTCGATGACCAGTCCACGTCCCATACGGTTGGGATTGGCTTTCAGCTCAAGGATCTCCGCTGTCAGAAGGATGGTCTCAAGCAATGTATCGATACCCTCTCCGGATTTGGCGGATACGGGAACAAACTCCGTGCTGCCGCCCCAATCGGTGGAGATCAGTTCATATTCAGTCAGCTCCTGCTTCACTCTGTCTATATTTGCATTGGGCTTATCGATCTTGTTGATAGCCACAATGATCTCAATGCCTGCCGCTTTGGCATGATTGATCGCCTCAACCGTCTGCGGCATCACGCCGTCGTCCGCTGCCACTACCAGGATGGCAATATCCGTGGAATTAGCACCGCGCATTCGCATGGCGGTAAACGCTTCGTGTCCGGGCGTATCCAGGAAGGTAATGCTCTGATCGCCCACTTTTACGGTATATGCGCCGATATGCTGGGTGATACCGCCTGCCTCTCTGTCGATCACATTGGTCTTTCTGATGGCATCCAGAAGTGATGTCTTACCATGATCGACGTGACCCATAACGCAGATTACGGGCGGACGAGATTTCAGGAGAGCTTCATCCTCCTCTTCTTCTTTGAGCAGTTCTTCGATCACATCCACTACTTCTTCCTTTTCGCAGATGATCTCAAATTCGATCGCAATATTTTCGGCCGTTTCAAAATCCACTTCCTGATTCACCGTCAGGACCTGTCCCTGCATAAAGAGCTTTTTGATGATCACAGAAGGCTGCACCTTCATCTTGTCAGCCAGATCCTTGATGGTAATGGTCTCCGGAATGGTGATGACTTTGATCTTTTCTTCTTCGGGCTCCGGCTTCTTTTCGGGCTTAATGAATCTGCCTGCCTTATTCTTGTTCTTTACATTGCCTTCTTCTTCGTAGATCTGGTCTTTGCGATTTTTCCTGCCGTTGTCTTTGTCTTTTCGACCGCCTTTCCGGTTGCCGTCCTGGCTGCCTCCGTCAGAGAATTTGCCGCCTCCCTGACCTTTGCGTCCACCTTGCGACCCCGCATCAGCTCGCGAAGGGCGATCAGGACTGCTAAAGCTCCTGCCGCTTTTTGTGCGATCCTGTGTACTCTCAGTCCCCGCTGCAGGGCGGCCGCTGTTGTTGTTCTTTTGTCCGTTTTCGATTTTTTCGACATGTTTATCCATCCTCTGCACTGCCTGGGTATTGGGGCTTGCATTGACTGCCTCTACCGGCGTGATCTTTTTCTCTGTTTCTGCCTCAGGCTGATTCTTCTTTGGCGGCTGCTGCGGCTTCGGCCTGGGTGTCTGTGTGATAGCCCCCGGACGAATGGTGGGCTTTATGATCTGATGAGGCTGATTGGGATTGCGATTTCCCTGTCTCTGTCCTGGTGCGCCCTTCTGCTGACCGCCCCTGTTGCCGCCTACCGCATTGTTGACGAAAATGATCGCCTTTTTCTTTTTGGGCGGCTGTTGCTTTGCCTCCGTTTTTCCGGCGGGTGCGCCTTGCTGCGGTGCAGCCGGTTTCACGTCTTCGGCCTTTTTCTTTTCAGCCGGCTTCTCAGGCTGTCCTGAGGGTTTATCCTCAGTCACCTTTTCCTCTTTTGCCACGGGAGCCGTTTTCTTTGCAGTTTCCTCTTTGCCGGCCGGAGAATTGTTACCTCCGGCTAACTTTTTGATCAGCTCGATATCCTCGTCAACCAAAGGGGAGGCAATCGTCAGGCGAGAATAGTTTTTATCCCTGCCGTTTTCCACTAACCATTTTTTGGCGTCCTGCTCGTCGATCCCGAGCTCCTGTGCCAATTCCTTTAATTTTAATTTCGCCATCTACTCTACCTCCTGCTCGTCTAACAATTTCTGCAAACTGGTGGCAAACCCTTTATCATTCACCGCAATCGACGCCCTGAGCTGCTTGCCCAGCGCCGCTCCCAGCATATCCTTTGTTCCGAACCTTCTGACCGGCACATGATAATAGCTGCATTTATCCAAAAATAATTTTTCGGTATTCTTCGACGCATCCAGCGCTACGATCACAAGCTGCGCCGATCCGTCCCTGACAGCATTTTCCACGGAAAATTCACCGCTTTGAAGCTTCCCCGCCCGTCTGGCAAGTCCGAGAAGGGACAGGATCTTTTTTTCATTCCCCATTGTTATCCCCCACCAGCTGCTCTGCCAGGCTGTCATAGATCTGCTCCGGTATCTCCGTCTTGAGACTTCGAGGCAGCGCTTTCTTTTTGGCTGCTTTCTTCAGGCACTCTTTGTTATTGCACAGATACGCGCCTCTGCCGCTTGCCCTGCCCGTCTTGTCCAGACAGATCACACCCTCCGGCGTCCGTATGATACGGATCAGTGATCTTTTATCCTTTTTTTCGCCGCAGCCGATACACTGCCGCTCAGGCTGTTTTTTTTCCATAGCTGTCTGTCGTTTTCCGTTTTACTCCTATGCTTCTTCGGATGCACTGTCGCCAT
This sequence comes from uncultured Lachnospiraceae bacterium, assembly GCA_905236705.1. Lineage (GTDB taxonomy): Bacteria > Bacillota > Clostridia > Lachnospirales > Lachnospiraceae > RGIG7926. The sequence goes on along the minus strand of CAJOOZ010000005.1, from coordinate 17,726 downwards.
CGGCAACCGCTTCTATGCCTTCATCATCGTTGCCGGCAGATTCGACGCCTGTATTTTCTTCCGTATTTTCAGTTTCGGCATATTCGCCCTCAGCATATTCGCCCTCGGCATATTCACCTTCGGCATATTCACCTTCGGCATATTCGCCTTCGGCGTATTCACCTTCGGCATATTCGCCCTCATAATCCTCATCATACTCTTCATCGTCATAGTCCATATAATCTTCGGGACGAAATCCGGGTGCATCCGCTGCCTGGGTCTCGGATTTGATATCGATCTTGTAACCGGTCAGGCGCGCTGCCAGCCGGGCATTTTGTCCCTCTTTACCAATGGCCAGGGAGAGCTGATAGTCCGGCACCACTACCTTCGCCGTCTTTTCCTCCGGATCGGCAAACACATAGATAATCTTGGCCGGAGAAAGGGCATTCTGAATGAGCTGCCCGGGGTTCTCATCCCAGTTGATGATATCGATCTTCTCACCTCTGAGCTCATCAACGATGGAGTTGACCCTGGCACCGTTCATGCCGACACAGGCTCCTACGGGATCCACATCCGGATTGTCACTCCATACCGCCATCTTGGAACGGCTTCCCGCCTCTCTGGCAATGGCCTTGATCTGGACTGTACCATCTGCTATCTCTGCCACTTCTGTTTCAAAAAGCCGTTTTACCAGATCGGGATGGGTACGGCTGACCATCACTCTGGGACCTCTGTTGCCGTTTCTGACCTCCAGAACATATACTTTGATACGCTCATTGGGACGGAAATGCTCTGTCGGTACCATCTCTTTTTCGCTGAGGGTCGCATCGAGCTTGCCCAGATTGATGATCATGCCTCTGCCTGTATCGCGCTGTACGATACCGGTCACGATATTTTTCTCTTTATCATTAAACTGATTGTAAATAACACTTCTCTCCTCCTCGCGGATCTTCTGGAGGATCACATTCTTGGCATTCTGGGCGGCAATCCTTGAGAACTCCCTGGATTCCACTTCGATCTCTACCGTCTCGCCCACCTGCGCATCCTTTTTGTATTTTCGGGCATCCTCCAAAGAGATCTGATTGATGGTAGAAAACACATCGTCCTCGGTTTCCACGATCTCCTTTACCGCAAACACCTTAAAATCACCGGTCTCGCGGTCTACAACGGCATGGCCGTTTTCCGCTCTGCCGTTTTCTCCCTTGCCATAGTGATTTCTGTAAGCTGCTTCAAGAGAATTCTCGATCGCCTCGAACAGGGTCTCACGGCTGATGTCTTTTTCCCTCTCCAGCATGTCAAGCGCTTCCAAAAGTTCGGTGTTCATCTTTTTTCCTCCTGTTATGAACCTGATTTCTGTTTGTGTTTGTGTTTATATTTCTAATGTTTGTATTTCCTGCTTCTTGTATTTCCTGCTTCCGGCCATGCCGAGGCTTTCTGCGGCGTTTTATAGTGAACGACAAAAATAATTTGTCGTTCACTATAAAGCCTCCGGCGGATGCGCACGGCGCTCTCAGAAATCCACCCAGGGTCTGACGAGCGCAAGCTCCGAGCGCTCAAACACCCGCTCTGCGTCCTCCGTTTCGATCGTCACACTGTTTGCATCAAAAGCCCTGAGTATGCCTTCAAAATCCTTGGTGCCATCGATCGGACGGTAGGTTTTCAGCTCCAATTTCTCGCCCAGCCTGCGTTGAAAATCACGATCCTTTTTCAGCGGTCTGAGCAGTCCCGGACTGCTGACCTCGAGAATATAGCTGTCTTCGATAAAATCCTCTTCATCCAGCCTGTCCGAAAAAGCCCTGCTGACAAGCTCGCAGTCATCAATCGTGATGCCGCCCTCCTTGTCTATGTAGGCTCTCAGATAATAGCTGCCCGCTTCCCTGACATATTCCATATCCACAAGTTCAAAGCCCTGTTCTGTCAGAATCGGTGCGATCAGTTCCTCCGCCTTTGTCTCATACGTTTCTTTTTTGGACATATTTTCTCCTGTCTGTCATCATGAACTTAAAAGAAAACTGTAATATACAACGGAAAAGTGGACTTTCGCAAGCCCACTCTCCAATACACTCTTTATCCAAAAACCACTTTAGCACGAATCTTTTGCATTTGCAAGTATTTTTTATTGCACTTCACTCTCTTCGTCCCAGTTATTCTCATCCCCGATATCCACCTTTTTCAGCTCTTTTCTGAAGAAGATATCATACAGCACAGGCACGATGATCAGCGTCATCAGCGTTGCATAACTCAGGCCGCCGATGGTCACGATCACCATGCCGCGGCTCATCACCGCCGAAGCGTCCCGTGACAGAGCCAGCGTCAGATTGGCAAGGATCGTGGTCATGGCCGTCATCAGGATCGGCCTCATACGGGTGACACCGGTTTCGACCAGCGCCTCGGTTTTTTCAACGCCATCCAGGCGAAGCTGGTTTACATAATCTACAAATACGATACCATTGTTCACCACTACTCCGGCCAGGATCAGAAAGCCCATCATAGCGATCATTGACAGCGGCTCTCCCGTGATCATCAATCCCAGGAAACCTCCCGTGAAGGCCAGGGGAATGGTGAAGATAACGATGAAGGGCGACATAAGGCTCTGGAACTGCGCCACCATAATCAGGTAGATAAAGACGACCGCCAGCAATATCATCAAAATCATATCCTTAATCATCTCCCTGATCTGCTCTGTCTCGCCGGCGATCTGAATGCGCACATTCTCCGGCGCTTTGTAGGAAGAGAGTTTTTCCTCCATCTGTCTGGAGAGAAGCGTCGTATTGTAACCGTCCATGGTCTCTGCCGTCACTTCCAGCTTTCTTTCCTGGTTTTCCCGCTGGATGCCGGCAATGCTCTTGCTCTTTTCGATCGTGGCAAATTCGGACAGCTTGTGAGTCTCCTCCTTCTCCTTGCCATCCTCGTCCTGTTTGGTCACGGTAAATTCATAGTCCCTGAGATTGTCTTCCGTCAGAAGATCCCTGTCATTGACAAGCGTAATCTGGAAGGTATCGGAATCCGTCTCCAGTTTGGTGGAATCCTTTTCCGTGGTCAGCTTGCCCGACAGCTCCGAAAAGATCTGCGCCACCGTCAGGTTCTGACGCATCGCCTCATCCTTGTCCACGATCACATGGAGCTGGTCATCGGCCTCCTCCTGACCGTTGGAGATATTCCCAAAGCCCTTGATCTGGCCGGCCAGCTCCATGACATCTTCGCTGACGGCGATCATCTCGTCAAAATCATCCCCGTAGATATCCACCTGCAGACCGCTCCCCACAAGCGCGGACATATCCATATTGGAGGCAGACACGGAAAACTCACAATCCGAATGCTTCTGCTCCATCAGTTTTTCCAGATCCCGGGCGACCCTGTCATTATCCTTGCCCTGCTTGTCCTTTAGCAGAATGAACAGGGAAAAATTCTTGTTGCTGCCTGTAGAGAGCAGGGACGTGGAGCCTCCGCCTGACATCATACCTACGGTTTCGATCCCCGGCACAGAGCATACCTCCTGCATCAGCTCATCCGCCACAGCATAGGCATCGTCAACGGACATTTCGGAAGGCGCGGTCACCTCCATGCTCATCTGATTACCACCCATCTGGGGCAAAAATACGATCCCCATGGAGAGAACGGCCATCACGCAGACCACCAGAAGACCGATGGCTACTGCCAGGGGCAGGATCTTGACTTTGAGACAGAAACGCAGAAATCCGGCATAGATATTCACGCACTTATCAAACAGGGGATGCTTCTTTTCACTGCTGTTTTTCAGCAGCGTGGAACCCATGGCGGGTACCACCGTCAGCGCCACGATCAGGGATGCGATCAGGGAATAGGCGATGGTCAGTGCCATATCGGTAAACAGCTCTCTGGTCATACCTGTGGTGAATACGATGGGCAAAAAGACGCAGATCGTTGTGAGCGTGGATGCCGCTATGGCTCCCGCCACCTGATTGGCACCCATGACAGCCGCCCTTGCAGCCGGAATCCCCTTGCTGCGCAGACGATATATGTTTTCTATGACAACGATGGAATTGTCCACCAGCATTCCGACGCCCAGTGCCAGTCCGGAAAGGGAAATGATGTTGAGCGTTATATTGGAAAAATACATCAGCACGATGGCAAACAGCACGCTCATGGGAATGGAGAATGCAACCACCACCGTAGGTCTGAAATCCTTCAAAAAGATAGCCAGCACCAGGATCGCCAACAATGCGCCGAAGATCAGGTTGGACAGGACGGAGTGCACGATCAGTGCAATATAATCGCCCTGATCCATCAGCGGTGTGATATGAAGTCCGGGGTATTTTTCCTGAAGCTCTGTGATGGACTGATTGCACACCTTGGATACATCACTGGTGCCGGCCGTGCTGGCTTTGTTGACTGCCAAAACCACCGCGTCGGCGCCGTTCAGGGAGGAATAGGAATCCTTGGCGTTGTCTGTTTCCACCACATCCGCCACATCACAGATCCGGATATCTCCCACCTTATCCACCCGTGTCAGCAGCATATTTTCCACCTGATCCACGGCATCAAATTCGTCACCGATCTTTACCAGAAGCTGCTCGTCATCCTCTTTTTTGATATATCCGGCGGGCATGTTAAAGTTTTCGGCCGTGATCATTTTGGATAAGGTATCGATGGTAAGAAGCTGATCCAGATTGGCTTTTTTCATGGCAGCTTCACTCTGGTCATCAAGCTGCTCCTGCGCATCCTCCAGCTGCTTTTCGTTCTCTTCCACCTTCTGAAGACCTGCAGCGATCTGGGCAGCTCCGGAGCCAAAGCCCGCTGCTGCGGTGATCTTGCCCGCTTCCACTTCCAGGTAGGCATCATCCGCCTCGCCCGTCGCTTCCTCCACGGTTTTGTTGATCTCTTTGGCTGCAGTGATCTCAATATTCAGATTGGCCAGCTCCGTATCGATCTGCGGTATTCTGGTGTGTACGATATCATAAAGGGTCTGAAGGTTCTTTTTCGTCATCTGACCGGCAGCTTCTTCCTGCCCCTGATCCTCCAGCATCTTTTTAAAGTTTTTAAGCTTTTTGGGGTTCTCAATGGCATCGCTGACATTCTCGGGGATGGCATCGAGCTGTGCCTGCTGCTGTTCAGTGGCCAGCCCGGTACAGGTTTCCGTCAGAGACGCTTCGATCTGCGCCTGTGCCTCGGCAGGCAGCATACCCACGATCACATCCACATTGGTCTCATCCACGTTCAGACCTGCTATTCCGGCTCCTCCCACTGCCTGCTGGACAGCGGCGATCCTGGCCTGCTTATAGATCGCATCATAGATGGACTGATAGGTCGCCTCCGAAGCTATGGTCGTTCTTGCTGCGGTAAAACCGTCCTCGATCTGCTGAAGGCTCTCCTCAACCTTGTTATCCTCATAGGCTTTCTTTTCCATGGAAAGCGCCTGCTGATCAGCCTCAAGGGCTGTCAGATTGGCTCCGTAGGCTGCTTTGGTTGCCATAGCCTCGTCCAGCTGTTTACTGGCTTCGGCTAATTCATCCGCAGTATCCTGCTGCTTGACTGCCAGGGCACTTTCATTATTTTTGAGTTTCCGCCTGGCATCCTCAAGCTCCTTTTTGCCGTCGTCGATCTTGACCTGCGCATCGTGGATCTTGTCCTCAGCGACGGCGCGGATCTTGTCGTTGACCTTGTCGATCTTTTCCTCGTTCAGACGGATCTCAACGGTCTTTTCCACCAGACCGGTGGCATCCACGCTGGCCACACCGCTCTGTCTCTCAAAATAGGGGATGACTTCATTTTCCGTGAAATCGGACAGTTCATAGATATCTTTTCCTTCATAGTCTACTGCCGCATACATGGTTGCCAGCATATCCGGCGAGATCTCCATCAACACGGGCTTGGATACCGTTTCGGGAAAAGTCAGCTGGTCGATCTGTGTGGACACCTTGACCATGGCGGTATCCATATTGGTCTCGTCCTCGAATTCCAGCATGATCATACTGAGGTTCTCGTTGGAACGGCTGGTGACGTTCTCCACGCCATTGACAACGCCAAGTGCCGATTCAAGCGGCTCCGTGACCTCGGACTCGATACGTTCCGGCGATGCACCGGGGTAAGATGTTACCACCACGATATAGGGCAGTGAAATGCTGGGCAGCAGATCCGTGGAAAGCTTGATGAAGCTCACGATTCCCAGCACCAGCAAAAGGAGCACACCCACCAGAACGGTAAACGGTTTTTTCACGCTGTACTTGGACATTATTTCTCTTCTCCTTTTTGTATCCTAATGATCACAGAAAAAAAGCCACTGACACCAGTGGCTTTTGTCTTGGGCAATAAACAGAACACAGCTCAGATATCTCCGGCAGTGGGAATGAAGAGCTGCTCCTCTTCACTCTTTTTCTTGGCCATTCTGGAAGGATCACTGAGCGGCTTGGCCACGATACCGTGGCGATTGACATCATCTCCCTCTGCGGTGGCACGGGAATCGGAGATCAGCTTGGCATTTTTGTCAAAGAACTCCAATGCCACGATCTCATCATAGCCCATATAAAAATCGGCATGTCTCACGTCACCCTTGCGTGTCTGTCCACTGTAATCATAAGTCACTTCCGTGCGTTTGCGGATGCCGACATAGGTATCCTCTATCTTGATAAAGCTCACTTCCGTCCTGGAGGTACGGTTACCTTCGATCAGAAGCTCCTGTGCTATCTTGATCCCGCCGGAAAGGGTCACACTGACAAGTGTACTGTCAATGTTTTCAACAACTATAGTATTAAATACCTCTTTTTTCATGTATGTCCCCCTATTGCCAAACTGAACCTACAGTTTTTTAACAAGCCTATCATACTCTCTTGTCCTGAAAACCGCAAGATTTTTTTGTAATGTAAATCAAAAATATCTGATTTTTCGATAAAGTTGTTAACCCCCGCCCTTAAATTTGGGTGGTTTGGTTATTGTTTTGCTTTCGAAACGCAAAAACCCTCGCATCTGCGAGGGTTTGAGGCAGCCAGTAGGGGAATCGAACCCCTGTTTCCGCCGTGAGAGGGCGGCGTCTTAGCCGCTTGACCAACTGGCCACATTCGCCCGGTCGAAATCGACCGGCGACTTGGATAGTATATTATATAATGAGCAAAAATGCAAGCCTTTTTTTCACTTTTCAGGGATTTTCAGAAAATTCGATCTCCTTTTCCACAAACTGACAGGTGAGTGTCTGCCTGAATTCGTTGATCTCCGGTCTTGTCACAAAACCTTTGACAAAGGGGGGCTTCTGACCGTGCGCCTGCAGATATTCCTTGCAATACTCACCCTTTCCCCACATCAAAAGGTTCACGCCCTTTCCGTCCTGTGACAGATCCTTCATCATTACTTTTGCATGGGTATCGCCTGACATCAGACGGATTCCGGCTGCCTGTCCCTCCAGATAGATCTGCGGCGCTGCAAACCCCTCTCCAAAAGGCGCAAGCCTGCTGACGGCGCTTTGGTAGTCCGCGATCCACTTTACGGAGATTTGCTCCGGACGAACCGGATAATCACTCTCCACCTCCTGCAGGGGTGTCTCTTTTTTCAGGTTTTTCGTTTTTTCCTCAAGACGTCTTCGCAGCTCATCTATATCTTCTGCGCGAACGCTCAAACCTGCCGCTTTGGGATGTCCGCCGAATGCGATCAGCAGATCCCTGCATTCATACAGTGCCTCAAAAATATTACATGCATCCGTGGAACGGGCCGAGCCTTTATAGACCCCCGGCATATCACTGCCGCCGAGGACAATGACCGGAACCCGGTACTCTTCGCAGATCCTGCCCGCCGTCAGCCCGTTGATCCCTTCCCTGAGCTTTTCTTCGGCGATCAGAATCAGGCTGCTGTTTTCATACCCGCCTGCTTTGATCCTTTCGCGGCAAAGCTTCAGATCCTCGCTTGCAAATTCCCTGCGTCCGGCATTGATCTGTGAAAGCTCCACCGCCGCATCCATCGCATCCCTCGTCTGATCCTCAGGCGTCAGAAACACCTTCATCGGCAGATCGACATTCCCGTTGATCCGCCCCGACGCATTGATGGCAGGCCCGTAATAAAAACCGAAAACCTCCTCATCCAGCGCCTCCTGCGGCGTTTTCCCGCTCAGAAGGGTCTGATAAAGCCTGCGCCAGATCCCCGTATCCTGCCTGATCAAAGACAAGCCCCTCTTAAGGACAGCCCTGTTTCCCGCCTTCAGCGGCACCACATCTGTCACGGTGGCCAGCCCCGCATAAGCATAAAGGCTGTCCAGGAATGCTTCCTGCGCCGTTTTTTGACCGGTTCTTTCAAACAACTCCAGGATCAGTCTGCGCGCCAGCTCGGCGCCGCAAAAATCCTCCGGTTCTCTGCCTTCTTTTGCAAACTGTTCCTTTTGCGCCACGCTCTTTTCACATACGGCAGGGATCTCATCCGGCAGTACCCTGTCCGGTGCCTGCTCATGATGATCCGTCACCAGCACCTCGATCCCCAGGCCGGCGGCTTTTTCCCATGCTTCAACAGCGCCGATACCGTTATCACAGGTCAGGATCACCTGCGTATCCGGATACAATGTCAGGCAATCCGAAAGGCTCTCCGGCGTAATGGAATAACCGTTTTTAAACCGGTTATTGGCAAACCAGTGAAGGCTTCCGGCTCCCAGCTTTTTAAGGCCCTTATACAGAATGGTCATGGCCATGATGCCGTCCGCATCATAGTCTCCATATACGGTAATAACTGCTTTTCTATCCAATGCCATCAAAAGTGCATCCAGCAGCTTTTCTCCATTCAGAAGAGACGAAAATGCCGGCAGCATATCCGTTGTATAATTCAGATAAGCCAGCATCTGATCTTCGGTATCAAAACCGCGTCTTTTCATGATGTGTTTTTCTTCCTCTGTCAGTTTTGTGATCACTTTCTCTTTTCTCCCAAATTTCTAATTTGTGCCTGTCCGGTTTTCGCAAAGGCCTGAAATGTTCAGAACCTGAACCTGTAAACCCTTGCTTCATAGGGCTTCAAAAAGCCCACGCTCCGGATCTTTTCTTTTCCATGGCTATGCCCGGCGTTACTGAGTACCAGCTGTCCGTGCCTTCCCTCAAACTTGTCGGGCAGGCGAAACGGTACCATTGCCCTGGTGAAGGAGCAGATGATCAGGTAATGGATATCCTGCCATACTCTTTCGTAGGTAAAGACAAATTTGTCATTGGGCAGATGCTCTATGTAATCTCCTATCAGAAGTGTCCTGGAATTTTTTCTCATTTGCAGGCATTTTTTATAATAATTCAGGATGCTTTTTTCATCCCCCTGCTGCATCTTTACATTGATCCTTTTATAATTGCGGTTTACATAAAACCAAGGCGTCGCCTCGGGAACGGTAAAACCGGCGTGGGGACTGTCATCCCACTGCATCGGTGTCCTGGCGGAATCCCTGCTGGATACGTGGATCCTGTGAAGGCGCTTTGCCATACTGTCCTTTAAGTGGTAGCGGTTAAAATTGGTTCTGGAAGACACATCCGCATAATGTTCGATCCTCCCAAGCCGGATATTGGTCATTCCGATCTCCTGTCCCTGATAGATAAAAGGCGTTCCCTGAAGGAACAGGTATGCCGTAGCGAGCATCGTGCCGCTTTCCCGCCAGAAAACTTCGCTGCCATAACGGCTGATGATCCTGGGGTGATCATGATTTTCGAGATAAAGCGAGTTCCACGCCTTGCCCGAGAGCCCGTACTGCCATTTGGAGATGGCTTTTTTGAATTTCGTCAGGCTGAAGGGTCTGTGCATATATTCCGTATAAAAACAATCCGCCATCATATGGTCAAAGGAAAACATCATATCCAGGCACTTCTGCGGACCTGACAGGTATTTGAGTGCCGACTGAAGCGTGGTCATGGGACCCTCTCCGATCTGGAAGCAGTCATACTGCTCGCAGACCTTTCTGAACTGTCTGTTGTACTCATAGATATGCGGTCCGTCCTTGTAGTATGGCAGACCGTTAACTGCCGGCAGGAAGGGAAGACCGTTTGGGAAGCCTTCTTTTTTGGAAATAAAATTGATCACATCCTCCCTGAAACCGTCCACACCCATATCCAGCCAGAACCTGAGTATGCTTTCCACCTCGCTGCGCACCGCCGGATTGTCCATATTCAGATCGGGCTGTTTTTTGGCAAAAATGTGCAAATAATACTGTCCGCGCAGACTGTCATATTCCCAGGCGTTTCCTTCGAAAAGAGAATCCCAGTTATTGGGCTTATCCCGCCAGATATAATAGTCGCTGTAAGGATTGTCCCTGCCTTTACGGCTCTCCTGAAACCATGGATGTTCATCTGAGGTGTGGTTGATCACCAGATCCATGATGACTTTCAGACCCAGCTCATGCGCCCTGTCCAGCACTTTTTGAAACTGCTCCAGATCACCGTAATCGGGATGGATATTCTTGTAATCGGAAATATCATACCCAAAATCGGCATTCGGTGACGGATAGATTGGCGAAAACCAGATGCCGTCCACCCCCAGATCCCTGATATAGTCCAGTTTGTCATATACGCCCCACAGATCGCCGATGCCATCGCCGTTCCCGTCGGCAAAGCTGCGAATCCAGATCTGATAAAAGGACATTTTTTTGTACCAGTCGCTCATTGTTTTCCTCGTTTTCTGTATACGGATTGTTCCGCGCTTCGCACTCCCACAATTCTCATCCGGATTTCATGAGGTCGAACAGGCTCAACTGGTTGGATTCGGGCAGACCCTCCAGAAGTCCCAGTTCTCTCATCTTCTCCAGTACATTGGTCGGCACTTTGGTTCTGGCCTTCATATCATCTATGGAAATAAACTCTCCGGCTCTGGCACCTTCCATAAACTGCTCCGCCGCCGAAGCGCCCATGCCCTCGATGGAAGACAACGCCGGCATGATCCTGCCGTCAAAGATCTGGAATCTGCGTGAATGCGCCTTGTACAGATCGATGGGCATAAACTCAAATCCACGGGCATACATCTCCTGAACCAGCAAAAGATCGGAGATCGTATCTTCATCCTTGGCGGGCAGTTTTTCATTCACCTTCTGCAGCTCTCTTTTTTTCTGTCTCAGCTGCTCCAGTGTTGCCAGTGCCTTCGCTTTTCCCTGACACATGGTTTCATAGGAAAAGGCTTTGGCGCGGATCGAAAAATAAGCCGTATAATATTCCAGCGGATAGTATACTTTACAATAGCCGACGCGCCATGCCATCATGACATACGCCGCCGCATGCGCCTTGGGAAACATATATTTGATCTGCTCGCAGGACCAGATATACCAGTCCGGCACGCCGGCAGCCTTCATGTCTTCCTTCCACTGCGGCCAGTTGCCACAGCCGCCGGAGGCTACTTTTCCCTTCCGGACATTTTCCATGATGCTGAACGCTTCGCCCGGCTCCATCCCTTTGTCGATCAGATAGATCATGATATCATCACGGGTACAGATGGCCGTTGAAATGGTAGCATCCCCATTTTCGATCAGAGTCTTGGCATTGCCTTCCCAGATCCCCTCTCCGTGTGACAGACCGGAGATCCTGACAAGGTCGGAAAACGCTTTGGGTTTGGTGTCAAGCAACATACCGATGGCATTGTCCGTACCAAATTCAGGAATGCCTCTTGCGCCGATGGTTACGCCGCCGATATCCTCCGGCGTGATTCCCAGCGCATCCAGATTCTGAAACAGGCTCATGACCTTGGGATCATCCAACGGGATCGTAACGGGGTCCACTCCGGTCAAATCCTGCAGCATACGGATCATGGTAGGATCCAGATGTCCCAGGATATCAAGCTTTAACAGGTTGTGATCGATCTTGTGATAATCAAAATGCGTGGTGACGATATCCGATGACATATCTCCTGCCGGATGCTGCACCGGCGTAAAGGTATTGATATCCTCTCCAAGAGGCAGAACCACGATACCGCCCGGATGCTGCCCTGTGGATCTCATGATACCCGTACAGCCACGCGCCAGCCTTTCCACCTCGCTGCTGCTTTTATTCTCTCCTCTTTCCCTGTAATAATTCCTGACATATCCCGCTGCCGTTTTGTCCGCCAAAGTTCCAATGGTTCCGGCCTTGAAGGTCTGACCGTTGCCAAAGATTACCTCCGTATACTTGTGAGCCTTGGACTGATACTCATTGGAGAAGTTCAGATCGATATCCGGCTCCTTGTCTCCCTTGAATCCCAGGAAAGTCTCAAACGGAATGTCAAACCCGTCCTTTTTCAGTTTTTCTCCGCAATTGGGACACATCCTGTCCGGCATATCGCAGCCTGCCATTCCGGAAAAAGCCCTGACCTGTTCCGAATCGAAATCCACATAATGGCACTTGGGGCACAGGTAATGGGCGCTCAGGGAATTAACCTCCGTAATCCCCGACAGATACGCCACAAAAGAAGATCCGACGGAGCCTCTCGATCCCACCAGATAGCCGTCTTCCACCGATTTCCAAACCAGTTTCTGCGCAATGATATACATCACGGCAAAACCATTGGAAATGATGGAATTCAGTTCTTTATTCATTCTCTCTTCCACGATGGGCGGCAGATTTTCTCCATAGATCTCAACAGCCCTGCGCTCGCAGATCTGGCGCAGGATCTTGTCACTGTCCGGTATCACCGGCGGACATTTGTCCGGTCTGGCAGCTTCCACCACATCGGTCATATCCGCGATCCTGTTGGGATTTTCAATCACGACCTCTCTGGCTTTTTCCATCCCGAGATAGGAAAATTCCTCCAGCATCTCCTCCGTTGTATGCAGATATAAAGGTGCCTGTCTGTCGGCATCATCAAAGCCCTTGCCCGCCATAACGATCCTGCGGTATACTTCATCCTCCGGATCGAGAAAATGCACATCGCAGGTGGCGCAGACCGGCTTGTCAAACTGCTCGCCCAGGCGAACGATCCGACGGTTCAGCTCCCTGAGATCTTCTTCGTTTTTCACATTTTCATATTTGGGATCATCGATCATAAATGCGTTGTTTCCCACCGGCTGAATCTCCAGATAATCATAAAATCCGGCGATACCGGCGATCTCCTGGGAAGACCTCTCCTCCACGATCGCCCGAAACAGCTCTCCGGCCTCGCAGGCGCTGCCGATGATCAGACCCTCGCGGTATTTTTGCAAAAGAGTCTTGGGTATTCTGGGTCTGCGGTTGTAAAATCGCAGATGCGACATGGAGATGAGTCTGTAGAGATTGGCTCTGCCCGTATCATTTTTTGCCAGCACGATACAATGAAAGGTATGCATCTTGCGGATTGCTTCATCGCTGGAACGCCCCAATACATTTAAGGCATCCAGATCATACACCTTCTGATCCTGCAGCATGGGAATGAATTTTTCAAAAATACGGGCCGTTGCCTCTGCATCATCCACTGCTCTGTGATGGTTCTCCAAAGAAACCTTGAGATGCTTGGCCACATTGTCCAGCGTGAAACGCGCAAGTCTCGGCATCAGCACCCTGGCCATTCCCACCGTGTCTGCCCATGTATAATCAAAGTCCAGACCCAGCCTTTTGCAATTCTCTTTGATAAAACCGATATCAAAGCCGGCATTATGCGCCACCAGCACCGAGCCTTTGCAAAAATCCATAAATTTCGGCAGGACTTCCTCGATAAAAGGGGCATCCTTTACCGTATCGTCACTGATGGTGGTCAGGGATTGAATCCGCAGGGGAATGGGCTCTCTCGGGTTTACATAACTCGAAAACCGGTCTGTCACCTTTCCGCCTACCACCCGTACTGCTCCGATCTCGATGATGTTATTTTTCTCTGATGAGAACCCGGTGGTCTCGATATCAAATACAACATAGGAATCCAGCAGGTTCTGCCCTCTGGAATCCACTACGATATCCCGCGTATCGTCTACAAGGTAGATCTCACATCCGATGATGATCTTGAAGGCTTTCTGCCTGTCAAAGACCTCGCCCCTTCCCTCGGCCTTTTCTTTTTCCATTTTAAGGATCGAGCCGTAGGTGCCGTGAAAGACATCCGCCAGCGCCTGCACACCGCCATGATCCGTAATGGCGATCCCTTTGTGTCCCCATTGATAGGCCCGCATGACGATGTCATTCACATCCGAAACACCGTCCATCTCGGAATACTTGGTATGGCAGTGCAGTTCAAACCGCTTCTTCAGACTCCTGTCCTGACGCGGACTGCGCCAGTCTGCGGTCTTTTTCATATGCCTGGCCATCAATGTCATTTCGCGATCAAATTTGGCATCAAAAGAGATCTCTCCGGCGACAATGATAAAACTGTTGTTCTTCAGATTGGCCTTCAGTTCATCCAGCTCATCCCTGCCGCAAAAGGTTTTGCACTTGATGGAATCCGTAAAATCCGTAATATTGAAAGAAACAAGAACCACATCTTTCTTTTTCCTGAGCTCCGTGATCTCAACGCCCCAGATCTGACCGTGGCAGACCACCCTGCCCATGCCTTCGTAAAACTGATCGATCGGGATGATCTCTCCCGCCACGCTGCTGCCCCAGAAAACATCGGGGTCCTCGGGCTGCCTGTTAAAGCCTCTTTTCCCTTTATAACCGGCTGCTTTATAGCCCGTGCGGCCGCGCCGGTTGTTATCTTTTGCCGTGTTATATTCTTTTCCCGTGTTATGCTCTTTCTGCGCGTTATGTTCTCTCGGCACGTTATGTAAACCATTTTGCCCGGCATAACCGGCTGCCCCTGTCGCCGTTTCCCCTGCCGAGCCGGCTGCTCCTGCCGCTGTTCCCTCTGTCGAGACGGCTGCTCCTGCCGCTGCTCCCTCTGCCAAGCTCGCTGCCAGTCCTTCATTGGAGGAGTCATGGGTGTAGTTATGTAAACCGCCGTCGGGAGAAACACCCTCCAGAAATGCCTCATTTCCTTCCCCACTGCCACCCTCGCTCATGGCCATGGAGGTGATCAGCGCGGCTCTCTGCCGGATCATCAGCTCCCGCTCTTTCCCCACATCTTCTTTTTCCACTTTGTGATAAACAAATTCAAATATCACAGGCATATGGCAACGTTCACAGACAATCTTTTCGAGAATGCGTGCCAGCTCCCTTTCCTTCTGATGGTAAAGCGCGTTATCTACCAGGGAGATCCTTACGGTATCATCCCCCGTAAACTCAAATTCCGCCTTTTGCAGCATCGACATCAGAACCGGACTGTAATCCTTCAGCTCATAAAGCATGCTGTCCAGATAACGGTCAAACAGTTCCTTTGCATGATAGCTTTCGGAAAGATGATAGCTTTCAAAAAAACGCACTCTGGGTACATCGGCGCCCGGATTTACCGCTTTTTCCTGTGCAAGCATCTGTGAATAGATCTGCTTTTCAGTCTGGGCAATGATCGGCTTTTCGATCAGGTTGTTGCACGTTATGTAAACCTTCAACAGGTTATGGGATCGTGTCATCACCAGTCTTTCAACAAAAACATGCGCCATACATACGGCGCATTCTTCACTCAGTTGTATCCCCGGAAACACCTCTTTAAACGGCCTGCTCATTTTATCCACCTGTTTCTGACATAAAACATCTTTTGACTGACTTCTTTATTCTATCACAAAATATAGGAATAAAAAAGAGTCTGAGTCCTATACCTGAGGTATAAAAATAAGACTATGTCCGCGGACATAGTCTTATCTTTTTATTTCGCTACAGATCCTTAGCCAAGCTGCGCTGCAACTTCTGCGGCAAAGTCCTCGTTTTTCTTCTCAAGACCTTCACCTGTCTCGAAACGGACAAAGCTCTTGATGGCAAAGGACACACCGTTGTCCTTGGCAACTTTCTCAATATACTGCTTGACGGATTCCTTATCCTCAGCCTTTACATAGGCCTGATCCAACAGGCAGATCTCTTTCAGGTGCTTGGAGAAACGACCCTCTACCAGTCCGTTAAAGATCTTGTCAGCCAGGTATTCGTCCTTGTGTGACATAGCCAGATCTCTCAGAGCCTGAACTGCCTCATCGGAAAGGAAATTGAACAGGAACTTGTTGTTCTTCTGCTCTTCGTATGCATTTTTATCCTCATCATTCCACTTGGAAGTATCAAGCGCTTCCTGAATCAGTTTGTTCAGGATCGGCTTGGGCAGAGATGCCGGATCATTGAGAGAGCTGTCCACGATGATCTCTTTCTCTTTTGCAAGGCTGTCCTGAGACATATCCTCTCTCTTCACATACTGAGGGTTCATGGCTGCAATCTGCATTGCAACATTTTTCATAGCCTCTTTGATATTATCACTTACATTGTCGCTCTCGGCATTGACCAGAACACCAATCTTGCCGCCCATATGGATATAGGAAACAACCGCATCTCCGCTCACCTTCTCAAATCTGCGGATTGTCAGGTTCTCACCGATCTTGGCTACCATGGCTTTGTGGTGCTCCTCAACGGTCGCGGAAGAATCGATGGAAGACGTTGCTGCCATGAAAGCTGCCAGGTCAGCATAATCATTCTCATTTACCTGTTTTGCAAGTGCGGAAACATAATCCGTGAACACTTCATTTTTCGCCACAAAATCAGTCTCGGAGTTTACCTCGATGATGGATGCACTCTTTGCATCATCAGCCACATAGGTCGTTACCACTCCTTCTGCTGCGATCCTGCCGGCTTTCTTTTCAGCCTTTGCAAGACCCTTCTTGCGAAGATATTCTACTGCTGCGTTCATATCGCCATCGGTCTCGGTCAGGGCTTTCTTGCAGTCCATCATACCGGCGCCGCTCATTTCTCTTAACTCTTTTACCATTGATGCTGTAACAGCCATTTTATTCTCCTCACTTTCGTTTATGATAACTCAGACTCCGTCCATCCTGTAAAAGCCGTGATCAGGCCTCTTCTGCATCAAGCGCTGCATCTGCCTCTGCAGACTCGGCAGCCTCTGCTCCTTCACCTGCTGCCTCGCCCTGATTGGCTTCCACAACGGCATCAGCCATCTTGGAAACAATGAGTTTTACGGCACGGATCGCATCATCATTGCCGGGGATCACAAAATCCAGCTCCTCGGGATCACAGTTGGTATCGCAGATACCGATCAGGGTAATGCCCAGTGCATGAGCTTCCTGTACGCAGATCCGCTCCTTCTTGGGATCTACTACAAAAATGGCATCCGGAATGTGTTTCATATTCTTGATACCGCCCAGGTTCTTCTCCAGCTTATCCCATTCCTTCTGCAGCTTTGCAACCTCTTTTTTGGGAAGTACATCAAAAGTGCCGTCAGTGGACATGGTCTCGATCTGTTTTAATCTGGCGATACGGGACTGGATAGTCTTAAAGTTGGTCAGCATACCGCCAAGCCATCTCTCATTTACATAGTACATGCCGCAGCGCTCTGCCTCTGCTTTCACGGCATCCTGCGCCTGCTTCTTGGTGCCGACGAACAGGATGGTACCGCCCTGTGCAACGATCTCGGAAACTGCCTGATAAGCCTCATCAACCTTGCCAACAGAAGTCTGCAGATCAATGATGTGGATCCCGTTACGCTCGGTGTAGATGTAGGGAGCCATCTTAGGGTTCCACCTTCTTGTCTGATGTCCGAAATGCACACCCGCTTCGAGTAACTGCTTCATTGAAATTACGCTCATTTTTTCTCCTCCGTTTTTGTTTTTCCTCCGTATACTTCCACTTTTCCGCCACCGCCCGTTCAGCGGCACAGACGAAAACATCCGTATACGTGTGTGATCGGTTCTGCCGTCGGATTGCGCAACCCGAACAGCCTAGACATTGTAACACAAAAAGAAACCCATAGCAAGGGTTTTCTATTGCAAACTTCCATACTTTCCATTCTTGGAGAATTTTCATCCAAAACGCAACACCCTATCCCGC
>CAJOOZ010000004.1 GCA_905236705.1 uncultured Lachnospiraceae bacterium | reverse complement strand
TTTGTTTAAGGATTTTTGCTGATTCTCGATCGATACGTTCAACTCTTCCTGGGCTGATTTGATATCCAGATTTTCCAGGGCATACGTGGGGGCCAGATCCAGCAATGCTTTATTATAATCCAGTTCCAGCGCATCCAGCGTATCCTGGGCGGCTTTCAGCTCACTGTCCGCAAAAGAGGAGGCGCTCCCTGTCACGGATACGGGCTGCACGCCGCTTTCCGATGAGCCCTCTTCCCCTCCGCCGGATTGTGCATCGGCGTCCGAACCTGCGGCTGATGTAGCGCCGGACTGACTTGCGAGGACCTGTGCCGCTCCTGCCGTCGGCAGGATCACATCATCCAGTACAAACAACAGATCCCCTTCCTTGACTTCATCTCCCACCGATACCTTTACGCTTGATACCGTCATGTTTTCCGTTACCATGACCTGATAATCCTCGGCGGCTTCCACAACACCGCTTCCTCTGACCTTGCTGGTCACACTTCCCTCGGAAGCAACAGCCGTCGTGACCTGCGGCAAAGAATAATTCATGATGGTATTGGAAAAGAAGGTCAACAGGAGCATGATGATCAGAAAAATGATCATCAGATTCTTCACGATCTCCTTTTTATTCTTCTGCTTGTTTTCTTCCTGCATAACGGCAAGCTCCTTTCAGGATGGTTTACAATTCTGCTTTTGTCCTATACCGGTTCTATCCCTTCACACCGCCGGAGTAGGATATTCCGTCGATCAGATATTCTTCTCCGTACAGATAGATCAGGATCGTAGGTATCATATAGATCACGGCAACCGCAAAGGCCAGTCCCACTTCACCCTGATTGATCTGGGACAAAAAGACGGAAAGCGGGTGCTTTTCCTGATCCGCCAGCAGTACCAGGGGCTGTTCCACCATATTCCAGTAATCGATAAACACAAGGATCGCGGTGGAGGCTATGGCACTTTTGCAAAGCGGAATGCAGACATGGGTGAAAATCTGCCACTCCGTGGCTCCGTCCAGCTCGGCTGCTTCGATGAGCGCATTCGGTATCCTTCGCATATATTTGGTCAGCAAAAAAACGGAGAAGGTGGAAAAGATCCCCGGCAGGATCACCGCAGCTCTGGTGTCGATGATGCCGATCCACTTGGATACCAGAAAATTGGGCACCAGCGTCACCTGATAAGGCATCAGCATCAGAATCACATAAAGGAAAAACAGGATTTCTTTTTTGCCGCCGCGGTATCTGGTCAGGCAGTAGGCTGCCAGCAGAGCAACAAAGATCTGACCGAATACGATCGGTACCACCAGAAAGACCGAATTCCAGAATTTAATGAGATAATCCGGACTCTGCAAAAGAACAGTGTAGTACTGTTTAAAGGATACGATATCCGGTATGAATTTCAGCGTGGCACTCTCCGAAACATAGGAGGATTTGCGCGTGTTCGCACTGCCCCAGCCCATACTCTGATCGTCCTGCTGCAGACTTTCAAAGATCACGCCGTAGTTGGATTTGATCTCCGACTCCTGCATAAAGGAGTTAGCTATGGTTAACACGATGGGCATCAGGAAGGAGCCGGCAAACAAAAGGGCTATCAGAAATAAAATAACCCTGTTGATCCGGCTTTTTCTTTTCTTAGCCGAAGGCGAGAGGGCTTTTTTGGGTCTTCTGCCGTCCGGATAAGAATAAAGAGGCGTCGCGTCTGTGTCTTCTTCGGCACCGGGGGCGTCCTCCGCCTTTCTGACGATGGCTGTGGAATAGGGTCTTTGGGGATTCTGTATCGCGGGTCTGTATTTTATCCTGTCCTCATATTCGGTCAGTCCCCGCATGGTCTCGTCGCTGATACGCTCTTCATATTCTGTTAGGATATCATTTTCCGTACTCATCCTTCCAGATCCTTTCCAAACCGGTCTTCGAGGAAAAACAGAATACCGATGATCACGATCATGGCCAGAAACATCAGTACCGCTGCCGCTGACAGCTTTTGATAATCCAGCGATTTAAAGGTATTGTTCATGAAATGCTGCAACATATACAGCGTATCAACGGGATAATCCCCCGTTAACAGATAAATCTCCCTGAAAACCTTGAACGAATTGACCAGACTCATCAATGCAACAAAAAATATGGTCGGTGACAGATAGCGCAGCTTGATATAAAAGAACTTTTGCAGACCGGAAGCACCGTCCAGATCGGACACCTCCAGCAGCTCGTCCGGTACTTCGTTTAATGCTGCCATAAACAGGATCATATTGTAACCCAGATTCTTCCACAAAAACAGGATCAGGATCACAATGTAGGAGGCTCCGGATTTGAACCAGTCGATCTTGCCATGACCGATCCTGAGCAGAAACTCATTGATGGTACCGTTATAGTGAAAAAATACCTGCCAGATCAGCACAATGGATGCGGTGGGAACCATCAGCGGCGTCAGAAAAAAAGTACGGAATGCACTTTTCATGGGAATATTCTGCTCCAGGATCACCGCCATCAGAAGAGACAGAATCACTGCCAGCGGAACCGCTGTCAGTGAAAAGATCGCGGTATTTTTGGCAGCCGAGAGAAAAGCGGAATTCTGCATGAGCCGTATAAAATTCCCCAGGCCGACAAATCTGGCATTAAAAGGGGTATCCACTACGGAATAATATCCGACCACAAGAAAGGGAACCACAAAAAAGATCCCCACTCCCAGCATGGAAGGGAGCAGAAACGACATACTCATGATACGCCGTCTCGTGCTCCTTTTTAATCTTTTCAGTTTACCCTTACCGATTCTCATTGACATAGGTTGAAATGCGGTTTTGAATAATGTCCGCTGTTTCCTTGGCACTCTTGGCACCGGAGAAGTAAGCGCCCGCTTCCTCCGTGATGATATCCGTCACTTCCATATTGCTGACAACTCTGTGGTCTGCCGCATCGATCACATCTCTCATCATCTGCACCTGCTCCTCGGAAAGCGGCTTTATATCGATCATCAGGGATTCAAAGCCCCAGGAACTGTTATACGGCTCTATCTCATTTCCAAAATCATCCGTATAAGCTTTGGTGGCAGTTGCCTTCTTTTCGGCATCCTCATAGGCATCTTTTCTTAAAGGAAGACCTGACAGATAAATATTGGGAGAATTGACATATTCTCTGGTCAGCAGCGTTTTGTAAAAGTCCCATGCGCCCTCTGCATTGGGGCTCTTGGCATAAATTCCGATCAGACTGCTGATATTCACTCCGATCCCCTTATCTGCCGAAGGCAGACCGATGAAGCTCACTCCCTGATCAAAGATCTGATCATACATTTCCACGTCTTCAAAGCTCATATTGTAGGTCTGCATAAACAGAGTCTTGCCATCCCGGATATCCTGCAAAACATCCGTATCTTCATCATAGTTTACTTTGTCTTCATCCGGATAGGTTGCGGCATACTCAAGGATCTTGACAAATTCCTCGTTATCAAAGCTGCATTTGCCTGTTTTCCAGTCAATGAAGGTATCATAATTATTACTGCACAGCATTTCCAATACCTGATTGTTGGTATACAGAGAATGAAACGCTTTGGCTCCCTTATGTTTTTCTTCCAGCTCTTTGATCTCATCGATCGAGAGGGATTTCCTGTCACCCACGTCTTCTTTGCTGGCCGCAAGGGTACTGATACTGAAGGTCGGTGAAATATAATACAGCTTGCCGTCTACCTCAAGGGTCTTCAGTATATTGTCAATAAAGTCATCCCGGCTCAGATCCGGATCCTTGTCGATCAGCGTATACAGATCCAGCAGCATTCCCTTGCTGATATAATTATCCACCGGCGATGATGAAAGATCCAGGATATCCGGTACATCTCCCGCAAGAATATCCGCATTCATCCTGCCCTCCGGATCGTCCTCGCCGGAATAGTCGCGCAGCACGATCCTGTACTTGTTCTGGCTCTTATTGTATTTGATGGCCTGTTTCTTCAGAGTATCATCCAGATACAGACCGCCGAATACGATCGCTGTCTGATCACCTACTTTGGAGGGATCGACTTTTTTCAATAAGATAAAGCTGCCGTTTTCACCCAATTCCTCATCCCGGCTCCATGCTGCAAAATGATCATTGTCGATAGCCGTCAGATAAGAGATGTCGTTGGGAACGATATTGCTGCCTACCCAGTTGAGCAAAGTCTTTTGTTTACCGTCTGCACTGTAGCCTATCAGACTGCTGCCGTCATCTACAAAGTAATCATAATCACCGCCGCCACCATAGATGGAACTAACCCGGCTGCCTGCTTCGACCAGCTCTCCTAAGCCTTTCTTCTGGACATCTATTTTTTTGAGCTGGCTCTCGCCCTCTTCATAATAATGAACCATGACATCGCCGTTTTTATCTTTGATGATATCACTGACATAATTGGTGAAGTCAACCTCAAACAACTGTTTGCCTTCCTGATCGATGACCACGACCTTCTGATCGCACTTCAGATAAATCCTGTCCTCGTCATCCGTCACCAGACCCGTGATATACTCCTCCGGATCCACCAGATCCGACAATGAGAGCTCACTCTGTTTTTTGCCGTTCTGATCATAAACCTCCATATTAAATTCGTTTGATCCGTCGGAATCACTGTATCTGGCATACAAAACGATGACCTCTCCCGATGCAGTGGGGGTGATACTTCTGATATCCCCATCCTTTTCGCTGTCAGCCTCAATGGTCAGAAGTTCTTTGACATCCGTTCCGTCCGTCGCCATGGAAAAAAGCGAATCCTTTACGACGGAAGTATATTCTATGCCGTCCCATACGCTTTCATCCGCCCCCTCAGGCGGTTCTCCGTCCACCCAGTCATCAGGATAGTCGGTTGTATCGGTATATTGGGAAGTATGAAGATACAGTCTGTCTCCCATTATTTCAATTTCTTTTGCGTCACCCTCAACGCCATCCAGATTGACCGTTTCCGCTTCAAAAGTCATATCTTTCAGATCAATCTCATTGCCGGTCTTCTTGTCTTTCCCGCAGGCTGCCAGGGATGCCATCATCAGAAATGCGGCTCCTGCCAGTACGGCTTTTTTCGTAGCTTTCATTTCGGCTTTCCTCCATTCTTCATCTTTTTCTTTTCTGTGTTTATTGTAAACATTTTACTGTATTTTTCAACTGTTTTCTTACTTTATTCTACTTTTTACCGCAATACACCCGGCAGAGTAAAAGCAAATGAATCCGGCTTGCCCAGATTGTACCAGGGTGAAAACATCATGATCACCACATCCGGCTCCTGTGAATCAATCAGCGCCGCATCAATCTCGGCGGAACGGTAAATGCTCTGGAATCTGAGAGACTCCCCTCCGAGGATCAGAAAAGGATTCACTACCCGTCCGAAAGAATCGCAGATCGTCATGATCTTTGTCTCGCTTACGGCATCATAATGCACGAACTGATCCGTTGCATCAAACACCGCATCAAAAATGAAATCGGGATGACCCTCTCTGATATATTCCCTGTTGTACACCGCCTCATCCATCTGTCCGCGCTTATGAAAGGTCAGATTTTCAACATCGCTCTGAAAAAGTGGCACATAAAGGGTGATATCATCCGCTCCCGAAAACAGTCTGCCTGTCCTTTGTCCCCAGGATCCCAGCAGACAGTCTTCGTATGTTTCTTTCCTGTAGTTCTCTTCCTTAAAGGTCGCTTCATCCAGCCTCACATCCGTATTTTCCTTCAGATAATCGCCGATCTTGCGATACGTATAAAATCCCGCTTCCTGGGTCCAGTGATGGTCGGTTGTGAAAAAATACGAATACTGGTCAATGCCGTCCTTTTCCATTTCGGATCGCATATCCAGAACAGCCACGCCACTATCCTGCAGCGCCTGTTTATACAGATCGATATTGACATTGCTGAAATCCTCATAACCAGAGGGTAATATTTCCTTCTGATCCGAAGCTCTCAGCTTGTCAGGCGGAAGCACCACCAGAAAAGGGATCCCCCTGTCACTCAGATAATGCGAAAGAACGGCTGTATTGGCAGCTTCCTTGCGGATCACGCCTTCATCTGCCGGCATTTCCATCAGTTCTGTCAATTGGTCATTGTTAAGCCGGATCACCTGATTCATCTCCCGCTGCCCAAGCAGGCGGCGGATACCGCCATTGAGATCCACAAAGATATCTTTCCCAAAGAAGACCGCCGTATAATCCGTTTCATTCCGGCGCCCCAGCTCAGGGATCCATTCCTCGTTCAGCGGCTCTCCCTTTCTGTAATAACCGATGATCTTTGCGTCGCTGGCAAAACCCAGACCGAAAATACAGATCAAAAATAAAATTGCAAGCAGTTTATATTGTTTCATAAATGTTTCGCCTTTGGTTTCTTAGAAGTTAAAGTACAGAAACGGATTGTGGGCTCCCAGGATCAAATAGGAGGTGCCCCACAAAAACAATATCATCAACAGTATCACGTAGCCGATGCCGACTGTTTTTTCAAATTTATGTCCCGCTTTCTCCAAAAAACGGCTCCGAACCGGCATGGCAAGCAAAAGGGCAAGCAGGATAAAGATCCCCTCCTCCCGCATGGTGCGGCCAAGCCAGCCGTCAAAACCGGCTGCGGGCGCAGCAAAGGCAAACATGGCCTTCAGGATCCCGCCGGCCGTCGTCATGGAATCAGCTCTGAACAGGATCCAGAGCCCATTGACCACTAACAGGGTAAATACCCTGTACAGGATCCTGCATCCCCCATTCTTGATTCTTTCCGGCCGGATCAGGTATTTTTCCGCCGTCAGAAATACGAAATAGAAAAGTCCCCAGCATAAAAACGTCTCATCTGCCCCATGCCAGATTCCCGTCAGAAGCCATACCACAAACAGATTGAAGATATGACGGGGGGTCTTTAACCTGGAGCCGCCCAGGGGGATATAAACATAGTCCCGAAACCACCCGGACAGGGATTTATGCCAGCGTCTCCAGAAATCGGTAATGCTTGACGCAATATAGGGATGATCGAAGTTTTCCTGAAAGCAAAAGCCGAACATCCGCCCCAGACCGATAGCCATATCGGAATAGCCGCTAAAATCATAATAGAGCTGGAGCGAATAGCAGATGGATCCGATCCATGCCTGAGCGCAGAAAAGCGGGGTCGTATCACCCCTGTCAAAGACCCCGTCCGCCACGATGGCAAGCTGATTTGCCAACAATACCTTTTTGGAAAAGCCGATCAAAAACCTCTCCACACCCACGCCGAAGGATTCCATATCACAGGTTCTATGCTTCAGCTGCTCCGATATGTCGTGATAACGGACGATCGGTCCTGCGATGAGCTGCGGAAAAAAGCAGATATAAAGGGCAAGCTCAAAAAGGTTCTTTTGTACTTTTTCCCCTCTGTAAACATCGATCACATAGGACAGCGCCTGAAATGTAAAAAACGAGATCCCGATGGGCAGGGCAATATCTCTGACGGGCAAAGACAGGGAAAAGAGTCTGTTCAAAGCGCCTGTGGTAAAAGACAGATACTTAAAAACAAACAGAATACCCACATTCAGCAGAACTGCTACAGTAAGCAGAAGCTTACTTTTTGCCGCCGAGATCCCAAGTGCGAGCAGATAATTGAGGAGTATGGAGGCCACCAGTATAAAAACAAACCTCGGTTCTCCGTAAGCATAAAAAAACAGACTGAAAGCCAATAACAACAGATTCCTGACATTCACCCATTTTGCGGGAATCAGATAATACGCCCCCAGTACAATGGGCAAAAACAGATAAACAAAATAGATACTCGAAAAGATCATTTTTTCCGTTTTCCTCCAACGGACGATACCAAAGTCCCGACGATCACAACCCAGCCGCACAGATAAAGACAGAAATAATACATAAAAAACATGGCCGGAGCTGTCAGAAAGATCAGGGGAAACTGGATCAGAACCAGCAGGATCAGAAGAGCCTGCTCCTTTTTCTTTCGTATGATCTGCCGGATCAGAGCTGCCAGCAGCAGGATCACAACCGGC
This sequence comes from uncultured Lachnospiraceae bacterium, assembly GCA_905236705.1. Lineage (GTDB taxonomy): Bacteria > Bacillota > Clostridia > Lachnospirales > Lachnospiraceae > RGIG7926. The sequence continues at coordinate 17,243 of CAJOOZ010000004.1, read as the reverse complement.
AGTACATTGTAACATACCGGCAGCCACGGGCTGTTGTCCACCGTTTCTTCACCATACTTCCTGCAGGCCAGAAAACTGATGGTCTTTTCCCTCAGCTTCTGACCGAGGGGCGGCTTCATAAAAGCAAAATAACTCCGGTAGTCCGTGCCGTAATAATTCAGATTCAGGATGGCATCCGGATCTTCTCCGCCGGGATGATTGACCACCCCTTCCACAAAGCCGTTAGTCATCAGAAATGTCTTCCACCGGTATTTTAAGTAAAGCCCCGGATTGTATGCGATCAGACGCAGCGATGCCTTCATAAAACGCTGCAATTGCTCCTCGGGCAGAACATCGGGTATATTCCAGTATTGGGAAATATTGCCCGCCGTGGCATCGAGCCGAAGGCGTCTGACATCCACCAGCTCTCCTATGGTCAGCACATCCTCATAAACATTGGGACCGTGGATCTTTTCCTCCTCCGTGAACATATTGGCCAGAGGATTGAGTACCAGGGAAATGGGGTATTTGTTCTGTCCGTCCAGCGCAATATTGTTGGGAATACAGAATACGCGCCACAGCATAACCGCTGCCAGAAAGAATACCGCCGTCTCCGTCCGCTTTACCTTGCCCGTGAATAGCAAAAATAAGGGGACACAGACCAGAAGGTAGATGAATTCACTTCTCCAGGCGCAGATCAGTCCGCAAAGGATTCCGATATACAAAAGCTGCCTGTATGCATAAAGTCTGCCGCCCTTTGTTTCGGTTTGGGTTTCGGGGAGCTCTACCAGCCTGTCCAGAAGGAGCAGAAAGCACCAGGCCACCGGCGTTGAACGAAGGGTGAACAGATTGCCGTCAATCACAGGCAGAAACAGAAAGGGCAGATAAAAAAGGTATTTAAGCCCGCTTTTGCAGCGCCGCATATGATCCCGGCAGACTACGGAAAAGATCATGCAGATCAGAACAAGCTGCACAAATACGATCCCTGCCATGGAAGGAAAAAACAAAAGCGAAACGATATAGAAGATACTGGTCAGTCCGCTCTGGGCTCCGGACAGCTGAAAATCCAGCGCCCCCCGTATGGTATAGAACTCATCGCCTTTGAAGATTCCCGGCCAGGTCAGAACCCAGAACAGACTCATAAACAGAAAATAACCGAGAAAGTATTTGAAATGGGAACAGAACTCCTCATCCCGCCGGTGCAGCAAAATGACCGATCTGACAATGAGCAGATAAAACGAAAAGGTAAAGACCGCAAACAGGACCAGAATCCCGTACATATAGGCTCTCGGCTCATCCGGCCAGTGAAAGGTAACTCTGTCCCTGCGCCATACCAGCAATATATGTACCGTTGCCAATATAAACGGGCACAGTATATATTTCCAAAAAAACAAAAAACCGTTATTCCTGCGATCCGACAATTTCATTTCCTCTCTATCACGCGCCCTTATTGCAGGTTTCCGGCTCCGAATCCCAGCGGAAGGAGCTGCGAGAGTGTCTTTTCCATCACGCCGCCCTGACCGTCCCTGAGGAGGATCACAAATTCCTGCGGATCACAAAATTCCATCATCACCTGACGACACACACCGCAGGGCGAACAGGTGTCTGTTGCGGACGTTCCCTGTTTCCCGCCGGTTATGGCTATCTTTACAAAATCTCTTTTTCCTTCGGACACCGCTTTGAAAAAGGCTGTTCTCTCTGCGCAGTTGGAGGGACCGAAAGCCGCATTTTCAATATTGCAGCCGCGGTATACCGTTCCATCCTTTGTCAACAGCGCTGCACCCACCGTAAAACCGGAATACGGCGCATATGCCATTTCCCTGGCCTGTTCCGCCTCATGCATCAATTCATCATTTGTCATATCTTTTCCCTGTGCACATCACGCCCGTTGCCTGTCTTTTTGTATCAGCTGACGAATCGCCTCGATGGCCACCCGGATGGCCGGCTCTGTGTCATGCTGAATGATATTTTCCATGCCCTTTGCATTGCGTTCCTGATTGCCTACCACAAACAGATCCGTACCGCATCTGACGCCTAAATGGGCTGCCACGATAAAGAGCGCAGCCGACTCCATCTCGGAAGCAAGACACCCCAGACGTTTCCACGCTTCCCATTTATTGAGCAGCTCATAGCTGACCGGCATCCGCTCAGGTTCATGTTGTCCGTAAAATGCGTCCTTGCACTGCACCACCCCTGCATGATAAGGCACTGCTAACTTTTGGCAGGCGTTTACAAGTGCATTCGTCACCTCCAGATCCGCTACTGCGGGAAATTCGATCGGGGCATATTCACGACTTGTACCCTCCATCCTGATGGCTCCCGTTGCGACCACCACATCACCGCCTTTGACATCCAGATCGATGCCGCCGCAGGTACCCACTCTGAGAAATGTGTCGGCGCCGCACAGAGTCAGCTCTTCCATGGCGATGGAAGCAGAGGGTCCGCCGATACCGGTAGAGGTCACACTGACTTTTTCACCGTCCAGCGTTCCCGTATAAGTCACATATTCCCGACTGTCCGCGATGAGCCTGGCATCCTCAAAATGTTCCGCTATTTTGGCACATCGTTTGGGATCTCCCGGCAGGATCACGTATCTGCCCACATCATTCGGTCTGATCTGCAAATGATACTGCAGTCCCGCTTCTCCGGAATAATTCTGCATTTTGTCCACCTCCCGCAATCATCTGTAAAAATATTTAGATGACATAGAACCAGCTATCGTTCTCGTCCAGTTCTTTTGTCTCAAAATTCACTGACAGATCCTTTACGTTTTTGCTCTGTCCGGACAGATTGACCGCCAGCTCCTGATTCTTGACGCTGACTCTGGCTCCCGCCGGAATGGAGCGGGTGATAAAGGTATTACCTCCGATAACCGCACCCTGGCCGATGACAGTATCTCCGCCCAGGATCGATGCGCCGGAATAAATGGTCACATGATCCTCAATGGTGGGATGACGTTTTTTGCCTTTAAGGGACTGTCCTCCCCTAGTGGAAAGCGCTCCCAGTGTCACACCCTGATAAACCTTGACATGCTCTCCGATGACGGTCGTTTCTCCGATCACGATACCGGTACCGTGATCTATGAAAAAGTATTTGCCGATGGTGGCACCGGGATGAATATCGATCCCCGTCCTGGAATGTGCCTGCTCCGTCATGATCCTGGGAATCAGCCGCACACCGAGTTCCTGCAGCTCATGCGCCAGCCGGTATGTCAGGATCGCACTCATTCCGGGATAGCAATAAATGATCTCGTCTCTGCTGTAAGCCGCCGGATCACCCTCAAAGAAAGCCTCCACGTCCGTCTCGATATATTCCCTTATTTTGGGAAGGGTCTTTAAGAATTTCAGGGTAACGCAACGGGCCTTTTGCGTCAGTTCTTCGTCCGTGGCATCACCACAGTCTGCGTTGTACTTGCATACGATCGCGATCTGGCGGGTCAGATTATAGATCACATCCTCCATCAGAGTCGAGACCGGCGTTTTCAGCGTCAGCACCTTATAATACTTGCTCTTATAGAATCCCTGTAAAATCAGACGCTTCAGGTTTTCGATCAGTTTCTCCACCACTTCCGCATCCGGATATTCATAGGTACTGACCTTGTCAATATATTTTTTTCCCTCATAGCTGACCAGGAGATCATCGATCAGTTTTGCGATACCCTGATCCAGATTTTCATCATTCATGTTCCCTCTTCCTTTCCTATATATTACACTGGCCATTAAAAACCGCCACCATCTGCTTGTCTGAATAACGACAGACTAGTTGCAGGAAAATTTACTGCAAATCGAAAATCCGTTCGTTTAAGTACGAATAATGGGACACTTATTCTGCTAATATATCCTCATACAACACACAGGGCCATGCAATGGCAACGAAAGGAGACAGTTATGAACGGATATTATGTAGCAGGCGGATTTATGGGATTGGTCAACGGCAGATATATGCTCTTTGCCTGTGAAAGCGATTATTACGAGTATATGGAGGACTGACCGATCTTATTGCAATGCAGCCACATATTGCTCATATTCACTTTCCGTGGCAGGCACCTGCAGCTCACCGGAGGATATCTTATCTCCCAGCTCAAGTGTCTTTTCATACAGCTCATCCGGATACAGGCTGTGGTTTTCGCTGATCCCCATGGATTCTTCGGCCAGTCCCAGGCTTTGGGTCATACCGCCGATGTTTTCTCCGTCCAGGTATTCCTCAGACACTTTGACGACAGCCTCATTCACATATTTCATCACACTGGTAAGTACGTTTTCCGGTGCCAGATATGCCTGATCCTTATCCACGCCGATCACGTATTTTCCGGCCTCTTTTGCGGCATCGATCACGCCCACGCCGGTCTGACCCGCTGCCTGATAGATGATATCACAGCCGTTTTCATACAGCCTGTCTCCGATCTCCTTACCTTTATCCAGATCCGTAAACGAATCGGCAAACAGAGGCTCAACCGCTACCGTTTTTCCCTTTTCTGTGGCACCGTAGGCCACTCCTGCCATAAAGCCGTATTGAAATTGCTCGATCACTTCATTTTTCTCGCCCCCCACAAAACCGACCTTGCCGGTTTCGGTCATATTGGCTGCAATGTATCCTGCCATAAACGAGGGCTCCTGATCACGAAAGACTACACCGGTAACATTGACGGGTGTTTCCTCATAATAATTATCGATAATGGCATAATTGATCTCGGGATGCTGCGCCGCTGCCTCCAGGATCGCATTGGCACTGTCATAACCGATCGCCCAGCAAAGATTAACCCCCTGTGCGGCCAGCTCTTCCAGATTGGAGGCTACCGGATTGTCAGAATCGGATTCCAGAAACCTCACGCTGCAGCCGGAACGGCCGGCCAGCCATTGTAGCCCTTCCCAGGCGCTCTGGTTAAAGGACTGATCCTCTATCCCGCCTGCATCGGTCACGAGACCGACAGTGATTTCCGATATATCGGAGGAAGTCCCGGTTTCACTGCTCCCGGAAGTTTCCTGCTTTGCTTCCGAAGCTGCTTCATCCTGCACTTCCCCGGCTTCCGTATCCTCTTTTGTTTGCGCACTCTCCAATGGAGCCTGTCCTATCTGACTGTCCGTCCCGTCCGAACCGCAGCCTATCAGGGAAAGAGCCGCCATTCCCGCTGCAAATAACACTCCGAGTCTTTTGTTAAACATTTCCAATTCCTCCGATTTTCATATCGTATTCCTTTGGACCGCTTCTGTTTTCAGATCCTGTTGTTCAGATCCATCCTCCATCTGATGCAGCGCTCCAGATATTCTTCATATGCAGGATTCTTGCACATACCCTTACCGGAAACATCCGAGATCTTGGCCACATCCATACCATTGCAGGCCGTTGTCTTCATAATGATATTCAAAGGCTCCACATTTGTATCATTGGCGATATATGTTCCTATCCCAAAGGCGATCCTGGCTCTGCCGTGAAAATGCTCATAGATGGCGGATGCCTTTTCAAAATTCAGACTGTCGGAAAAGAGCAGTGTCTTGGTTGCAGGGTCCAGACCCAGCGTCCGGTAGTGATCTATCATCTTTTCGCCCCAGGCAATGGGATCTCCGGAATCATGACGTACACCCGAAAACAGGGTTGCATAGGTGAGCTGAAAATCTCTCAGAAAGCAGTCCGTGGTAATGGCATCCGTCAGGGCAGTACCGTTCAAAACCCCGTATTCCTTGACCCAGGCATCCAGAGCGTACCAGTTGGAATAGGCGGGATTGTGCTTGTGATTGCCCTGACCTACACACATGATCCACTCATGCGCCATAGTACCCACCGGTGTGACATTGCACTTTTTGGCCAGATACACATTGGAGGTTCCCACAAAAACAGAATCCCCAAGATCCGCCTCTGACAGTTTTTTTACGGCCATCTCCTGCGCCTCGGCAGAGAGACGTCTTCTGAGACCGAACTCGCTGAAGGTGCCGATACGATATTTGCGCTCTGCCAGCCAGCCTGTCTTTTCGTCCAGTTTTTTTTCAAATTCGACGATCAATTGATCGTAATCGTGACGCATCCTGAAATATACTTCATTGACGATTGCCAGCGTAGGGATCTCGTACATGGAAGTATTCAGCCAGGTGCCTCTGGTCTCAATGGAAAGCCCGCAATCCGCATCCTCAGAGATCTCAAAATCCGCATATCTGGGCTTCCAGAGTCTCAGAAAATCAATGTATGAACCTTTGATCCAGGTGATATTGTTCAGATATTCCAGTTCGTCTTCCTGAAAACGCAGATCGCAGTATGCCTTGATCTGTTCCCGAATCTCCTCCACCATATCTGACGTGAAATACACATCCGTATTGCGGCACCTGAAGGTCCAGGTGGTCTTATAATCGGAAAACTGATGATAAATCGCCTGCCCCATGCTGAATTTGTACATATCGGTTTCCAGCAGACTTTTTACGATAGGTTGAAGCTTCATTTTTCCTCCTGTATCAAACATACTCATTAACGAGACCTCACTGATTTCGTTAATGAGTATGTATTGAACAAAACATTAAATCCTGTATCAGTTCTGATTCGCCTGATCTGCCAGCATTTCCAGTTCACGGCTGACTTTGTCCACCGTATCCAGGACAAGCGCGACGCTGGCGGATATCTCCTTCGTGGAGACAGCCAGATTCCGGGTTCTGGTATTGACTCCCGCCACGATATCCAAAAGATTCTTGGTCTCCGATGAGATTTTCTCGACCGCCTCCCGAATCTGGGCATTACTGCGGGTGCTGTCCTCTGCCGTATCCCGCGAGCTGGCCGCCAGGGTATTGATCTCATCCGCCACTACTGCAAAGCCTCTTCCGGCCTCGCCTGCCCTGGCTGCCTCGATGCTGGCATTTAAGGCCAGCAGATTGGTCTTGCTGGCAATACCGACCACCTTGGTATTGTTTCCTTCCAGCTCCTGCAGGATTGAAAGGATGTTTTCCAGCGAGCTGTCCAGTTTTTCACAGAAACTCTCCACATTCAGTACATCCTGCGAAATACTCGTACTCTCTTTGGCATTCCCCATATTGCCCTCTGCCATGGAATGGATGGCTTTGCGCACGGAATCAAAGTGTTCGTGTACCACCTTGAGCGTCTCGAAAAGACTCTCCCTTTGCTTATTCAGCGCTCCTTTTTCCCGTTCTACCAGATCCTGCGCCTTGACCTTTTCTTCCTCAACCAGGGATTTTACATAGTGTACACAGTTATCTTTGTGATTAAATCCGTTGTGAATCGCTACCGCCATCTGATGGCAGGTCTCATAACCGCAGCAGGAGCAGTTGACCCTGCGCTCCTCCGCAGTATGCTTGTTCATGGATTCAAAAATACGCTCCAGCTCCTGATCTGTAGGCTGACTGGTGGGACAGCTTGCGCTGCGGTCTGTATAGCTTCTCAGATAATCATTCAGGTTCAGACGGGCAAACTGTTTGTTCAGCGCCTTCAGTCGCTGCTCCGGTGTCAGCGATTTTGCCCAGGCGCTCTTTTTACCGTCTTTCTTGGATTCTTCACGGATTCTGAGCAGTGCATACAGCGCATCATCCGTCTCGGAGATTTCAGGATCGGTGGCTGTGCCGCAAATACATCCGCTTTCACAGTTCAATGCATCAATAAACAGGTATGGCGTCTTTTCTGCCAGGATCCTGTCCCTGTTCTCCCGCAGGAAATGATACATTCTCTTCTCACCCTCGATCTGGCGGATAAATACGCTCTCGCCCAGCAGCCAGTAGACGTTCTCCTTGAGTCCGCCGGGAGCGGGATAGATGGAACCAAGTCCGTATTCGATCTCATCCGAACAGGGATTGCCGTATACATTGTTCTCGCGAACATATTTCATCAAATGATCAAAGGTCACATTATAGGATATATAACCCTTGTTGTTGGGATCGTCGATCTCCGACTTTTTGGCGATGCAGGGGCTGATAAAGGCCAGCTTGTCCCTTACGCCCATCTCTTTTTTGGCATAGATCGCAGAACACATCATGGGACTTTGCACCGGAAAAAGCTTGTCCAGAAGCTCTGGCATATACCGCTCGATATAGCCTACCACCGCAGGACAGGGCTGGGAAATACCGCCCAGATAGTTGTGTGTCTGAATGTAATTGATGTAGCCCCAGGTGGTGATGTCCGCACCAAAAGATACACTGATAAAACGACGCACGCCGGCAGCCTTCAGACCGCCCAGTACGCGCTCATATTCCTCCGGATAATTGGCCTTGAAGGCAGGCGCGATCAGAACGGAAACAGCCTCTCCCTTTTTCAGATCCTCAAAAAAACGAAGCGTGTCGTCGCGAAACTCTCTTGCACCGTGCTCGCAGGCATCAAAACAGGCTCCGCAGGAGATACACCTGTTACCATTCACCTCTATGCGACTGTTACCGTTCTCATCCGGTGTCGTTGAAATGCAGGCACCCAGACAACTGCAGGCATTGATGCACTTATTGCAACCCACACACTTCTCATTTGTGTAAACCAGGCTTTTTGCACTCATACAGAACCCTCTCTCTTCAAAATTGTGTCTTATTATATCACAATTACCAGTATTGTAGAAGAAAAATTTATTGAGAATTTGTCATATCCATTTAACGGGTGTTATGGTACACTATAAGCAGTTATAAGCAGTCAAAAAAAAACATCAATCAGGAGAAAAACATGCGAAGAAACAGAGTAGTGGTAACCGGTGGAGCCGGCTTTCTGGGCTCCCATCTTTGTGACCGTCTGATCGCGGACGGCAATGACGTCATCTGTGTAGACAATCTGTTCACCGGCAGCAAGGACAATATCCGCCATCTTTTGGGCAATCCTTATTTTGAATTTATCCGTCATGATGTGACGCAGCAGATTTTTCTGGAATGTGACCAGATCTACAACCTGGCCTGTCCCGCCAGTCCTCTCTGGTATCAGAAGGATCCGATCTATACCACCAAAACCTCTCTTTACGGAGCTTTGAATATGCTGGGGCTGGCCACCAGAACAGGCGCCCGCATTCTGCAGGCTTCCACCTCGGAGGTCTACGGTGACCCTGAATGTAATCCCCAGACAGAGGACTATCGGGGCAATGTCAATACCATCGGTCCCAGATCCTGCTATGATGAAGGCAAGCGGGCGGCGGAGACCCTGTTTTTTGATTATCACCGTCAGCACGGCGTGGACATCAAGGTCATGCGTATCTTCAACACCTACGGTCCGCGCATGGATATCGGGGACGGACGGGTGGTCTCCAATTTTATCGTTCAGGCTCTCAAAGGCGAGGACATCACCATCTACGGGGACGGGAGCCAGACCAGGAGCTTTTGCTATGTGGACGATCTGATCGAGGGTATGACAAGAGTGATGAATTCCCGCGAGGGCTTTACCGGTCCTGTCAATATCGGCAATCCCGGAGAATTTACCATACGGGCACTGGCTGAGAAGATCATTGAGTTGACGGGAACTTCCTCCAAGCTGGTCTATATGGATCTGCCGGTGGATGATCCCACCCAGCGCCGGCCGGACATCACGCTCGCCGGTAAGGAGCTTTCCTGGGAGCCCCGTGTCCAGCTGGAGGAGGGACTGAAAAAAACCATTGCCTACTTCAAACGGATCCTGTAGAAAGACGGACACGGGAGATCAATATGACCGAAGCAACACAAACACCTCAAACAGAAAGGGTGGTGATCTATGACTGGCTGCGCATCGTCGCAACCCTGTGGGTCATCATCGGACACAGCGTCACCCTGCATGAATCTCTGGCACACGGTCTGGATCTGCCGGCTGTCGCAACGAGTATCAGCCCCGCCTACGATGGGCGCTTTTTGGCGTTCTGCCGTTTCCTGTCGGGCTGGGTATATATTTTTCATATGCCGCTTTTCTTTGCTCTCTCCGGTGCTGTTCTGGCGCTGAAACCTCTGCCGGCACTGGATGATTTTCTGCGCGGCAAGGCCCGTCGTCTGCTCGTCCCCTATCTGGCCTGCGGCCTTTTGTATATGCTGCCCGTCAAGCTTCTGGCGGGAGTTTACACCCTGCCCCAAATGCCCGAGGTGATCCGCGGCTTTTTGAGCAGCAATGAAGACATTAACGCCCATCTCTGGTTTTTGCCGGCACTGTTCTGGGTCATGGCGGTCTTTGCGGTTTTTGAAAAAGTATTAAAACGTCTGAGAATAAACAGTCTGTATGCCCTGCTCTTTATGGGCTGGCTGGTTTCGCTGAGCTACCAATACATACCGGTGGATTTCTTTTTCCTGAAAAAAGGACTGGATTATACGGTATTCTTCTTCTTCGGCTATGTGTTCGAACATGAGAGAAGGCGCCATAAGCCTATGAAAACCTCCACCATTGCCGTACTCTTTATCCTGCTGACACTGATACAGGCTCTTTATAAAAAATATCTGATCCTGAATAATTTCTTTGGCCTTATCTGCTGCTGCGCCTTTTCCTATATGCTGGCGCTGCTGCTTTCAAGGGTGTTTGCCTCCTTTACCGAAACGAAGTTATGGAAGATCCTGATCCGCGATCTGTTTGCGGTCTATCTGTTCCATGATCCCCTGGAATTTGCGACAGCCGCCCTGTTTGTACGCTGCAATCTTTTGGGCTCGGCGGCAGGATGCTATCTGTACACCTTCATACGGATGCTGGGAGTCGGTATCCTGTCTGTGGGAATTGCGGAGCTTTTGCGTTTCTGCTCTCTGAAAGCGGCAAGGGCGTTTGACAAAAAACACTAAAATGGATATACTTAAAAGACCGTACAGCCGGGGCATTAGCGGTGCCTTGTACTCCAAATCCGCTTTAGGGAGGGTGATGATCGGCAGAGGGTATCGTTTTTGCAGCTGCCTTCGGTAAGTAGCGTTGAAGTTCGGGTCTTGCGCAATGGGAATCTGTGAACCGTGTCAGGTTGGGAACAAAGCAGCACTAAGCAGAACCTCTCATGTGCCGTAAGGGTGCCTGGGCAGAGCCGGCTGCCGGAGTAACGTACAGGGATTGGTATTCGAAGCCGGTCGTACGGTTTTTCTATGCATTTCGCCAGGAAGTTTTGACCATGAATCTATCTGATTCAACTGATCTGTGTTGTTTTCAACCGCTTTCTGAGGTCCGCAAAAAATTCCTTCAGCACCCGGGAGCAGTCCTCTTCCAATACACCGTAAACAGTCTCCACCCGATGATTGAATTCCTTCATGTCAAAGAGATTGAGGATAGAACCGGCGCAGCCTGCTTTTGGGTTCATGGCGCCGATCACGACCGATCCGATCCTGGCCTGAACAATGGCTCCCGCACACATCTGACAGGGTTCCAATGTCACGTAGAGCCTGCATTTTTCCAGCCGCCAGTCTCCCAGCCTGCGGGATGCCTTTCTGATCGCTGTGATCTCCGCATGGGACAAAGTGCTCTTATCCGTATTACGGCGGTTGTATCCCCGACCGATTACCTTACCCTCATAGACGATCACACAACCAATGGGTACCTCACCCAAAGCCGCAGCTTTTTTCGCCTGGGTCAGCGCCTGCCTCATAAACCGCTCGTCCTCTTTTTGCTGCGCTGCCCGTCTTGCAGCTTCCTGCTCGGATGCAAGCCTTTCTTTTTCCTTTTTTGCCGCTGCCCGTCTTTCGATCCTGGCCAGCCTTTTTTCAGTCATCTCATTCATCGTTTTTCCAGTCCAATTTACCAATCCAGACAGGTTAGGAACAGTTCCTTGTGCACTTTACCGGTCTAAACAATGATACCATATTCTTTTAAAAGATGATACAATGATGTAGACTGTAAATCACCCAAAAAGGACGAAAGAAACATGAGATTCTGCGGCCTGAATAAAACAACTTTACTGGATTACCCTTCAAGGGTAGCCTGCACCGTCTTTCTGGGGGGCTGCAATTTTCGCTGCCCCTATTGCCAGAACAAAGACCTTATCCTCCATCCGCAGGACTTTGAGACCTTTTCGGAGGAAGATGTGCTCTCCCACCTGCAAAAAAGAGCCGGCATCCTCACCGGCATCTGTATCACCGGCGGTGAGCCGACCATCCATAAAGATCTGCCTGACTTTGCCGAAAAATGCAAAGCCCTCGGCTATTTTGTCAAATTGGACACCAATGGCACGAATCCGGATATGCTCAAAGATCTGTATGAAAAAAAGCTCATCGACTATGTGGCTATGGATATTAAATCCGGACCCTCGGAATATATGTCCGCCTCAGGTCTGACCAAGTCTCCTTTGCCGATGAAAAAAATCACGGAATCTGTCCGGTTCTTAATGAACGAAACAGATCCCGCACGTTTTGATTATGAATTCAGGACAACGGTGGTAAAGGGTCTGCATACTGCCCGTTCCTTTGAAGAGATCGCCGACTGGATCAAGGGAGCACCGCATTATTATCTTCAGTCCTATGAAGAATCACCCGGAGTATTGCAGCCTGAAGCCGGACTTGGCGCATTCTCCAAAGAGGAGCTGCTCTCCTTTGCGCTGCAGATCAGAGAGCGCATCCCGAATGTACAGATCAGGGGCGTCTAAGCCGGGGCGGGAGCCTTCCTAATATTCCAGGAAACGCATATATTTGGCCACCATCAGGGCTATCTTCAATGTCAGCGCATCCTCAAAGACACGGATGTCCAGTCCCGTCAGCTTTTCCAGTTTTTCCAGACGATACAGAAGCGTGTTCCTGTGTACATACAACTGTCTGGAGGTCTCGGAAACGTTCAGGTTGTTTTCCAGAAAAGTATCAATGGTGATCGTGGTCTCTTCATCCAGTTCCTGTGGAACATCTCCATTGAAGATCTCTTCGATGAAGATCTTGCACAGATTAGGGGGAAGCTGGTAGATCAGTCTTCCGATACCCAGATTCCGATAAGACACGATCATTTTTTCCTCATAAAAGATCTTACCCACATCCAATGCCATCCTGGCTTCTTTATAGCTCTTGGAAACATCTTTGAGCTCCTGCACGATCGTTCCCGTCGCCAGCCGGCATTTGAGCATGGCTTCCGTATTCATCATACTGACGACCGACTCGGCAATATCATGAATCTCTTCATAAGTGTCCGCAGGCTCCAGTTGTTTGATCACAATCTGGATATTTTCATCCACGCTTGTGACATAATCTCCGGCCTGTTCCATAAACATACCCTTCAGATAATCAAGGGCCATGGCATCCTTGCCCTGCGGCAACTCCAAAAGCATAACCACTCTCGGTTTCACCGGATCAATGTGCAGTTTTTTGGCACGATTGTAAATATCCACCAGCAGCATATTATCCAGCAGGAGATTTTGGAAAAAGCTGTTGCGGTCATATTTCTCCCGATAAGCTACGGAAAGACTCTGGATCTGGGCTACCGCAATCCTGCCGATCATATATTCCTCCGCGCTGTCTCCGCAGATCAGGATATAGGCCGCCTCTCCCTCCTCATAGATCCTGAGATACTGTCTGCCGTCAATAGATTGGGTATCCGCTGCCGATGCGATAAATTCCCGAAGCATCTTTTCATCAGCCTCAGGCGCATCCTGTGTCCGGGCAACAAGAGCTGCTTCCATATCATAAATCTGCAGATCTGACTTGGAAATGGTTTTGAGATCATCAATGCACTTTTGAATCACCTGATTTGTTATCATTCATTTTCTCCTTAGCTCTGTGTTGCGGCAACGGAATCATCCAAAAATCTCCATACGCGGGTCTGCGACCTGCGCTCGAGGCTATGCCTCTCGCTGTCGCGATACTCGTCGACTGTTCCTGCAAGCAGGGCAATCTCCTCGTTATTCACGCAAAAAGGGAGAGATAAAATCTCTCCCTAATTCTACATCATCCTCAATTTTTCATCAAGATTAGTTTGTGATAACCATCTCGGTATCTTTATCGAAAATGTGAATCTTCTCAACATCGATCGCAAATTTCACAACATCACCCGGACGAGCGGTTGTACGGGGATCAACTCTTGCGGTCATCTGATACTCATCCAGATCAAAGTACAGATAAACCTCAGCACCGAGAAGCTCATAAACCTTAACGGTAGCTTCAAATGTGCTCTGCGGAGATGCCTCAACCATCATCTCGGAATCATATACATCCTCGGGACGGATACCGAAAGTAACGGTTCTGCCATTGTAATTGCCCTCGATCAGTCTCTTGGACTTGGCAGGAGGAAGCGGAATGAAATGACCTGCAACCTTCAGAACAGCGGTATCATCAACGATCTCAACCACGGCATCCAGGAAGTTCATCTGGGGAGATCCCATGAAACCTGCAACGAACAGGTTGGCCGGTCTATCATAGAGATTCTGGGGCGTATCAACCTGCTGAACGATACCGTCCTTCATAACAACGATCCTGGTACCCAGTGTCATAGCCTCGGTCTGGTCATGAGTTACATAGATGATGGTAGTACCCAGTCTCTGGTGAAGCTTGGCAATCTCGATACGCATCTGTACACGAAGCTTGGCATCCAGGTTGGAAAGAGGCTCGTCCATCAGGAACACCTTGGGGTTACGAACGATTGCACGACCCATGGCAACACGCTGTCTCTGACCACCGGAAAGAGCCTTCGGTTTACGATCCAGAAGGGGAGTCAGATCCAGGATCTTGGCTGCCTCATTAACCATCTTGTCAATCTCGTCCTTGGGAACTTTACGAAGCTTCAGACCGAATGCCATGTTTTCACGAACGGTCATATGAGGATACAGCGCGTAGCTCTGAAATACCATCGCGATATCACGATCCTTGGGCTCTACATCATTGACCAGTTTATCACCGATCCTCAGCTCACCGGAGGTAATATCCTCCAGACCGGCGATCATACGAAGTGTAGTAGATTTACCGCATCCGGAAGGACCTACGAAGATAATGAACTCCTGATCTGCGATCTCTAAATTGAAGTCTTTAACTGCTTCAAATCCGTTGGGATATACTTTACAAACATTCTTTAATGATAGATTTGCCATGAAATCTTCCTCCTGATAATAGTTGAATTTGTGCCTCAGCACCTGGAAAAAATTATAACTGATTATAAGTCAATTGCATATAACACAACTACACAAAGATTTCATGGCGAATTATACACTTTGTCTAAAATCCGTTTAAAAGAGCGCCGGCATGCACAGAATCACCGGTTCACCCCATTTTCCTCATCTGTTCATCCAGTTTTTTGTATCTGGTGATGACCATAGCGTTAGTTCTCAGACTCTCCCTGCCCTGATTGATCGCACCGTTCAATATCTCATCAAAGTACGCAAAAAAGATTCTCATGACTTCCGGATCAAAGCTTCTCTCCTGCTGCTCCTTTTCCAGTATCTCCCTTACTTTTTCCCAGGGAAGGCCCTTTCTGTGGGGCCTGTCATTGACCATACCCGTAACAGCATCGGCCAATTGCAGGATCTTCTGGGGTGTTGTCATATTCTGACCGTTCAATCCCTCCGGATAACCGCTGCCGTTGCATCTTTCATGATGACGCACGGCTATCTCCACGGCTTCTTTATCAAGACGCGACTCCAGAATCTCCCGCTCCAGACTGACATGTTCCCGCATCTTTTCCATCTCTTCATCCGTCAGACGACGGTTACTCTCTATGATATCCCCGGGGATTGCAAGCATCCCGATATCATGGATCAGGGCTCCGTAATATAACAGCTCCTGCGTTCTGGCATCCACGTTCATAAGTTGTGCCAGGCGACTGCAGATGCTGATGCAGACCGCCGTATCCTGCACCTTCATATGGCTGCGGAAATCCAGGCAATACATGATCATCTCCATATATCCCTTTTTTTCCTCATTGGTGAACATGAGGTTGTCCATCAGCTCGTTCAACTCACGCTCATGCTGCTCGCTCTCCAGCGCCCCGAAGAGATCCACTCTCCTGAGAGTCTCATCCAGAATATCCAGAGCCTGCTTGGAAAAACGCCTGCCCTCAAACGGTCTGAAGCTGTCTGCTGAAAAACGCTCCCCCAGCGCCTCGCGATATACATCCACGCACTCGGCCAGCGAGAGAAAATTGGTCACCTCGATATATTCCTTCTCTCCCTTTTCCGCCAGCTCCATAAAGGTCACATGGTGGTTTAAAAGGATCTTGGCACGGTCGCCGAAGGGAGATAAATGCTTCAGGAACAGATAACCGTAAATGGAATGCGGCAGAGTATTTCTGGTCTCAAAGGACAGAGGCGCAGACAGATCGGCAGTAGGATAGGCACCGATATCATGCAAAGTGGCCAGCATACAAAACTCAGCCATCTCAAAATCCTCGTAGCCTCCCTTGGTTTCGAGCATTTTGTATAATATATAAGCAACCCGGCTGCCATGCTTCATCAGCCGGTTATCCATCAACTTTAATGTGTCTCTGGTCAGCAGAAATATATTTTTGCTCTTAATAAAATCCATGAGACTCCCCCCTTGTTCGAACGATCATCCTCAATCCTTCAATGACAGGACCATCGGCACAAAACGGATCCCTTCTTTGTACTGCTCCGAATCCGTATCCGTAAACCCCAGCCGGTGATAAAAATCCAATGCATAAGGCGTGGCGTTCACAGTCAGAGAGCTGCCGCCGCTTTGGCGTACCCGCATGACAATATATCCCACCAGTTGTCTGCCGATCCCCTGTTTGTGATAATAAGTATCCACAAATAAAAGAGAGATGTGACTGTTCTGGCGCAGCAGACAGGCACCGATCAGCCGCTGCCCCAGATAGGCGCCCACCATCTCAAACTCCTCCAGTTTGCAGAATAACCTCAGATGCTCATCCGATATGAAATTCAGAAAACTTTCGATGCCCTCCTGCTCATAATCCGCGGCATTGCAACGTAAAAACACCCGCCAGATCAATGCCATTGCCTGATCCCAGTCTTCATCCGCAAGAGGTCTTATCAGGGCAGCTTCCATATCCCGCCTTCCGTTATCGGCATTTTTCAGACAAATTCAATATTATGTTAACATAATTCCCGCGTGTATTCAAGAAAAACAACCCATTTACTTGCAAATTTAGTCCTTTCATGCTATTTTATTAATGTTTACGAAATGCTCCCGAGAAGCTAGCGGGAATCCGGCATTTCAATACATGCAGACGTATCGAAGTGGTCATAACGGGGCGCACTCGAAAACTAATTGCTTTTTAGGGCAGCCGTTGCTGCAAACCATTGATTTTACTGAACTTTTGACAATTTATTTTTTGTGAAAACGCTTTGTTCTCTCCTACAGTTCTCTCTTTTCTCTAAAACTTGCTTGAGAGATCGTATGAGGAACATGCTTTTCAATATATGCAGACGTATCGAAGTGGTCATAACGGGGCGCACTCGAAATGCGTTTGCCCTCCGGGGCACGAGGGTTCGAATCCCTCCGTCT
>CAJOOZ010000003.1 GCA_905236705.1 uncultured Lachnospiraceae bacterium | reverse complement strand
TATTATTCGTTTGCCACGGCAACATCTGTCGTTCGCCCATGGCGGAATTTATTTGCAAAAAGAAGATAAGGGAGCGAGGACTTGAGAACAAAGTCTATGCTGAGTCTGCCGCCACCAGTTATGAGGAGATCGGAAATCCCGTTTATCCGCCGGCGAGAAAAAAGCTGACGGAAAAGGGGATCACTGATTTTGGCGCAAAACGGGCACGGCATATGGAGAAGTCTGATTATGCCGCGTTTGACTATCTGATCGGTATGGACAAGTGGAATATCCGGAATATGATGCATATTTTAGGTGGCGATCCCGAAGATAAGGTGTATATGATGATGGAGTTTGCGGGCAGCACTCAGGAGGTGGACGATCCGTGGTATACCGGTGATTTCGAAGGGGTGTATGCACAGCTTGATGAAGCCATAGACGGCTTGCTGGACAGCTTGCATCTTTGAGAGTGTTCATGACTATTTTATTAAAAATCCCCTTTTTTTTAATATTCAAATGTAATATTTTATGTTATACTTATTATTGGTTTTTGTGTGCTGATGAGTTCATCGTACAGGATATCAATCGTGAGTGCCGGTATCGGACCGGCGTTTGAATAGACGGAATGGAGCAATAGTTGTCATGGATATATTGTTTTGGAAGGATGTGGCGCTGGACACAGGTGTAGATGCGCTGAGGATTTTTCCGTTTCTTCTTGTGACTTATATTCTGATGGAGTACCTGGAGCATCATACGGGAGAGAAGACGTTAGGGTGGCTTGAACATGCCGGCCCGCTGGGACCGGTGTTTGGGGCTTTGCTGGGCGCACTGCCACAGTGCGGGTTTTCGGCAGCGGCCTCGAATCTTTATGCCGCCAGAGTGATCTCAATGGGATCGTTAATTGCAGTGTATCTGTCCACGTCGGATGAGATGCTGCCTCTGCTGATCTCAACGCAGGCGCCGCCAATCACCATAGCAAGGATTCTTTTTGCCAAGGCTCTCATCGGTTTCGTGGCCGGAATCGTAATAGATCTGGTTCTTAGGAAGCTTGAAAAAGCAGAGCCGGTCAAGAAAAAAGTCGATGACGGGACCGGGCAAAACGCAGCGGCTGAGCCGATTGACGGTGGGAACGATAAACATAGTCATGAACACGGTAATCACATTCATGAGATGTGCGAGAGAGAGCACTGTGACTGTGATAAAGACGGTATTTTTGTATCGGCGCTGAAACACAGCCTGAAGGTCCTTCTGTTTGTGGTCATCATATCCTTCCTGATGAATGCTTTTATGGCATATATCGGGATTCAGGGGATTAAATATGTGACGATAGGTCAGTCCTATGCCGTGATCGTTCTGGCATCGTTGTTCGGACTGATCCCGAACTGCGGAGTTTCCGTGGCGTTGACACAGCTTTATATGGGCGGAGTCATAGGAGAGGGCGCTGTGATGGCAGGACTTCTTGTCGGAGCGGGAGTCGGCCTGTTGGTTCTGGTGAGGGTGAACAGACCCTTTAAGGATACGGCAAAGGTCATTGCATTGTTGTGGCTGATAGGTCTTGCCAGCGGATGCTTGATCCGGGCATTGGGCATTACCTTTGTATAGCAAATGAAAAGCAGCAGGAAGGAAGAGGGTATGCAGAACAATTCTGAAATGGCAAGAAGAAACAAGGTCGCTATTGAATGTTATATTACAACAGTTGTTGTAATAGCGCTGGCCTACCTTTTGGAAGTGGTGAAGCATAACAGAACGGTGGCCAATTATCTGATGCTGTTTATTATGCTGATCGGACCGGCGGTGGCGACGGTGATCATGAACAAAAAGACCCCCGACAGTAAGAAGATTCCTTATGTGATTATGTATGGCTTTGCAGTACCTTGGGCATTTATGTTGTTTACTGCTAACAATAAACTGGTGTTCACCTATGCTCTGGTGCTGATCATATCTCTGAATTCCTACGCAGAGAGAAAATTCGCCCTGATCGCAATGCTTCTTTATAATTTTATCAATGTGATATCAGTGGCTTATTTTGCCGCTACCACGACCTTTGAAAATGAAGATGTGGTGACTGCGGAGATTCAGATCATGCTGATGATTCTGTGCGGTATCTTTAATGTGTTTATCGCCAGGACAGGATCAATGATCATCAATGATAATATGGCCATGGTGGAAGCGGAGAAGAATAATATCACCGCCCTTTTGGATCGAATCATGCAAGTGTCCGGTCGGATCACTGACGGTATTGATCAGGTGATCGGCAGGATGAATTCGCTGGATGAAGCGATGAACAGAACCTGTACCTCCATGGAAGAGGTAAGGACAGGCAGCAGCGAATCTGCGGAATCGGTACAGACGCAGATGATCATGACAGAGGAGATTCAGAATCGGATCGAAGAGGTATCACGGCATGCTGATGGCATTGTGAGCAGTGTCAAGGAGACAAGAGATGCGGTGGCTCTGGGCTCTCAGAATATGGATAATCTGGAGAAAGAGGTAGAGGCATCGAGAGCATATTCGGATGCGGCTTCCAGAGAGCTGCAGGATCTGGAAGGCTATACACAGCAGATGCAGACTATTGTTGAATTGATTAATAATGTTGCGGATCAGACATCACTTTTGGCGCTTAATGCCAGCATTGAAGCAGCCAGAGCCGGTGAGGCGGGCAGAGGGTTTGCCGTTGTGGCAACGGAGATTTCCAATCTTGCCAATCAGACACAGGGAGCGACAGATGATATTCAGACATTGATCTCCAACATCGACAACAAGCTTTCGGATGTGGCCAAAGCCATCAAAACCTTCATAGAGGGTAGTGAAAAACAGCACGTGGTCGCGCTTGAAACAGTTAAAAGTCTGGGTGCTATCCAGACCGATACTTCATCCATTGAGGACAATGCCGGAGGACTTATCAAGTCAGTCGATCGTCTGTCAGATGCCAACAAGAAGATTGTTGAATCAATCCAGAGTATTTCCGCCATTATGGAAGAAGTTTCAGCTCATTCCAATGAGACATATGAGTCCAGTGAACGTAATACCAAAACGGTGGATGAGGTTTTGAACATTGTAGAGGAGTTGCATCAGCAGGCGCTTTCATTGAAACAGAACTGATTTAAGGAACTGCTGCAGGGTGAGAGGAACAGTTCCCAACAGACTACCGGAGGGAAAGGGCATTGATCGGAAGCAATATTTGGGCGCCGTATATGATTTCGGCGTTAATAAATGCCTTCTTTGTGCAAAAGGCGTATAAGCGGGAATCCAAGATTGCAAGAAAACTTGGTGTTGGAATGCTGATGAATTTCCTGATGATTCTGTTTTATACGCTGAATTTTGTGGTTGCTTTTCCCCTGGTACAGTCCTTTGGTTGTTCCATATCCTTTATACTTATGGATTTGATGCTCTATTTCTATCTGGAGTATGTGATCGCTTATCTGGGGTGGGAGAGCAGATTTCCGCAGTTGATCAGGATTGTTGCGATCTCTTATATGGTAGTGGATTCTGTCTTTATGCTGGTCAATCCCTTTACCGGAATCGCTTTATCCTATCGCGGCTTTCAAATCGGTAACGGAGAGGTACTGACATATGATCCGCACCCGCTTTTCTATGTACATATGGTCTTTAATGTCCTGCTGATCATAACAACGATCATTCTGCTGATCCGGAAGTGCAGGGAAACTCCGAAGGCTTATCTGAACAGATATTACGGTCCTATTGCCAGTATGTTCCTGGCGCTTGTCTTTTATACCATTTATCTGATCGGGATCTTCCCGTCCTATGTGGATCTGACGCCTATCTTCTATGTGGTTGTGGGTCTTGCTTTGTATTATTACACTTTTAATTACCTGAGATCGGCAACACTTTCCATCACGAGAAATATGATATTCGAACATTTGGAGGATCCCATTATCCTTTTCGATTATGAGGGTCTGTTGGTGGATCACAGTGTGCTTTTGGAGAGCATCATGCCGGATCTTGCCTGGGTTAACGGCAGGCTTACGCTTGATGAGTTTGTCAGGGAGCAGCAGTTCAAGGGACTCGTAGGCGTGGAATATGATCAGGAATTCGACTGGACATATACGGAAAATGAAAAACAGAGGATCATGGAGTGCCATTTTTCCTGTTTGAAGGATGAAGTGGGCAGACTGATCGGCCGGTTGTTTGTATTTCATGATGTGACGACACACAGGCAGACGTATTTTGAACTGGAGAGGTCAATGCTCTATGATTCGATAACGGGATTTTTTAACAAACAGAGTTTTTACACCCAGATGCCACAATGGGATGATGAGGAGTACTGGCCCACATCCCTGGTCGTTTGTAACGTGGATGGTATGCGGGGGATCAATGAAGCATATGGCACTGAATACGGTGATGGTGTTATGAAGCAGATTGCCCGTTATATCCGGAGGCGGGCAGGTGAAAATTCGTTCTGCGCCAAACTGGATAACGGTGATATTGTAGTGGTATTTGAACGCACCAGTGATGCCGATGCCAGTGAGATCATGGATAATATCAGAGACGAGGTGCTGGAATTTTATGACCGGATGCCCGTCTCTCTGGAGTACGGTATCGCTACCAAGGACAGCTGTGAAACATCCATGGATAAGCTGCTGCAGGATGCACGAAGCAGTATGCAGAATAAGAAGATGCTCAAGGAAAAATCGGCTTCGAGTTCACTGGTCAATTCTCTCAAGCAGACACTGGCGGAAAGCGATTTTCAGACAGAGGAACATGTGGAGCGCACCAGGAGGATGGCTGCCCGCCTGGGGCGGGAAATGGGTCTTTCGGATGCCGTTATTGGAAGGCTGGAGCTGCTTGCCGCGCTGCATGATATCGGAAAAGTCGCAATCCCGCAGGATATCATCAAGAAAAAAGGCAAGCTGACGCCTGAGGAAAGAACGGTCATAGAGCAACACACGGTCAAAGGCTACAGGATCGCAAAAAGTTCTCCGGAACTGGCTGAGATCGCCGAAGGAATTTTGTGTCATCATGAGAAATGGGACGGAACGGGTTATCCAAATGGTCTGAAAGGAGAGGAAATCCCGTTGATCGCCAGAGTGATTGCTGCGGTGGACTCCCATGATGTTATGGTTAACGACAGACCTTACCATAAGGGCATGCCGGAGGAAGATGCAATTGCCGAGCTGCGCAGGTGCTCCGGAACGCAGTTTGATCCGAATGTGGTGGAGGTATTTACCAGATTGTTGGAGAGAGAGGAACTGCCGGGGGCAGGGCAGAATAAACCGGATCATGCAGAAGAGGAAAACGGGTTTGACGCATCGGGCGATAAGCTCCTGGATGAGCATGAGATGGATATCCAGAGATTGCTGGCGGAGTAAGCAATGAGAGAGATGAAATTCAAAATGGAAAGGTCCGGTCTTTTGCAAGAGGGAGATGCCGTGACGGTAACGGAAGGCGAGCTTCCGGGCAGCTATTACTATACGATAGATCCCTCACTGGCCATGTCGGCCAATATACAGCTCAGAGACAGACTGAAGGTCAGAGAAGGAACGGTGGTGGCGATTGAAGAAAACCACAGAGGTTTTTATGTGACAGTCAGTTTTGCTGAATAAAAAGAAAAAACGGAGGTATTGGAAATGAAAGTAATCAGTACGCAGAAAGCACCTGCTGCAATAGGACCTTATTCACAGGGGATCGTTGCAGGAGATTTCTTTTTTGCTTCGGGACAGATTCCCATCATACCTGAAACGGGAGAGCTGGCAGAGGCTACGATAGCGGCGCAGGCCAGACAGGCACTTGAAAATGTGGGAAAACTGCTGGAGGCTGCCGGCGCCGATTTCGGCAAGGTAGTCAAGACGAGTTGTTTTTTGGCGGATATGAATGATTTTGCAGCTTTTAATGAGGTGTATGCGGAGTATTTTACGGAGAATAAGCCGGCCAGAAGCTGCGTAGCGGTCAAGACGCTCCCTAAGAATGTGCTTTGTGAGGTGGAAGTGATCGCATATCTGGGTGACTGACAGGCGGTAGCAGCGCCGGGGTCAAAGCTGTGTAAAGGCGATGTTCATATGATCGAATGATCTGAGGATCGCCTGATCCCACAGGGTATCAATGCTTTTGTCGAGCGTAAAGGACTGATAGGATATTCCGGTCAAAACAGTGAAGGTTTCGTTTTCCAGCCGGAAGGTGAGGATCAGTCCTTTTATGATGTCCGGATCGGATGTAAAGGACGGCTTTGACACCAGACTTTTCTGGTAGCCATCGGAGGCTTTCAGTACGATATGCCCCTTTGGAGACGGGATATTTTCTGCCGGATTCTCTGTCTGCCGGATAAAAGCATTCAGCAGGGGACGGACGCGGCTGTAGGGCACGTCCTGTCCGCCGGCGGCGGAATGCTCCAGTGTCATGGCATAATCATGTTCCAGAGAGGCTTCCTGCAGCAGAAAGCTGTCAAAGGTATCTTTACGAAATAATAATTCCCATATATCTTCGGATCTTTCAAATCTCAGAGCGATCATTTTCTTCCTCACATTCGCAGATTTCGAAATGGCAGATGGTTTGTCATTCACTTTAGGATACAGAAAAAAAGCATATTTTTCAATACCCCTTTTCAAAAGTGATATTTCGTGCTATGATACATAGTAATTAAAACTACTTGATGAGGTTTGAAGGAGAGTCATGAGCTATAAAATTGTAATGGATAGTTGCGGAGAACTTCCGGAGGAAAAGAAGAACGATCCGCATTTTGAATTGGTACCGTTGGAATTGCAGGTGGGAGATTTCAGAACCTGGGATGATGCGGCATTTGATCAGGCAGATTTCCTGCGTCGGGTGGCGGCCTCAGAGACGGTAGCCAAATCAGCCTGTCCTTCACCTGAGAGGTATATGCGCGCTTATGACACCGGGGAGGGAACGGATATATATGTGGTGACACTGTCTGCACCCCTCAGTGGCAGCTACAACAGTGCAGAGCTGGCCAGGACCATGTATCTGGAGGATCATCCGGACAGAAATATTCATGTGATCAATTCCTGTTCCGCTTCCTGCGGTGAGACACAAATCGCATATCAGATCCAGGCTATGGCAGAGGCCGGTGAGGATTTTGATGAGATAGTAAAAAAAGCGGAGAAGTTTCGGGATGAGCTGACCACATATTTTGTATTGGATAATCTGGATGCTCTGCGAAAAAACGGACGTCTGAGCGGACTGAAATCACTCGTGGCGGGTACTCTTTCCATTAAACCGATCCTCGGCTCCACGCCTGTTGGGGAGATTCGGCAGCTTGGTCAGGCAGTCGGAATGAAAAAGGCATTAATCAAGATGATCGACATCATCAAAAAGGAAAAGCCGGATTCACATACAAGACCGCTTATGATTACTCATTGCAATGCGCCCCAGAGGGCGGAGCGGGTCAGGGTGTTGTGTGAAAAGGTGTTGGGATGTCGACCTGTGCTGGTGCAGAATATGGCGGGCGTGAGCACGCTGTACGCCTCTGAGGGTGGTATCATACTGACAATCTGATCGGTCATTTGTCTCGGAAAAACCGGTGTAATAATGGATATGAAAAGCGTTCTCCGTTTGAAAGGAGGATGCTTTTTTCATTGTCCCGGCTGATATAATTCGTATTAAAGCAGACGTTTTTCAATTTCTGACGAAATTCCTCATAGCTGCCCAGGGTATTGTCCATGTCCCTGGTTGTGCCGATGAGATTTATTTTTTCTCCGGTGGAAAGATGGTAGCAGAGCTTGTGAGAAATGTCATCAATGGTCACATACATGATGTCATCTTTGGGGACATAGTGCGTTCCGTCTTCCGAGCGCAGTTCGATCAGTTTTTGCCTGCTTCGTTTTTTTGACACCTCTAAGCAGGCATCGGTAATGGTCTTGTGAAGAGGAGCTGTCAGGATGGGTTTATCAAGCGTGCAAATGTCCTGAATGGTTTCGTCATGGGGAATGGATTCCGAATCGGATCTGCAGATGACAGCGATCCCCGGAGCGTTCATCTGACGCAGCCGACAGACCACCTGCAGAGAATGTGATATATCGTGATCAAAATCAAGAAGGAACAGATCGAATTTCATACAGGCATGTAAAAATGCTGTTTCGTCTCCAAAGGAGGATATATACAGAGTGCCGAGCTGGGGGGACAGGGCGGTATTGGCTCTGTCCAAAAGGCGCTCTGCCTGTTTGCGGTCTGCTACATTGTCTGCAACGATGGCGATATACATGGGGCTTACCTCAAAAAACTCTGCTGCGCCGTAAGCTGTCAGGCGCAGCAGAGTCAGAAAGCTGTCAGCAACGGATTTACAGGTAGCTGATGGTGATGGGCAGGCGGCTGATCAAATATATGGCTGTCAGCTGCAGGATCAGGATCAGAGGCATTCCCGCCACAAAATACCAATGTCTGGTCTTGTGACGGAACACATACATTCCTATGATGCTGCCGATGCTGCCGCCGAACAGTGCGAACTGGAACAGAGCTGCCTCCGGTATCCGCCAGGCCTTTTTTCGGGCTCTGTTTTTGTCTATGCCCATCAGAGCAAAACCGGAGATGTTCATCACCAGAATATAAATAATCAGGCTCAGCTTCAAATTCATGACTTGTTTACTTCAGCCATTTTCATGGCGCGTACTTTGGTTGACAGGCCAAACAGGTTGATAAAGCCCTCAGCGTCATGATGGTCATACAGATCACCGGTCGTAAAACTTGCGATACTCTCATTGTAAAGAGAGTAAGGGGAAGTGGTGCCAGCTTTGATGATATTACCCTTGTAGAGCTTCATTTTTACCTCACCGGTCACATACTGCTGCGTACTCTCGATGAATGCCTGAACTGCCTCACGCAGAGGAGAGAACCATTTTCCTTCGTATACGATCTGGGAGAACAGATTGCCCATTTCCTCTTTGGTGCGATAGGTGTCACGATCCAGAATCAGTTCTTCGAGCTGCTGATGCGCTTCGTACAGGATGGTTCCACCGGGGGTCTCGTAAACGCCGCGGCTCTTCATGCCGACTACGCGGTTCTCTACGATATCTATGATACCGATACCGTGCTTTCCGCCCAGAGCGTTCAGCTTGCGGATAATATCGGATACCTTCATTTTTTCACCGTTGATAGAAGTCGGAACGCCTTTCTCAAAGGTCAGGGTGACATACTCACCTTCATCGGGGGCTTTTTCAGGTGTGGTACCCAGTACCAGCAGATGATCGAAGTCCGGCTCGTTGGCAGGATCCTCCAGCTCCAGCCCTTCATGACTGATATGCCACAGGTTGCGGTCGCGGCTGTAGGAGTGAGAAGCGTCAAAGGGAAGGTCAATACCGTGCTGTTTGCAGTAATCAATCTCCTCTTCGCGGGAGTTCATGGTCCACTTATCACTGCGCCATGCTGCAATGATCTTCAGATCGGGAGCCAGAGCCTTGATGCCCAGCTCAAAACGAATCTGGTCATTACCCTTGCCGGTAGCGCCGTGACAGATGGCTACAGCCCCTTCTTTACGTGCGATCTCAACCAGCCTCTTGGCAATGGCGGGGCGTGCCATGGATGTACCGAGCAGGTATTTGTTCTCATATACCGCATGAGCCTGGACACAGGGAACGATATATTCATCACAGAACTCATCGGTGATATCCTCGATGTAGAGCTTCTCGGCACCGGAGAGTTTGGCGCGTTCCTCAAGACCATCCAGTTCGCTCTCCTGTCCGCAGTTTACACAGACACAAATGACTTCATAATCGTAATTTTCCTTTAACCAGGGAATGATAGCAGTGGTATCAAGTCCGCCGGAATAGGCAAGTACTACTTTTTCTTTCATGTTCAGATCCTCCTTAGCATTGTCGGCTTTAACGTCTAAAACAAACTATACACCAGACATATTTGAAATGCAAGTATTATTTTTGCATAATATTGTGAATAATTGCCGAAATAATGTATAAAATAAAAAATTATTGCATATTATGCAAAAAAGGTGTATGATTATGCAATCACAATCCGGCCCTGCAAAGGGAATGAACTGGGACTTGATTACGATTTGAGTCCATTGTACTATATAAAGTAGGATTTTTTTCGGAGGTGCATATGATTAAAGTGGGTATTATCGGAGCGACGGGTTATGCGGGCTCCGAGCTTGTCAGATTATTATTAGGGCACAAAAATGCTCAGATTGTCTGGTATGGTTCCAGAAGCTACATTGACAAAAAGTTTGCCTCGGTTTACGGCAACTGTTTCAAGCTCGTGGAAGATGTGTGCAGGGATGACGATCTTCAGACGCTGGCAGAGGAAGCGGATGTGATCTTTACTGCAACGCCGCAGGGATTTCTGGCAGGCGTTTTAAATGAAGAGATACTGGAAAAGTGCAAGGTCATCGATCTGTCCGCGGATTACAGGATCAGGGACGTGGCAGTCTATGAGAAATGGTATAATCTGGAACATAAATCACCGCATTTGATCGAAAAAGCCGTATACGGTCTGTCCGAGCTGTATCGTGAAGAGGTGAAAAAGACCAGACTCCTGGCTAATCCCGGCTGTTATACGACCTGCTCGATCCTGACGGCTTACCCATTGGTTAAGGCGGGGCTGATCGATCCGGATACGCTGATCATTGATGCCAAGAGCGGTACCTCCGGAGCAGGACGCGGCGCCAAGGTTCAGAATCTTTTCTGTGAAGTGAATGAAAATATCAAGGCCTACGGAGTGACCAGCCACAGACATACGCCCGAGATCGAGCAGGAGCTTTCCGTTGCCGCGGGCAGGGAGATGAAGATCAGTTTTACGCCGCATCTGGTTCCCATGAACAGAGGTATACTGGTGACGGAGTATGCTACCCTCAGGAAAAAGGCGGATGGCAGCTACCCCACCAGAGAGGAGCTTTTCAAGGTGTATGAGGATTGCTACGGAAAAGAGACCTTTATCCGTCTGCTGGATGAGGGTGTCTGTCCGGAAACCAAGTGGGTGGAAGGCAGCAATTATACGGATATCAATTTTGTGATTGATGAGAGAGTCGGCAGGGTTGTCATGATGGGAGCGCTTGACAATATTGTCAAGGGTGCCGCAGGACAGGCGGTGCAGAATATGAATCTGATGTTTGGCGAAGATGAGGCAGAGGGTCTGAGACTTGTACCGGCATTCCCCTGATTTGTCCGGTGGCGGTATGCAGGATAAAAAGTGATGGTGCAGGGGCTGTAAAACTGTGAGGAATAAAAAATGTCGGCAGAGACAAGACAGAAATCGGAACAAAAAGTATTGATCCGGTCCATGACAATAGAGGATTACGAGCAGATCCGCAGTCTGTGGATGAGCATCAGCGGATTTGCGATCCGCAGCCTGGATGATTCAAAAGCAGGGGTGGAGCGTTTTATAAACAGGAATCCGGGGATCAGTGCAGTGGCGGAAAAGGATGGAGAGATCGTCGGCGCGATCCTTTGCGGTCATGACGGCAGGCGCGGCTGTATGTATCATGTGTGCGTACATCCCGGTCACAGGCTGCAGGGGATCGGGAGACAGATGGTGGTTCACTGCATGCAGAAATTGCAGGAGGAAGGGATCAATAAGGTTTCGCTGATCGCTTTTACCCAGAATGATATCGGCAATGCTTTCTGGAAAGAGATCGGCTGGACCAAAAGAGAAGATCTCAATTATTATGATTTTACTTTAAATGAAAACAATATAGTACGTTTTAATCAGTAAAGGAGCAGAGCATGAACGATAAGGATATGAACAGGATCATGGAAAAGGCAGCGGTGCTTATAGAAGCGCTGCCTTATATCCAGAAATTCAACCGCAGGATCATTGTGGTCAAATACGGCGGTTCGGCGATGGCAAATCCGCAGCTGCAGCGCAGCGTGATCCAGGATGTGACGCTTTTAAAGCTGGTAGGGTTTAAACCGATTATTGTTCACGGAGGTGGCAAGGAGATCAGCAGCTGGGTGGAAAAGGCGGGAATGGAGCCGCGTTTTGTCAACGGCCTGAGGGTAACGGATGAAGCTACCATGGAGATCGCAGAGATGGTATTATCCAAAGTCAACAAGAGACTGGTCACTATGGTGGAGGAGCTGGGCGTTCGGGCAATCGGCATCAGTGGTAAAGACGGAGGTATGCTCAGGGTTGACAAAAAGTACTCTGACGGTGAGGATATCGGTTTTGTGGGAGACGTCAGAGAGGTAGATCCCAAGATACTGTTTGATCTGCTGGAAAAGGATTTCCTGCCTATCGTGGCGCCAATCGGTCTGGGAGATGATTTTGCATCCTACAATATCAATGCGGATGATGCTGCCTGCGCAATTGCCAGAGCGGTAGGAGCGGAAAAGCTGGCATTTTTGACAGATATCGAGGGCTTATACCGTGATGTCAATGACAAGGACAGCTTTATATCCAGACTGTCGGTGAATCAGGCGGATGCGCTGATCAAAGAGGGCTTGATCGGAGGCGGTATGCTGCCCAAGCTCTCCGGCTGCATTGAGGCAGTCAGAAGTGGTGTGGGCAGGGTTCATATTCTGGACGGAAGAGTTGCCCATTGCTTACTGTTGGAGATATTTACCGATGAAGGAGTTGGTACTGCAATCGTAAAAAGAGACGAAGAATTGTGAGAAGGAGTGAGAGGATGAAAGAATACATCGAACGGGCGGAAAGCAAGTGGCTGCATACCTATAACAGATATCAGGTTGTTTTTGATCATGGAAACGGCGTGTATCTTTATGACACCGACGGCAAAAAGTATCTGGACTTCTGCAGCGGTATCGCAGTCAATGCCCTGGGCTACGGAGATCAGGAGCTGGAGCAGGAGCTGGTCGAAGCGTTGAGCGATCAGATCGGGAAATTGACGCATATATCCAATTATTATTATAATGTGCCGGCCATAGAGGCGGCGGAAAAACTGACAAAGGCAGCGGGGCTTGAGAGAGTGTTCTTCACAAACAGCGGCGCCGAGGCCGTGGAGGGCTTGATCAAGACTGCAAGAAAATATGCATATTTGAAGGATGGCAGCACCGATCATGAGATCATTGCAATGGAGCATTCTTTCCATGGCAGGACCTTTGGGGCGTTGTCCGTGACCGGCAATCCCCATTATCGTGAGGCATTTGAACCGATGATAGGCAATATCAGATTTGCACGGATGAACGACATTGACAGCGTGATGGAGCTTGTAAATGACAAGACCTGTGCGATATTGCTGGAGACGGTACAGGGTGAAGGCGGTATTCATCCCGCTACAGAGGATTTTCTGAAAAAACTGCGTGCTCTCTGTGATGAGCGGGATATTCTGCTGATGCTGGACGAGATACAGTGCGGTATGGGACGGACAGGCCGGATGTTTGCCTGGCAGCGGTATGGTGTAAAACCGGATGCCATGTCGGTAGCAAAGGCACTGGGCTGCGGTGTTCCCGTGGGAGCCTTTCTGATGAGCGAAAAATTAGCATCCGCTTCTCTGGTGGCGGGAGATCACGGAACCACATACGGTGGTAATCCTCTGGTCTGCAGGGCGGTATCCAAGGTACTGGATATTTTTGAAAAAAGAGATATAGCCGGTCATGCGGAAAAGGTAGGCGGCTATCTTGCTGACAAGCTGGACGGGATTGCAGAAAAGCACAGTGATATCGTGGACAGAAGGGGAATCGGTCTGATGCAGGGATTGGAGTTTACGCACCCTGTGGGCGATATCATAAACAGATGTCTGGAAAACGGACTGGTTCTGATCAATGCAGGGACAAATATCATCCGTTTTATGCCGCCTCTTGTGATCACCGAAGCGGATGTGGATGAGATGTGCAGGATCCTGGAGGAAGCTCTTTGATGAGAGGACGTATTTATTCCATCATTCTGGTACTGGTCATGCTGGTGGCTGTCTGGGGAAGAGGGGTGTCAAATAATGACAAAGCCCCGCAGAGACGGGCAGAGGAGGAAGGTGCTGAGCTGACACAGGATGCAAAAGACGGCGACGATGAATCCGGAGAAGCTGCAGCGCAGACGGGCAGTTACCGTAAGCTTACGCTGCGGCTGTATTATACGGATCAGGGTATGACGGATTATCTGCAGGAGAGCGCCATGCGTTACATGGCCGAGCATGAAGATATCAGAGTGCTTCCGGTTCTGAGACCGCAGGGAGATTATTCCGATGAGATTTACCGCGCCTCCGTGGCAGAGTCACAGGAGGATATTTGTGATCTTTTTCTGACGACCAATGATACTCTTGAAAAAGCATATCTGTCAGGGATCGCAAAAGAAATACCGGAAGAAAAGTGGTCAGAGCTCACTTCCGAATATTGTCGGGCGGCGGAAAACGCCGTGACCTATCGGGGCAGGAAGACGGCGTATCCACTGTTTTTCGAAACGCCGCTGTTTTTCTATAATAAGACCTATCTTGAAACCATGGCCGAGGCTCATAATCAGGCGATGCAGGATATGGCGGAGGGAGAGGCGGCCATGGCGCAGACCGAAGCAATGCTGGCAGAGGGAGCCGATCTTGAGAATGCAGAAATGAACACCGCACAGGAGCAGACGGAATATGCTGCCGTTACGGGAGAAGAGCTGGTGCCGAAGACGTTTGAAGACATTCTGAATCTGGCGAATGATTATGATGCGCCGGAAGGGATGGAGGCTATTCTGAAATGGGATGTAACGGATGTATTCTACAATTATTTCTTTGCGGGAGCCTATATGCAGATGGGCGGTGAATGCGGAGATGATGCATCCGCTGTGGATCTGTACAATGAAAAAACCAGCGCCTGCATGGAGGCTTACAGCGGGCTGAAACAGTTTTTCTCCATAGAAGCCAAGGAGTCGGATTATGATTCCATCCTGCAGGAATTTATTGAAGGAAAAACTCTCTTTACCATTGCGGGTACGGATGCCTTTAAAAAGCTGGAAGAGGCACGTGCAAACGGAAGCCTTGCCGGAGAGTACGGAGTGGCGCTTTTGCCGGATATCAATGAAAGTCTTGCGTCCCGTTCTCTGTCTGTGACCGGTGTGGTAGCGGTTAACGGATTTGGCGAAAATACGGATGCGGCTGAGGATTTTGCCGCTTATCTGTGCAGCAAAACGGGAGATATCCTGATGGAGAGGACGGATTATCTGCCGGCATATCAGACGGCGATACCTGCCGAGAGACAGATCTGTCTGACAGCCTACGAAAAGAGCATTGGTCTTCCCAAGATCATGGAAGCGAGCAATTTCTGGATGCAGCTTGAAATGACACTGACCGGAATCTGGGAGGGGGAAGATGCGGGTGAGCTGATGCAGCAGCTTCAGCAGCAGATGGTAACCCAGATCGAAGGCAGCGACAAAAATCAGGCAAATTTTTAAAAGTTCTTGCCTGAGTCCGTTTTTTGACATAAAATGAAGATGCGGCTGACACAAAGATCCTTTTTTAAAGGAGAGTGTGTCTATGAGTTCAGAGATATTTCGTAAGCTCCCCGGTTTTTTGGGAGTTCTGTTTTTAGTTATAATATTTTCGGGCTGCGGTCAAGCGGATACATACGATTACGGTACGGTTCTTGAGGACAATGCGGATTCGGAATCTTTTGCGCAGGCGGAGGATAACCGGACCGGTGCATCGGAGGATGAAAGCGCCGGAGAGGCTTTTGCTTCAACGGAAAAGTCAACGGAACAGATAAAAGATCCGGCAAATATCTACGTGCAGGTATGCGGTGCGGTGAACAGCCCCGGAGTTTATGAGCTGAGTGAGGGAGCCAGGGTATTTGAAGCGATCGAAAAAAGCGGAGGGCTTTGTGAGGATGCTGCGCCGGATGCCGTGAACCAGGCAGTTGTTGTTACGGACGGTGCGCTGATCAGAATCCCGACCACGGAAGAGTGGGAAAAAATGCAGGCAGAAGGCGGAGCGGCTGATGCGACAGGAGCGGCAGTGATGGAAGCGGATACGCTGACTGCGGCGGCCGGAGAGGACAGGATTGATATCAATCAGGCTGACGAGCAGACGTTGATGACGCTTCCGGGCATCGGACAGAGCAAGGCAGAAGGAATCGTCGCTTACCGAAACGAACATGGCAGTTTTGCGTCGATAGAGGAAATACGGAATGTCTCCGGTATCGGAGATAAACTGTTTCAGAAAATAAAGGACAAGATACGGGTATAGAGTATGGCAATCAAAGTATTGATCGTAGATGATGAAAAACTGATCGTAAAAGGAATCCGTTTTTCACTGGAACAGGATGGCATGGAAGTGGATACGGCCTATGACGGACAGGAGGCAGTCGATAAAGCCAGAGAAGGCAATTTTGATATCATCCTGCTGGATGTCATGCTGCCCAGACTCACGGGGTTTGAGGCTCTGCAGCAGATCAGAGAGTTTTCATCGGTTCCCGTGATGATGCTGACCGCCAAGGGCGAGGATATGGATAAGATTCTGGGTCTGGAATACGGCGCGGATGATTATATTACGAAGCCCTTTAATATACTGGAGGTCAAGGCAAGGATCAAGGCGATCGTGCGGCGTACCCAGACGAAGGCCGTGCCGGAAAATAAAAGCCGTGAGATCATATCCGGCGATATGGTCATAGAACAGGATAACAGAAGAGTGACCATTGCCGGAAAAGAGATACGTCTGACAGCCAAGGAATTTGATGTGCTTGAGCTTTTGGCTACTCACCCGAATCAGGTCTACAGCAGGGAAAAGCTGCTGACCATGGTATGGGGTGCCGATTATCCCGGAGATGTCAGGACAGTGGATGTGCATATCCGACGGCTTCGCGAAAAGGTGGAGCTTAATTCCAGTGAGCCGAGATATGTGCATACAAAATGGGGTATGGGTTACTTTTTTAAGGGTTGATACAGGTTGAAGACAAAGATAGCACAGCGTCTTTCCAGACTGCATATTCTGCGCTCTTTGAGGATGCGCATTTTTATCATCATATTATTGGTCGGTATTATACCGACCGTCCTTTTGCGTACCACGATCCTGCGCAGTTATACGAACCGCTCGGTTCTCGCCAGGATCAATGATATTCAAAATCAGTGTAAGATTGTTGCCAATCATCTGATCACATATAATTATCTGACAGACAATTCATCCGAGATCATCAATGCGGAGCTGGGTATGCTGTCGGATATCTATGACGGCAGGGTCATCATCATCGACCAGAGCTGTAATATCATCAAGGATACATACGGGATCAGCGAGGGAAAGACTATGATCTCCGAGGAGGTCATGCGCACGCTGAAAGGTGAATCCACTTCCCATTACGATGAAGAAAACTATTATATCGAAGTGACGACCCCCATCGTGGACACTGTGCTGCGGCAGAATTCCGAATTGTATGACGAGAATCCGGAGGATATCCAGGCAGTCAAGGGTGTCATGCTGACCAGTGTTTCCGCTGACAATATCCGTACCAATCTGGAGATTTTGAGCTCCAGAGCCATGGTTTTGCAGTTCTTGACAGGCGTCCTGCTCCTTGCCATAGCCTGGGTGCTGTCAGATCTTCTGGTGCGCCCTTTTGACAAGGTTACGACGGCCATCAGTGAGATCAAGGACGGATACCAGACGGAACAAATCTCCGTGCCGGATTATATAGAGACGGAGCATATCATAGCTGCCTTTAATAACCTGCTCGGCAGGATGAAGGCGGTAGATGAATCCAGACAGGAATTTGTTTCCAATGTGTCGCATGAGCTTAAGACCCCTATTACCTCCATGAAGGTGCTGGCTGATTCACTGCTGCAGCAGGAAGACGTTCCGGTAGAGCTTTATAAGGAGTTTATGGTGGATATTGCCGATGAGATCGATCGTGAAAACAAGATCATCACGGATCTGCTGTCTCTGGTCAGATTGGATAAAAGAGCGGCGGACATGAACATCGAGAGCATTTCGCTGAATGAGCTGCTGGAACGTCTGATGAGAAGACTGCGTCCCATCGCCAAGCAGAGGAATATCGACGTACTGTTTGAAAGCGTGCGGGAAGTGAGACTGGAGGCGGATGAGGTCAAACTGACCCTGGCGCTTTCAAATCTGATCGAAAATGCCATTAAATACAATGTGGACTCCGGATATGTAAAAGTGATCTGTGATGCGGACCATCAGTTTGCGAACATTACGGTGGAGGATAACGGTATCGGGATCCCGCAGGCGGCGCAGGAGCATATCTTTGAGCGTTTTTACAGGGTTGACAAATCCCATTCCAAAGAGATCGGCGGAAATGGTCTGGGACTTGCCATAGCCAGGAGCGCCATTTTGATGCACAGGGGATCCATTCAGCTTGAGAGCAGAGAAGGAGAAGGAACCCGCTTTTTTGTCAAGATACCGTTGATCTATCTGCGAAGTCAGGAGGGTAAATAGCGTGAAAAAGACCGGAATATTACTGATCTGCCTCCTGGCAGTGATGCTGCTGGCATCCTGCGGCGAAAGCGGGGAAAAGGAAACGGGCAGCGTATATCAGATCTATATGGTCAACATGGATGAAACGATGGTCAGATCCTATGAGTTTCAGACAGATGTCAATAAGCAGACAGAGTTGCTGCAGTTGCTTTTGAACAGGCTGCAGGATCAGCCCAGGGATACGAACTTCAGAGCGGCAATTCCTGAGGAAGTCACGATACCGGTGATGACGGTGGCGGATGAAACGGTCTATCTGGAGTTCTCCGAAGATTACTTTAATCTGTCAACGAGCGGAGAGATTTTGTCCCGCGCGGCAATTGTAAGGACGCTGACGCAGGTGCCGGGGATCACGTACTGCACCTTTGAGGTGGCGGGAAATGCGCTGACCAGCAGCACCGGAGAGCCTGTCGGTATCATGCGGGCCGATCAGTTCATCGATAACAGCGGCAATGAGATCAATACGGAGGAAAAAGTTACGCTGTCGTTATATTTTGCCAATGAAGAGGGTGACAGACTGGTAAAGATAGACAGAGATATTGTTTACTCCAGCAACATCCCCGTGGAAAAACTGGTCGTGGAACAACTGCTGGTGGGAACGACGGAAGATGAGATGGCAAAAGGCGCATATCCGGTCATTAATGCCGATACAAGGCTTTTGAATGCCACACAAAAGGATGGTATCTGCTACGTGAGTTTTGACAGTGGTTTTCTGGCCCAGACGCTGGATGTAACGCCGGAGGTGGCATTGTATTCCATCGTAAACTCGCTGGTGGAGCTGGCCAGTGTCAACCGTGTGCAGATCTCCGTCAACGGAGAAACGCAGCTTCTGTTCAGGGAAAAATATTCGCTGGAGGAGCAGTACGACAGGAATCTGGATCTGCTCAATACTACGGCCGGGGTAAATGAGGCCGAAGAACAGACAGAAAAGTCCGATGAAAAAACAGGGGAGGAAGATGGGTAATTGCAAAAAATAAAGGAGGCGCTATGCGGATAAGAAGACCGCTGTGTCTGTATGCTGCGCTTTTTGCGATCCTGCTCTTTTTATGGCAGCTGCTGCCTTTTCAGGCGCAGCCGCCCGATCTGCCGGAGAATGATTCCGGTATCATTCTGCAGGGTGTGCTGCAAAAGCGCGAGATGAAAAACGGTCACTTGATCTGGCATCTTTCAGATGCCGCTTATGCTCATAACGGTGGATCCCCCACCGCATCAGAGGTCGGTTCGGACCAATTTCAAAATCTATTTGACGGGAATGGCAGAAAAGCCAAAGTGATATGCTATATGAAAGAAGAATATCGGGCGGTTATCGGAAGCAGAGTCAGGATCTGCGGAAGAGCGGCCCTGTTTTCGCATGCGGAAAATGAAGGACAGTTTGACGAAGCGGATTATTATTACAAAAAGGGGTATGGATTCAAGGTTTTTCAGGGTGAGCTTTTGAAGACACAAAAGCAGAAGGCGGGGCCTTTAGAGAAAATGGCACGCCTTAGGGAAAGTACGGATCTGTTTTACAGGCAGTCGATAGGAGAAACAAGGGGGTCCGTGTTGTCGGCCATGGTTTTGGGAGAAAGAGGCGGGATGGATACGGAGATCAGGGATCTGTACAGGCAAAACGGGATTGCCCATATTCTGGCGATCTCGGGTCTTCACATCTCGCTGATCGGTCTGTCCTTTTACAAACTGCTGCGCAGAACGGGTGTACCGCTTTGTGTTGCGGCTTTGGCCGGAGGATGCCTGCTTTTGTTTTACGGTTTTCTGGTGGGAGGCGGCAGTTCTGTCGTGAGAGCCTCGGTGATGCTGATGATGCAGATTGTGGCGGATCTGACCGAGCGAACCTACGATATGCTGACCGCAATGGCTTTCTCCGGATTGCTACTGTTGTGTTTCAGGAGAGAATACCTGACGGATGCCGGTTTTCTTCTGTCATTTCTGGCTGTATTCGGGATTGCGCTGTTTGCTCCGATGTTCGGCAAGTCCGCGCTCGCTGCCACGCTCGGAGTTTCTCTTGCCACAATGCCGGTGCTGCTCTGGTATTACTTTGAATTTCCGCTATATTCGCTGATCCTGAACCTTTTGCTGGTGCCGCTTCTGTCGGTTATTCTGATCAGCGGCATCGCGGGCGGGATTTTCCGTCTGGTTTTTTTGCTGAAACCGGCGGATCTGGTGCTGCGATTGTATGAATTTGTCTGCCGCCTGTTTTTAAAACTTCCTTTTCACACTCTGCTGACGGGAAGACCCAGGGTATGGCAGGTAGTGATATATTATGTTTTGCTGTGCGCAGTTCGCCTGGCATACGGATACCGCCGCAGGAAAAAGACGGACGCAAGTGAGAATGAAAGCGGAAAAAAAGGACGCGCTCTGCAATGCACATGCCTGGCTGTCTTAATAGTTGCGCTATGCTTACTTTTTATGAATGACAGAAAGGCGGATGCGGTGGATATGCTGTCGGTCGGGCAGGGAGATTGCCTGATACTCAGGGACAGGAAAGGAACGGCAGTGATATATGATGCGGGCAGTTCGGATGTGAAGGAGGCGGGAAAATACAGACTGATACCGTATCTGAAGTATAACGGCATCCGCCGCATAGAAGCGGTTTATCTGTCACATCCTCACAAGGATCATTATTCCGCGATTGTGGAACTGTATGAGCAGTGCGCAGAGGGAACGATCAGGGTCGGAGATCTTTTTGTCGGAGCCGGCGCTGTGGATATGCAGGAGTATAAACAGGTGTTTGCAGCGGTAAGGAGAGCGGGCAGACAGATCCGCATCATTTATCCCGGCAGTAGGCAGAGTTTTGGCAGCTGGGATTTTACGGTGCTGCATCCGGGGGAGGGTTATGCACCGGAGGATGTCAATGATATTTCCCTGGTGCTTTACGGCACAAGCAAAGGGTTTTCGATCCTGTTGACGGGGGATGCCACAAGTATGACGGATGATCAGCTGCTCAAAGCCTTGAGGCAGGCCGGTATCAGCAGAGTGGATTGCCTGAAGGTAGCTCATCATGGCTCTGCAATGTCAAACAGTAAGCAATTGCTTACTTTTTTAAGACCGTCCGCGGCAATCATTTCCTGCGGCAGAGACAATTCATACGGACATCCGCATAAGGAGGTTCTGGAACGTCTTGACGGGATTAAGACAAAGTATTATATCACGGCACGGTCCGGACAGATCAGAACGATTATCGGCCAAAAAGGGTATCGTGTTGAGATTCCGTTGAAGACAGAATAGGGGGAGGACATCGGTTATTTTTACATTGCAAAATCCTCATGTTTTGATAGAATAGTTGTATGGTTAATCTGAATCGGGATTTAAAAGAGCATAGCTTTAAACGGGTGTATCTTTTGTTTGGAGCAGAGGATTATCTGATCGCCAACTACAAAAAAAGGCTGCGGCAGGCAATAATCGAACCGGACGATACGATGAATTACAGTTATTTCGAAGGCAGTGGGATCGATGTGGAGGAAATGATCGATCTTGCAGAGACCATGCCTTTTCTTTCTTCCAGACGCTTATTGATCGTTGAAAACAGCGGTTTTTTTCAGAGCGCGCCGGAGAAGCTGCCGGAGTATCTTGCCAAAGTGCCGGAGAGTACCTGCATCATTTTTGCCGAAAGACAGGTGGATAAACGGGGCAGGATGTATAAGGCAGTCAAAGATAACGGTTATGCGGCTCAGCTTGATACGCAGGATACCGAAACTTTGAAAAAATGGATCCTGATGCTGGTGAAAAGTGAAGGCTCCCGGATTACGGCAGGTGCCATGCAGCTTTTTCTGCAGTATACCGGTGCCGATATGAAGCTCATTGAGAGCGAGCTGGAAAAGCTCTTTTCCTATACCCTTGAAAAAAAGGAGATCACCGCTTCTGATGTGGAGACCATCACATCAAGAAGGATCGAGGATCACATTTTTGATATGATAGAGGCTATTGCAGGACAGCAGCAAATGAGGGCGCTGCAGTATTATTATGATCTGTTGTCCCTGAAAGTGGCACCAATGAAGATCCTGGTTCTGATCAACAGACAGTTCAACCTGATGTTCCAGGCAAGGCTTCTCAGGGAAAAGGGGTATGACAGAAATTCCATTGCCGAAAAGCTGGGCCTGAGGCCCTATATAGCAGGGAAATATATTTCACAGTCGGAGCTCTTCTCCACCGACAGGCTGGCCCATCTGGTGGAAGAGGGGTGCAGTATTGAGGAGAGCATCAAGACAGGGCGGATCGGTGATAAAATAGCGGTGGAACTGATGCTGATCAGCTATAGCAAACTGAAAAGATAAGGGGGTGGGCATCATGAGAATGTTTACGCTGTTGCAATTTGGGATCACGTTGCTGATTTTTTTGTATGTGTTCAGAAAAATAAAGGCTGATATGGATTTAAAGCAGAAAAAACGGGAAAGCGACAAAGTTGATGCGCAGATCAATCAGACAAAGTCGTTTGTGGCAGGGACAACTGTGAGGTCGCAGGCTGTGCGGTCGCAAGCTGCCAGAGTGCAAACTGTGAGGCCACAGTCTGCGCCGGTATCGGCGGAATCGCAGCGCGTTGCAGAACGCGCCGCGATTCCTGCGGACCGTACTGCGAAACGGGAGGAGGAAAGACCGGTCACGGAGATGCTGGCGGAAAAAGCAAGAAAGGATCAGATCGAGCATCGAAGGGAAGAGCTTGAGCAGGCCCGACATGAGAAGACATATTACAGTGGCTACCGGTATGCAAAGAGATATCTTCCGGGAGATGAAGTGCCAAGCGGCGAACGGCTTGTATATTGCCCCAACTGCGCAGCCGAGAATCTGATCAGGATCACGGATAATCCGAAAAAGTTTAACTGCTATTTCTGCAGAGAGCAGCTTGAATGATAAAGTACGTTTTATGGGACAGGGAATATGCTAGGCTGTATTTAGCCGAAAGAATATTCCCGGAAAGCGGGAGAAGATGAGAGATACACCGAGGCCGTTTGAGGTCTACAGACATTTTAAGGGGAACAGCTATCAGGTGCTGACTATGGCGCAGGATGCCGGAGACGGAAGGAGGCTGGTCGTATACCAGGCATTATACGGTGACTACCGTGTCTATGTCAGGGAACTGGGGGAATTTTTAGCCCCGGTGGATCAGAAAAAGTATCCGGATGCTAACCAGCGCTATCGATTCGAACGAGTGGCTTTCGAGGATACAGAGACAGCCGCACAGTCCAAAGAGGTCGATACGCCTGTGGAGACAGCCGCACAGCCCAAAGAGGTCGATACGCCCGTCGGGGCGGCCGCAGAGCAGGCCGTGACAGGAGAAGACAGAGTCAGAGGCAAAGCGGCGGGGACGCCGGATGAAGGCAGGTCTCTGGCAAAGGCACCGAAAGAAGCTGATATCAAAACGGTAACGGAGGAAGACGACGAGCCGGATCTTGATCCCGCTGTCCTGGAATTTCTGGAGGCTGACACTTATGAGCAGAGATTGAATATCCTTGCATCTGTCAGGCACCGCATTACCGATGAGATGCTGAACACTATGTCCATCGCAGCGGATGTGGAGGTGGAACCCGGACCGATAGGGGAGAGATACAATTCCCTCAGAAATGCCCTTCTGACCAAGGATCGTTTTGAGCTGAAGGACCGTTTTGAGCGGATGCGTTTCCTGTAGCCGTGACATACTGACATGCCGGATATTCCAAAAGGAGGCAGCCTATGTCATATGATCTGGAAAATAAACTGGTCATCGGGATCAGTTCACGGGCGCTTTTCGATCTGTCTGTGGAAAATGAGATATTTGAAAAAGAGGGCGTGGAAGCTTATCGCAGATATCAGATCGAACATGAAAATGATTGTCTGAAACCGGGACCCGGATTTGCGCTTGTCAAGGCTCTTCTTAATCTGAACAGTCTTCCCGGACATGAGGGACGGATTGAGGTCATCATCATGTCGCGCAACAGCGCAGATACTTCGCTTCGGGTATTTCATTCCATCCGGGAATACGGTCTGGGGATCACCAGGGCTGTTTTGGCTGCGGGCGCTTCTCTTGCTCCCTATCTGGAGGCCTTTCACACGGATCTGTTTCTGTCCGCCTATGAGGATGATGTCCAGAGCGCCATAGACAGCGGGATTGCTGCCGGTATCATCTGTGGTGACGGGACACACAGTTATGATGATTTACAGATTCCGGATCAGATCAGGATCGCATTTGACGGGGATGCCGTGTTGTTCTCAGATGAGTCGGAGAAGATTTTTCAAGAGCAGGGACTGGCGGCATTTGAGGAACATGAGAGCGAAAATGCGGACAGACCGTTGCCGGAGGGACCGTTTGCCAAATTTCTGCGGCTGCTTTCCAACCTGCAGCAGGAATTTCCGCCGGATCAGGCACCGATCCGCACGGCACTTGTCACTGCCCGGAGTGCGCCGGCTCATGAGAGAGTGATCAGGACACTCAGAGCCTGGGATGTGCGTGTGGATGAGGCATTTTTTCTGGGAGGTATTTCCAAAAGGGATGTACTGGCAGCCTTTGGGGCAAACATTTTCTTCGATGACCAGTCGGTACATACGTTACCGGCATCGGAAGTGGTGCCTGCGGCGAGAGTGCCCTACAAAAACACATCGTGAATCAAAACAGAATGACAATCCGGTCGCCGGAAACGGGAATGGGTATGCCGGTGAGTGAAAAAACAAAAAAAAGTTTGACAGAGTGAGATATGGCAACTGCGAAAAGGAGAAGTAAAAAGGAAAAATATCTGGATCTGGTGCTGTTTGTGGTGATGATGGCCCTGTTTTGTATCGTATTCATGAACAGGGATAGTATGTTCCTTGGCAGAAACTACGAGTTTAAGGCAGTCGCATCCGCATTTTACGGTTCCCAAAA
The DNA here is from genome assembly GCA_905236705.1 of uncultured Lachnospiraceae bacterium. Lineage (GTDB taxonomy): Bacteria > Bacillota > Clostridia > Lachnospirales > Lachnospiraceae > RGIG7926. The sequence goes on along the minus strand of CAJOOZ010000003.1, from coordinate 3,114 downwards.
CGGTAAATATGTGATCGATGAAGGGAAAAAAGCCATAGACATTATTGGAGACGGAAATGTGCTTAGCAGGCGCCTGCAGGGAGGCAGGTACAATCGCTTCTATTATGCCCAGTCCGTTGCAGAGGGCATAAGGGACGGGAAAAAAGCGATCTATATTTCGGATATTGCCTATAAGGATGCTGAAGAGGGGACCGTAGAGGAACAACGCATTGTAGAATACAGAGCCGGAAAATACAGACAGATTTACAATGCCCATGATAAACAGATTTATGAGATCAGGTTCAAGGAGGGCAGTCTCTTTGTTCTGCAGGAGGAGGAATACGGTCTTGTACTTCTGGAGATAAGAGATGACCGGGTCAAGGTGATCCGCAGGCTGTACTGCGGTGATGTCCTGAAAAGTGCTACCGTGGATACCACTACGGAGTGCGTTGCCATTGCCACCAAACGAGGTGCTGTACGCGTCATGCGAAAGGATTCCGAAGAATGGGAGACGCTGCAGCATGACAAAGAGCATCTGATGCCGCAGGGGATCTGTGGTGAAGATGGTATCATCTATTATTCGGATCTGTATACGGGCAGCCTTTGCCGTTTTTCTGAGACAGACCCATCCGATCCGGAAACGGTTTTCCAAAAGGATGGTCTCAAGATCAATGATCTGTCGGTCTCTGCGGATGGAAAAAATGTATTATGCTGTGATCAGGTGAGCTTTTATGAGCTGCATGCAACAGATGATGGAATGATGGACGGAGCCTATGTCAGGGAAATGAACTACGGCGGATTCCCTGTCACGGTGCTGTTGTGGTGCAGTCTGGTCATTGCTGCCCTGTTGATGATATGGATGCTGCGTTATCTGCCGCGCCGGATCGTGACCGTGCTGCATAACGAATCGGCGCTGCGTATGACCACGGTTGTTTTTGCGGTTGTCACCGTATCGTGTTTTATCGCCTGGTCTCTGATCAGTGAACAGAATCAAAAAGAGGATCTGTGGGATGTCAGCGATATGAAGCTGGTGACGGATCTGGTTGTGAATAATCTGGATGTGGAACTTTTGAACGATCTCAAATCCGAATCGGATTATGGCGGTTCCTCCTATATGAAGCTTCGGGACAAGCTGGATCTTTTGATGGCGGAAGCGCTGGAGGAGAATAAAGATTATTATTATGTTTTTTATCGTATGCAGGACGGCAAGCTGTGCTATCTCTTAAACTTTTTTGATACCGTTACCTGTACCGAACCCTGCGGTCTGATCGATGAGACCTATTATCTTGATGTATATAAGAGCCGCCGGTCTTATGCGCTGAAGAGTCAGGATCATGACGGACAGTGGCTTTATGTGCTGACTCCGGTTGAAAATGAGGACGGAGAATGTGTAGCGGTTCTTGAGATAGGTACGGATCTGAGTTATCGGACGGCTGAGCGGTGGTCGCAGACATGGAATACCGCGCTCAGTGTATTCTGCTCTTCGGCAGTCATGATGATGCTCATTGTGGAAGTCCTGTTTTTGCTGACCTTCTTTGAGAAAAAGAGAGATTACAAGGGGGAGGGAAAGAAGGATGTCACCCACCAGGTGCCTCTCAGGACCATTACGATGCTGTCATATGCGGCTGCAACCCTGCAGGACAGCTTTGTTACGGTTCTTTCTTCTAGACTGTACAGAGGCAATCTTCCTGTTCCCGACAGTGTTGCGGCGGGTCTTCCGCTTTCCGGAAATCTGCTGATGATGGCGGGATTTGCCATTGTGGGCGGGCATATGTCAGAAAAACTGGGAAGTAAGAAGACCTTTTATGCAGGTATCACGACCGAGATCGTGGGATTTTTGACCTGTGCCGTTTTCGGTAATTACGCAGGACTGCTGATTGGCAATATTTTTATGGGAATTGGTCTTGGCCTGATCAATGTGACCTGTAATGCACTTGCTGCGATGGGAGAAGATACGGAGACGGTGGCGCAGGCGTTTGCGGATGTTCAGAGCGGTGTGCTGTCTGCGCTGGCAGTGGGCGCCGGTCTGGCGGCCCTTCTCTTTCCCATCGGCGGAGGCAGACTGACTTATTCGGTATCCGCCTGCTTTATGATTCCCGTGATCTTTCTGGTCAGAACCAGTATGGATGTCAGACCGGATGAGGCAGAAGAGGAGGATACTTCCGAAAAGATGACGTTTGGCAGATTCTTCTGCAACTGGAGAGTGCTGGGCTTTTTGGCAATGATCCTGGTTCCTTTCATGTCATCTATTTCATACAGGGAGTACTTTTTCCCCATGTTTGCAACGGAAAACGGATTTACAGAGGGCAGGATCGGTCAGATTTATATGATCTGCGGCCTTTTGGTAATCTATGTGGGTCCCCATATCTCTTCCTACGTGATCGGCAGGTTCGGAACATTTAAGAGTATTATAATCGCAAGTGTGGCTATGGGGATCAATATGCTGCTGTTCGTGCTCTTCCCTTCACTGGTGACGGCTGTTCTCGGAATGATCCTGCTCTCGACGATCACATCCTTTGCTTATACGTGCCAGTATACCTACTTTGAAGAATTGCCGGACAGTCAACGGTATGGAAGCGGCAAGTCCATGGGCGTTTATTCCGTGTTTGAAAATCTCGGACAGACCGTGGGTCCTGTGGTTTACGGTACGCTTCTGACTCTGGGCTATCGGAAAGGTATCGGTCTGTTCAGTGTATTGATGCTTCTGTTTACCGGAATTTATATGGTTGGGTTCTTTCATAAACGAAGAAAGGCTCCTGCCTGAATTTGCGACTGAGTTAAAACGCTCCGCGAGGATGCGAAGCGTCTTTTGGGACAGAGCGAGGCAGGATGAAAACGGCACAGATGAGAGAGGCAGGGGATCGGAAGATGATTGATGTCAGATTTATCGGCAATGATGATATGGAAGAAGTGATCGAGTATTATGAGCGATATCTGAACAGCGGAGAAATGATCCGCAAGGCGATCAGGACCGCATTTGAAGAGGAACGGTATTTTGGATGCAAGGCTGAATATGATGGAGAGACTGCCGGTTTTTTTACGTTTCTGGAGGGGAGTTTTCTGACATATCCGCATCCCGTGCTGGAACAGGAGATAGAAACCTGGATCGGGGGAGAAAAGGTGGCAACGGTAGAT
>CAJOOZ010000002.1 GCA_905236705.1 uncultured Lachnospiraceae bacterium | reverse complement strand
TATCAAGTACAAAGAAAGTCCGCTGGTCATTATCTCATCTGCCACAGCCGGTATGATGGGCGCTTTTGCAAGCAAGATCCTGGCGGGTACCGTTCTTGTGGATGGCGTGATCAATTATGCCGGACCGGGTGAGCCGCTGGGTGCGTTCATTGCAGCCATGGTAGCCATCGGTATGGGGCATCTTGTCAGCGGCAAGACCAAGGTGGATATTCTGATCACGCCTTTTGTCAGCATCGTATGCGGTTCTGCCGTGGGTCTGATTTTAGGTCCGCCGATCTCAGCTTTTATGACCTTCATCGGACAACTGGTCAATGTCAATGTTGAGACACATCCGTTCTTTGGCGGGATCGTTGTGTCCGTATTGATGGGAATCATTCTGACGCTGCCCATCAGTTCCGCAGCACTGGGTATTATCCTGAATCTGTCGGGGCTGGCAGCGGGTGCGGCGACGGCGGGATGCTGCGCCAATATGGTGGGCTTTGCCGTGGCATCCTTTAAGGATAACGGGGTCAACGGTCTGCTGGCGCAGGGCTTGGGCACTAGCATGTTACAGATCGGAAATATTGTGAAAAAGCCGGTGATCTGGCTGCCTGCGATCCTGACAAGCGCAGTGCTGGGACCGGTATCCACCCTTTTATTTAAAATGACCAATAATGCCACAGGCTCAGGCATGGGCTCAGCCGGCCTGGTGGGACAGATCACCACCTATCAGACCATGGCACCCGAGGCGGGAGCAGGCATGACGCTGCTAAAGATCATTATGCTGCATTTTGTGTTTACCGGTGTGCTGTCTTATCTGTTTACGATCCTGTTAAGGAAAGCGGGATGGATCAAGGACGGCGATATGAAGCTTCAGGTGTAGGCCAAAAATGGCACTTCCCATTTGCGCTGAAATGTGCTATTATCGTATCAACTATAGAACGATGTAAATGTTTTGTCACACGCAGCAGAGGTTTTGCTGAAAGGAGGCTGCTATGGGTATATCGGCAATCGGCGGCTATGGCGCGGCCAATTATTATTCACAGTCATTATCCAGCGGCAAGAGGATCAATTCCGCAGCAGACGGAGCGTCGGAGCTTGCAATCCTGCAAAAGCAGGAGACCCAGGTCAGGGGCTATGATCAGGGAGCTGACAATATTTCCGAGGGTAAAAATGCCCTGAATATTGCAGACGGAGCGCTCGGTGAAGTGACCGATTATCTGCAGAGAATGAGAGAGCTCGGCCTGAAGGCATCGAACGGATTGCTGTCGGACAGCGACAAGCAATCGATTCAGGATGAGATCGATCAGCTCAAACAGGGAATCGCAGATGTGGCGGGTATGACCACCTATAACGAAAAGAACCTGTTGGACGGCAGTGGCGATTCGGTTTCCATTGCCATGGATACAAACGGCACCGGCAAGGACATCAATTTCGGCAATGCCACATTGAAGAATCTCGGAATTGAGGATTTTGATGTGACCGGCAGTTTTGATCTGAAGGCGATCGACAAGGCACTTGAGTCCATACAGAGCAATCGATCCACCATCGGATCCCAGACCAATGCTCTGGAGTATGCATACAACTCCAACCGGAATACCGCCTATAATCTGACCAGCGGTATCAGCAAGCTGGGTGATACGGAGTATGGTGAGTATGTCAGCAAGCTGCAGAAGCAGAATCTTTTGGACACGGTTCGTCTGCAGATGCAGAAAAATGACATGGAGAATAAACACAGAAGTACGATGGCATTCTTCGCATGAGAAGCGAGTTTAACTACCTGATGAGTGATGCAAAAAGACCGGCGTATTGGCCGGTCTTTTTCTGTGCATTTTCAGTGTGTTTTCAGTGTATTTGTCAGTGCCCGGTCTGTTGATCCCGTATCCGGTCAAAGACAATGTCATAGCCTCCGTTGCCATATGCCATGGAGCGGTTGACACGGCTGATTGTGGCGGTGGAGGCACCGGTTTTTTCCGCGATTTCGAGATACGTTTTTTTCTGACCCAGCATATGAGCCACCTCCAGCCGCTGGGAAAGAGAGAGAATCTCGTTGACAGTACAGATATCTTCAAAAAAAGTATGACATTCTTCTACGCTCTGCAGAGTCAGGATCGCCTGAAAGAGCCGATCCACGGATTCGGATTGTAATTCTTTGATCATGATAGTTTGCCTTCTTTGTTTTTACGGGCGCATCGGACTGATCCGAGTACCGTTTCTGTCGAAATCGAAATCACTGATTTCGCTTCCTACATCTTAGCATAGAAATGATGTTGGGGTCAAATAGTCATATCGCGCGGGTAACTTTACAAATGGTTTTGAATACTATATAATGTAGTGCAGATGTCGGTAAGGAACCGGCATGATCAGTAAACGGACAGATGGACAGGTAAAAAGATGACAATCTCGGACAAGAATGAAGATTTATTAAAGAGCATATTGGAGAGCTTTGACAGGATCAGACATATCGATTCTGCCGATCTGCCGAATATCGATCTGTATATGGATCAGGTCACGACCTTTATGGACAGTCGGATGAAGGCTACGACCAGACATCCCGAGACGGACAAGATCCTGACGAAGACGATGATCAATAATTATGCCAAGAATGATCTGTTGCCTCCGCCGGTAAAAAAGAAATACTCCAGGGAGCATATGCTCGTTCTGATCTTTATCTATTATTTTAAAAATGTGATGTCCATCAATGATATTCAGGAGATCCTGAAACCGCTGACGGAGAGATATTTCGACGCAGACGGAGAGCTGACCCTGACGGATATATACGACGAGGTGTTCAGCCTCAGGGATGAAGAGGTGGAGCTTTTAAAGAGCAATGTGGAAAGTAATTTCGCATATTCAAGAACCCTCTTCGAAGAGACTGAAGGTGAAGAGAAGGATTTTCTGCAGCACTTTGCTTTTATCACAATGCTTTGTGTGGATGTATACGCCAAAAAGCTGCTGATCGAGAAACTTGTGGATCAGATCCGCGAAGGCAGGGAAACAGGCGAAGAAAGCAAAACAGATCAAAAATCAGACCGCAAAACGAATGTGAAAGGTGATAAATAATATGTCCCTCGTCATTGCATTGGATCCCGGACACGGCGGAAGCAATACGGGATTGAGTTATGATGGTTTTTTGGAAAAAAATATGACCCGCGTCACGGCACAGGCGATGAAGGAAGAACTGGAAAAGTACGAGGGCGTGACGGTGATCATCACAGACCCGGATGCGGAGACGGATTTGTCCCTGAAGGGACGCGCAGATGTTGCTAAAGAAGCGGGGGCTGATGTGCTAATCAGCCTCCACTTTAATATGTCTGAAGAACATACCATGTTTGGCTCGGAGGTCTGGATTCCCAGCAAGGGAGAGGCCTATGCGAGTATGCGCTCTCTCGGCGATCTGATCCTGGATCAGTTTGCGGATATCGGTCTTACGATCAGAGGCAACAAGGTGCGTCTGAACGACAGGGGAACGGATTATTACGGGATCATCCGCGAATCCATTGCTCTTGATATGCCTGCCCTTCTGATCGAGCATTGTTATGCGGACCACGAGCAGGACAGACCTTACATTACCGCTGAGGATAATTGGAAGGCCTTTGGAAAAATGGATGCCACAGCGGTGGCGCAGTATTATCACCTGAAATCTGCGGACGGAGAAACCGATTATTCAGCTTTTGTGAAAAACGGTTATATGGTGCCGGATGAAACGGTGGGTACCGACAGGAGCGGACCCGAGGCGGTTTCCGTCACATGGCTGGCAGAGGGAGATACCGATCCCAATGATGCACAGATGCAAAGGTATCATATTCAGGGCAATGAACCCGATACGTTCATCGTTTATTATGATTATACCCTTGACGGGGGGCAGACCTGGTCAGGGCTTTTGCCTTTTGCAAAAGGTGAAACGCAGATGGATATAGAGATCGAGGGTGTCATGCCCGGCGCGCAGCTTCAGGTGAGACTGTATAACGGATATACGGTCAGCGGCAGCAGCAATGTGCTGACCTACAAGCCTGCACCTGCGTTTGAGGAAGTGGATGCTGACAGAGATATCGAATCTCTGGATGCGGCCTGTGAAGCCAGTCAGAGTACCCTGCAGACGATGCAGCGTGCCGTTTCGGTAACCCGTGTCTGGTCACTGGTGGGGAGCTCGCTGGCAGCCTTCTGCGTGCTTGGATTTGCGGCCGCCATTCTGGAAAAAAGAACGGTTCATAAGAGAAGACAGCTTCGCCATAAAAATGCCGTCATAAGGGAGAGGGTGGAAAACAGTCTGCCGGATGAAAATACGGTGGGTGACAATTCCTTTACACAGGCGGAAAAAGAGGATGATAAAAGAATGGCGGTCAGGGACCGCAAAAGAGACAGACGTCTGGGAAGGCTCATGGTGGCATGGTGTGTGGCGGCGGTCTTTCTGTTGCTGGGCGCATGGGGACCGAGACGCTTTTTTGAGGATGCCCAAATAGATGCCGAAGCCAACCTGCAGAGTGCAAATGCGGCCAGAGAAGAAGCCCGCCGGATCAATGCGGGACATGAAGAGCTGCGGGAGCAGCAAAGGAAGAAGGCCAGGGAACTGATCCTGACCGATGCCGGACAGACCGAGGGAGAGTACCTGCCCGTGGCCGAGACGAAAACCGTGACGATCTATGATATTGCCGGAGGATACATGAAGGTGCCATTGGTTCCGGAGATTGCGCTCTCTTCCTTTAAGGAAACGGATTTCAGCGGCGAGGGACTTGGAAAAACCTGTTCAAAGGGTGCAACTCTGGGGATTGATGTATCCAAGTTTCAAGGAGATATAGACTGGGAAACAGTCGCAGCAAACGGTGTAAAATTCGTGATCATTCGGCTGGGATCGAGAGGATATGAGACAGGCGAGCTGGTATTGGATGACAAATTCACGGAGAATATCGAGGGCGCCCTGGGAGCAGGGTTAAAAGTCGGCGTTTATTTTTTCTCAACGGCGTTAAACGAAAAGGAAGCCAGACAGGAAGCGGAATTCATACTGGATGCCGTGGCGGGCTATCAGTTGTCTATGCCTGTCGTGTTCGATACGGAGATCATCACTTCCGGCAAGTCCAGAAATGCAGGGATTACGCCGCAGACGCTGACTGCCGTGACCAGGGCCTTTTGCGAACGGATACGGGGAGAAGGACTGACGCCAATGATCTATGCCAATGCCAAAAGGCTGACCACAAGATTGTATCTGCAGGAGCTTGAGGAGTATGATAAATGGCTGGCGGATTACAGGAGCTGGCCCGACTATCCGTACAACTTCAAGATGTGGCAGTATTCCGATAAAGGAAGCGTTCCCGGCATCTCCGGTAATGTGGATCTGAATCTTTACTTTGAGTGAGGAAGTGACATGGTAACACTGGTGGCTGAATGTATCATCAGGATCAAAAAAGCGGATGAGAAGCGACAACGCTCCATATATGGCAAGGTCACAAGTATTGTTGGAATCGTGTTAAACCTGCTGCTGTTCGCAGCCAAGAATGTGATCGGTGTGATCAGCGGTTCTATTGCGATCACGGCCGATGCATTTAACAATCTGTCCGATGCCTGTTCTTCCATCATTACGCTGATGGGATTCTGGTTTGGCAGCAAGAGGGCGGACAGAGATCATCCCTTCGGACATGGCAGGCTGGAGTACCTGTCCGGTCTGGGTGTGTCTTTTCTGATCCTTCTGATGGGAGCGGAGCTTTTACGGGATTCCGTGCTCAAGCTAATTCATCCGGAGGAGATAAAAGTTAGCAGTAGCTTATTTTTGACACTGGGGCTGTCGATCCTGATCAAGCTCTATATGGCCTGCTACAATTCCTCCATCGGCAAAAAAATTTCCTCAGGTGCTCTGCGGGCAAGCGCCTTCGACAGTCTGAGCGACTGTGTGTCTACCACAGTGGTGCTTCTGAGCGTACTCTTTTTTAAGCTGACGGGGATCAATATTGATGGCTGGGCAGGAGTGGCCGTTTCCGTTTTTATCCTGACGGGCGGTATCAAAATGATAAAGGAGACATCGTCTCCGCTGCTGGGCGCGCTGCCGGATCCGAAACTGGTGGAGAAGATCAAAGCGCTGGTGTTGGAAGAAAACGAGATCCTGGAAATTCACGATATGATCATTCATGACTACGGACCGGAACGAAAGATGGTCTCACTGCATGCGGAGGTGGACGGCAGCGGCGATATCTTCAGGCTGCATGATGCCATTGATGCGGCGGAAAATAGAGTGCAGGCGGAGCTGGGAATGCAGACGATCATTCATATGGATCCCGTGCATATGGATGATGAAGAAAGAAAAGAATGCAGGAAAAGGATGGACGATATCATCAGACAGATCGATGAGCGGCTGTCCATTCATGATTTCAGAATGAGCAGACAGGAGGGAAGGCTTCAGTTTTCCTTTGACATACAGGTGCCGGAGAAATTTTTTATGAATGAATACGAACTGAGGCAGACTGTGACGCATAAGGCCCGGGAAGTATGGGCGGATTGCGAACTGAAGATACAGGTGGAACTGTCTTATGTGTGAGTCAGAGGCAGGCAGGATTTGATGTGCTTTGGCAGAACAGAGTGGGAATTAAATAGCATGAAGAAGTGAGGATACGGATGAGAGATAAATTGACAAGATCGGATATCGAAAAGATGGAGAAAGAGATCGAATACAGAAAGCTGGAGCTTAGACCGGAGCTTTTGGAAGATGTAAAAGTGACCCGCGCACAGGGAGATCTGAGTGAGAATTTTGAATACCATGCCGCCAAGCGGGCAAAAAACAAAAATGAGAGCCGCATCCGTTATCTGGAAAATATGATACGCACTGCCCGCATCATAGAGGATGATTCCGCCGAGGATGAGGTGGGGATGAACACCAAAGTGACAGTATATGTGGAGGATGACGATCGGGAGGAAACCTACAAGATCGTCACCACCGTGCGGAGCAATTCCCTTAAGGGACTGATCAGCATTGAATCTCCCATGGGGAAAGCTCTTCTCGGCAAAAAAACGGGGGATCGTGTCGAAATCAGAGTAAAGGATGATTATAGCTATTTTGTACAGATCAGGAGCATTGACAAGACAGAGGATGATTCCGAAGACCGGATCAGGCAGTATTGACAAAGTATGATCTGAGAGATGAGGGACGCAAAATGGAAATGAGTGAAACTATGTTTGAAGGATTAAATGACAGACAGCGGGAGGCTGTGGAACATACAGAAGGTCCGGTACTGATCCTGGCAGGAGCAGGAAGCGGCAAGACCAGAGTTTTGACCCACAGGATTGCATATCTGATCGGAGAAAAAGGAGTCAACCCGTGGAATATCATGGCCATTACCTTTACCAACAAAGCTGCCCAGGAGATGAGAAGCAGGGTGGACAGTCTGGTGGGATACGGCTCCGACAGTATCTGGGTGGCGACCTTTCATGCCAGTTGTGCCAGGATCCTGAGACGATTTGCAGACCGGATCGGGTATGATAACAATTTTACCATTTATGATACGGATGATCAGAAGTCTTTGATGAAGGAAGTCTGCAAATATCTGCAGATCGACACCAAACAACTGAAAGAGAAAACGATCTTAAATGCAATCTCGGATGCAAAAAACGAGCTGATCAACGAAACGGAATATGCCAATCGCAGTTTCGGCGATTATATGAGGCAGCGGATCAGCGGGGCATATCGGGAATATCAGAGCAGACTCAGGAGCAACAATGCCATGGATTTTGATGATCTGATCCTGAACACGGTGGAACTGCTGCGTGCCAATCCCGATGTGCTCAGGGACTATCAGGAGCGGTTTGCCTATGTCTGCGTGGATGAGTATCAGGATACCAATACGGCTCAGTTCAGGCTGGTGGAGCTGCTGGCGGGTGGACAGCGTAATCTGTGCGTAGTGGGCGACGACGACCAGTCCATCTACAAATTCAGAGGGGCAAATATCCGTAATATCCTGGATTTTGAAAAGGTGTATCCGGATGCGCATGTGGTGCGGCTGGAGCAGAATTACCGGTCTACACAGAATATTCTGGATGCGGCCAATGCAGTGATCGCCCATAACAGGGGCAGAAAGGAAAAGTCTCTGTGGACCGAGGAGGGAGCAGGCAGGCTGATCCATTACAGACCGCAGGATACAGCGTATGATGAGGCTGAGTACATTGCAGGTGAGATCGCCGGTGGGATAAAAAGCGGCAGACATTACGGAGACTATGCGATCCTGTACAGAACCAATGCGCAATCCCGTTTGCTGGAGGAACAGCTGGTAAGGAAAAATGTGCCCTATCAGATTGTGGGAGGCGTTAATTTTTATGCAAGAAGGGAGATTAAGGATCTGTTGTCCTATCTGAAGACAGTGGATAATGGCAAAGATGACCTGGCGGTCAAGAGGATCCTCAATGTGCCAAAACGAAGCATCGGAGCAGCTACGGAAGCCAAGGTGGATGCTTTTGCCAGAGAACAGGGCTGCACTTTTCTGGAGGCGTTGATGCGGGCAGGAGAAATACCGGCTCTGGGAAGGGCAACGGAGAAAGTCACCGGATTCGCAGATTTGATCAGGGGGCTTCAGGCCAAACAGGGCAATCTGTTGCCGGGTGATCTGTTGGAGGACATCATGGATTCCACCGGATATGAGGCGTATCTCAGAGAGGAATGCGAGACTGACGAGGAATTTGAGGGACGGATGGAGAATATCGATGAGCTCATCTCCAAGCTGGTTTCCTATGAGGAGAGTACTGATGAGCCGACCCTGTCAGGTTTTCTGGAAGAAGTTGCACTGGTGGCTGACATTGATTCCGTGGAGGACGGACAGGAGAGAGTGCTGCTGATGACCATTCACGGTGCCAAGGGGCTGGAGTTTTCACATGTCTTTCTGGCAGGAATGGAGGACGGTGTTTTTCCGGGCTACATGACCATCTCTTCCGGTGATATTGAGGATCTGGAGGAAGAGAGAAGGCTGGCCTATGTGGGGATTACCAGGGCAAAGGAGGAACTGACCATTACATCGGCCGCCTCCAGGATGATCCGCGGGCAGACCCAGTACAATCCAGTCAGCCGTTTTGTAAGAGAGATCCCGCCGCAGCTGCTGGATAACAGACTTCCCAGAACCAGAAGTCCCTTTGAGGATGATTTTGATGATGGGTCTGACGGTGAGTTTGAGGAAGGCTTTTTTGGCAGGGAAAAGAGTATTTTCAAGATACCTTATCAGACGCCCGGAGGCAGAACACTGCCAAAGGCGAAACCTGTGCCCCGCCATACGGTAAAGACCACTCCGGAGAGTGTGAAACCCTATCTGACCAGAGCAGTGGCCGCCCAGACGGGCAGCTCGCCGGCGGTGCCATCGGGAGGTGCAAAGCTGAATTATCAGGTAGGTGACAGCGTCAGACATCAGAAATTTGGCAGTGGCGTGGTCCGCAGCATGGAGCCCGGACCCAGAGATACCAAGGTGACAGTCGACTTTGATGAGTATGGCACCAAAGTCATGTATGCGGGCTTTGCCAAACTTGAAAAAATATAAGATGGGTATGGTCAGAGAGTGAAAAATATGCTAAGATGTGTGTAGCTGAAAAAGCGGACAGAACGTAATGGAAAGGTGGGTTTTCACATGATTAAGGCAAAAGTTGAGGACGTTGTTTCGATGATCAAGGCCAGCAATCTGATCCAGAGAGAAGAGGAAGAAAAAAAGGCTTCCCGTACTATCGTATGGATCCTGGCAGTGATCGGCGCTGTGGCTGCAGTAGCTGCTATTGCTTATGCAGTATATCTGTATTTTACACCGGATTATCTGGAAGATTTTGATGACGATTTCGATGATGACTTCGATGATGATTTCTTCGATGATGTTGATGATGAAAAGACAGAGACCAAGGGGCCTGCAAAGGAAGATTAAAAAGGATTCTGTCAGACCAATGCAGACAGACGGGGTTCCGTATGGAATCCCGTTTTTTTCGATTGCAGGGGGTGGCCGGAGTAATATACGGACGCGCATGGATTTTATACGGAATAAAGAGTAAGAGGTGAAAATGAAAAAGGGACAGATCATAGAGGGAACAGTCAGAAAAGTCAGATTTCCCAATACAGGTATAGTGGAAACAGAAGAGGGGGAAGTAGTTGTCAAGAATGTATTGCCGGAACAGAGAGTGGAGTGCATGATCCGGAAAAAAAGAAACGGCTGTGCACAGGGAACTCTTTTGCGTGTGCTGGAGCATTCCCCGAAGGAGTGTGATAAAATTTGTCCTCATTTTGACCAGGTCGGGGGCTGCGGAGGGTGCATTTACCAGACACTGCCCTATGAAGAGCAGTTGCGGCTGAAGGAAGAACAGGTCAGGGAGACCATTCGGCAGGTTTACATAAATCCAGAGAATGATGAGAATGATTTTGACTCTGTTTTTGAGAGAATCAAACCAAGCCCCCGACAATTTGAATTTCGTAATAAGATGGAATTTTCCTTTGGTGATGCGTATAAGAACGGACCGCTTTCTCTGGGGATGCATAAAAGAGGCGGTTTCTACGATATCATCACGGTTGATGAATGCAGACTTGTCGATCACGATTTTCGCCTGATCCTGAAAACTGCACTGGCGTTTGCCACGGAGCAGGAGCTTTCTTTTTATCACAGGATGAAACAGCGGGGATATCTGAGACATCTGCTGGTGAGAAAGGCATCCCAAACGGGAGAAATCCTGATCGCACTGGTGACAACTTCCCGGGATCTGAGGTGGAATGAGCAGAATGGATCCGGTCCGGACTTGATGGAGAGCCGACCGGATGCCGAAGAAGAAGTATTAAAGGGATTGACAAATGAGTTATGTAAACTTGAAACGGACGGAAATATCGTAGGCATCGTTCATATCGTCAATGACTCCGTTGCGGATGTCGTCCAAAGTGACCGGACGGAGCTGTTGTTTGGACAGGACTGGTTTTATGAGCAACTGCTGGGTCTCAGATTTAAGATTACACCCTTTTCTTTTTTTCAGACCAACACATATGGTGCAGAGGTTTTGTACCGGACGGCAAGAGAATACTGTCTGCGTTATGTTAACCATGATGGCGCGGATTATGTAAACTTGAATGACGGAGATTATGTAAACCGCAAACCGGTGATATTTGATCTTTATTCAGGAACCGGAACGATAGCGCAAATTATGGCATCGGTTGCTGATACTGTCATTGGTGTTGAAATCGTGGAAGAAGCTGTAAAAGCAGCCGTGGAAAATGCCGAGTCGAATGGTTTACATAATTGTAGATTTATCGCAGGAGATGTATTAAAGGTTTTGGATGAGATAGATGTCAGACCGGACCTGATCATTCTGGATCCCCCCCGCGATGGTATCCATCCCAAGGCGCTTCCTAAGATCCTTGCCTATGGAGTGGAAAACATCGTTTATATTTCCTGCAAACCAACCAGTCTTGCCCGTGATCTGGTGGTAATGCAGCAGGCCGGCTACAGAGTGAGCCGCATCTGCCCGATTGATATGTTTCCGGGGACGGGGCATGTGGAGACGGT
>CAJOOZ010000001.1 GCA_905236705.1 uncultured Lachnospiraceae bacterium | reverse complement strand
CGGATCTGATCGATCAGAACGGATAGCCGCATCACGCCTCCTTCACGGGTTTTGTAGGGTTTGCCGTCCCTGCCGTTCACCGTGCCGAAACCGAGAAAATAAAGCTCTGTTTCATCCTTTACGATATGGCTCTTTCTGGCAGCCCTGAAGATCTGTTCAAAATACAGGGACTGTCGTTTATCCACCACGTAGATCACCTGATCCGGATCTTCCTCCTCGCGGCGCATTTCCAGTGTCGCAAGATCCGTCGTATTATACAAAGAAGCTCCATCCGACTTGAGTACCATACAGGGCGGTACTTCTTTGGTGTCCGTATCCTGTTTGACATCAATGACCAGAGCACCCTCCGACTCATGAGCCCAGCCTTCGTCCCTGAGCCGTTTCACCATGGCAGGGATCCTGTCATGGACGGTGGATTCTCCATTCCATACATCAAAGTCCACATTAAGGTTTACATAATTCTTTTTCATATCTGTTACGGATACTTCCATGATATGATTCCAGAGAGCCCGATAGCCTCTTTGTCCGTCCTGCAGTTTTTTGGTGCACTCCATGGCTCTTGCCTTGAATTCCTCGTCCTGTTTGGACTTGCCGCTGGCCGTGGGATAGATCTCCTCCAGCTCACTGATGGTAAAAGGTGCCTCGGCAGGATACTCTCCTTCATAGCTGTCATCAAAATAAACCAGCTCCGGCTTTCTCTCCATCAGCTCGCAGATAATGAGCCCCATCTGCAGCCCCCAGTCTCCCATATGGATATCTCCGATCACCTCATGTCCGGCAAACCTGGCGATACGTTTAACGCTCTCCCCAATAACCGCGGAACGCAGATGACCGACATGCAGCGGTTTTGCCACGTTGGGGCCGCCGTAGTCTATGATGATCTTCTTTTTTTGCTCCGGCTCCTCTACTCCCAGTCTGTCGTCCCTGGCCATCTCTTTCAGGTACGCCGCTATGAAGGCGGGAGCCACGTTCAGATTTAAAAATCCCGGCTTAACCACCTCCACCTTGGAAAATACCTCACTGCCCTGAGATTCGGACAGCACCCCTGCTATCTCTTCGGCGATCATAAAAGGTGCCTTATGGGCGCTTTTGGCCAGTGCCATGGCACCGTTACACTGCAGCTCGCACAGATCGGGGCGGTTGGAAAGGGTCACTCTGCCGTTTTCTCCGGGATAACCTGCCTTTTCAAAAGCTGCTTCCATGGTTTCCGAGATCTTTGTTAAAAAATCCTTCATTTCTTTATACTCCTTATTATCATCTACGGCGCGAATAAACGCAGCCGCAATAGTCTTGTCTGTATAATCCGAACAGTTCGGACAGCATAATGGATAACAGATAACCGTTTTTCTTTTTAAAGTCCGTCGGCAGATAGGGCACTTTGTATTCTTCTGCCAGGCAGCTGCCAATCCTGTTGACCGCTGCCGCATCCTTCAGCGGGGACAGGGTCAGAGTAGAGGCAAAATAATCAAAGCCGCCATTTCGGCTTGCATAGGCGGCTGTTTCCCTTAACCTCAGCTCATAACAGGCCATGCATCTCGCTCCCCGCTCCGGCTCGTTTTCCAATCCGCGGGAAACCGAAAAAAAACGCTCCGGCTCATACTCTCCTTCCCGGTAAGAGATTGTGTCGCGCTTCATGGAAAGCCGCTCCCATACCCACTGTGACAGTTCCGGATGCCTTGCTCCCATCAGCGCGGCGATCCTCTCCGCCTCACACCGCTCTACTCTCCCTGGCTGTGAGACATCCTCTGCATAGCGGTTCAGCTCGCTGATGAGCCTTTGCTGCTCTGCCGCTCTCTTTCGGTATTCAGGCTCTACTGATATGTTAGGGTTGTAGTAATATACTGTGATCTCAAAAAATGCTGACAGATATAGCAGACAATAACTGCTGCATGGCGCACAGCAACTGTGCAGACACAGTTTCCCTAGCCGTCCGCTCCCGTTTTCGAGCAATCTGTCCAGTTCCTTTTGGGGATTTGTCGCCTCTCTCATTCCATCCTGTCATGCTGTTTATCAGCCATGCCGCCTTTGCAGTTTACGTGGCCGCATTGTCCTGTTTTTCGCTCTTCTCTTCGTGATGTTCTGTTACGTGGCTTCTCTTGAATGTCTCAACAGCATTGGCTGCCGCCCGGTCTTTTTCCTTTTCTTCTCTCTTACGGCGTTCTTCGCGCTGCTCAGCCTGGGTTTCATACAACCTGTCATAGTATTCCCTGCCGTTCTCCTTGTCATGACAGTACAACTCGATGTATTCCTCAAAGGGCATGGGCTTGGAATAAAAATATCCCTGTACATAATAACAGTCCAGATCCCGCAGCAGCCTGACCTGTTCCTCGTTCTCCACGCCCTCGCACAAGGTCTTGATGCCCAGTCCTTCAGCCATCTCGATGATCTTGCGCAGGATCCACACGCTGGCCTTGGAGGTAATGGACTCACTGAAGAACTCCCGGTCGATCTTGATCACGTCAAAAGGCACATCCTTGAGCATGTTCAAAGACGAATAGCCGCTGCCAAAATCGTCCATGGCCAGTTGTATCTCCATCTTTTTCAGCTCGTTGGTAGTATGGATCATCAGAGAACGCTCGTCCTGGAACACCGTTTCCGTGATCTCCAGTTCCACATAACCGTTGGGTATCCTGTATTTTTTGATCAGTCTCTCAACCTGTGGCAGATAATCCGGATTGTGCATCAGCAGACGGCTCTGGTTGACGGAGATCGGATAGATCTCTTTTCCGGCATCAATGAGCCTGCGCTGGTACTTGCATACCTGCTCAAGCATATACATATCCAGCTTTTCCACAAAACCGTTCTTTTCAAATACGGGGATAAACTGATCCGGAAAAATACGGGATCCGTCCTCTTTGATCCAGCGCACCAATGCTTCGCCGCCGTGTACGTGATCATTTTTGATATCCCATTTAGCCTGGATAAATACCTTGAATTCCTCTGTCTTCATGGCATTTTCCATATCGGACTCGATCTTGTCGTTTAAAAACATCTGACTGATGATCTGTTCGGAATATGTGGCCACCAGTATCTTTTCATCACCGGTCAGCGACTTGCGGGCAGCATTGGCATGATCGATGATGATGCCGATATCCGTATCATCCTTGTTGATCGGATAAACGCCGCGCTTGAGCCTGATGGGAAACATGATACCGATCTCACGCGCCCGCTCGTTCACTCTCTGCAGCAGTTCCTCTACCCTGGCATCGAGATCCTGTCCGTTCCTGGCCAGCAGCAGGAACTGGTCTGAGTTCATTCTGGCGCAGAACTCCTTTTGGTTGAAGATGCTGTTACACTCTCCGTCAATGATCTTTAAAAGCTCATCTGCCCTGACATGACCGTAAGCCTCATTGATATAACGGAAATTGGCAATATCAAAACGCATGACCACGTAGGGAACACTTGTATTTTCCCAGATCACCTGGGAGGCTATCTCCCTGAAATAATTGTCATTTTTACCGCCGGTAACCGGATCCTCATATGCAAGCTTGCGGATCATATTGTCGTTGACCTTGGAGGTCCACCACATATAGACCACCACGATAATAGTGATCATAAACAAAAAGCAGCTGATCAGGAGCGTCCTGAAAAGCAGGGGTCTGGTCACATCCGTATAGACCATCTCGGGATAGACCGTTACCAGAAAGCTGTCCCTGATCCCCGTCACCGCTCTGATCTCTATATAATACCTGGTCTCATATTGATTGATGATGGAGGTTTTCAGATATTCATAATCAGTCCTGCCGGCTCTTTCCACCATCCGTGTCTTGACCTTGATCTCATCAATGTTTTGTTTGGAAGTGCGGTCCGCCGACTGATCCGAAAGCAGATCATAGATGTTTCGGTACATCTGACCGTCATCCATAAACAGCTCCGTATCTCTGAGATAAATACTGCCGTCTCCCGTGATCAGGAACAGATCACCGAATTTTTTGAGGGTCTCAAACGCCTCAGGTGCAAACATGCTTGCCATGGACACCTTGGCCAGCAGCTGTCCCCTTTTCTCTCCGCCAATGCTCACCGGCTGAAGATAATACAGGATGCCGTTTCCGTCGGTATCGAACTCGTCCTCCGCTATCCGGATGGTGGGCTCTTCCACCTGGTAGACATCCTTCAGCTCTTCCGAGCTGATCTTCTCCTTGACTCTCTTGTCGGAATAAGATACCCCGTCATCGGTAATAAAATACAGCCCGACATAGAGCTCTGCGGCATTACAGCTTTCAAGCATGGTAAATAACTGCTCCTCACTGTCAACCACCGACCGGTCGTTGTCCATCCCCTTGGAGATCTGCACCAGATACCTCTGCGCATCCATATACTCCGTTTCAAAAATATGGCTCACATTCTGGAACTGCTGGTAGACCTCTTCGATCTTGACCGTGCGGAACTGCTGCTGCACGTCCAGGATATGCAGCAGATACACGATCATATTGATCGCCAGCACGATCAGACCGATCCACAGTATTCTGACAACGGACTGATTGTCGTTTTTACGTCCTTTTCCCCCAAACAAAGCCATAACATCTATATACTATCATATTTTCGGGAAAACTTCTACTACCAATCCCCCGAATAAGCCACGTGGAAATCTTTAATACACGATTGCCAAACCTACCCTTTTCGGCTAAAATACAAAGAGATATTTCAAACGATCCGTGGCTTAGGGAGGACACTTTTTTGAATGCAAAATTACAGGCTGTGAAAGCAGAGATTTCCAAGGTTTTAAGAGGCAAAGACGATGAGATAGATATGATCCTGTGCGCCATGGTGGCCGGCGGTCATATCCTGCTGGAGGATATCCCCGGTGTGGGCAAGACTACGCTGGCGGTAGCGCTCTCCCGCTCCATGTCCCTGTCCTACAGACGAATGCAGTTTACGCCGGACGTGCTGCCCAGCGACATCCTGGGCTTTTCGCTGCTGGATCAGAAGAGCGGAGATTTCACATACCGTCCGGGGGCCATCTTCACAAACCTGTTTCTGGCTGATGAGATCAACCGTACTTCGCCCAAAACCCAGTCGGCACTCCTGGAGGTAATGGAGGAGGGCAGCGTCTCAGTGGACGGCGTGACCAGAGCACTGGACAAACCGTTCTTTGTCATCGCCACCCAGAACCCCACCGGCGCATCCGGTACGCAAAAGCTTCCGGATTCACAGCTGGACCGCTTTTTCATACGGCTTTCCCTGGGTTATCCCGATCACAACTCAGCCAAGGAGATTCTGATGGGACACTCCTCCGCCGGCATGGATGACGTACGCGAAGTCATGACAGGGGAGGACATCCTCGCCATGCAGCAACAGGCCGAGCAGGTCTTTGTAGCGGATGAACTGCTGGACTATATCGTTACCCTGACGGAAAAGACCAGAGGCTATGAATATCTGGCGCAGGGGATCAGTCCCCGCGGCAGCATCGCCATTTTAAAGTTAGCCAAAGCTTACGCTTTTTATATGGATCGGGATTTTCTGGCTCCGGATGATATACACGCTGTCTTCCATGCAGTCTGCAATCACAGACTTCTGATCAACACCAAAGCCAAGGCTGCCGGACTGGGGACGGAACAGATCCTCAATCAGATCCTCTCAGCGGTTCCGATCCCGCGTATCTCCCGTTGAGCTGTGCTTTAACACAACGGCATTAATGCACCGACAATTTCGCAGTCTTTAACAGACCATTATTAGAACACTATGCAAAAAAGAACCCCTCTGGAAAAAGCCACACTGATCTCTGAAGTGATCACCTATATCCTGTTGGTGATCGCTCTCATTTTCCTGTCTACTTTTTACAGGACGGGACTTTTTGTCTTCTTTCTGATCATGGTGCTGCTGCTGCCGGTCGTTTCCTATCTGGTCAGCCGCTACGCTTTCAGGCGCATGTCCATCCGCGCCGAATCCTCCACTGCCTTTGCCCAGAGTTCTGACAGCATCACGGTACGAATCCTGCTGGATAACCCCACACTGTTTCCATTGCCTGATTGTCTGATCCGCTATCATATCACATCCTCCTTTTATCCCTGCGAGGATGAATGGCAGGCAGTCTGCCCCTCTTATGCCAAAAATGTTTTCTCCTTCGAACTGCCCCTCGAGATCAAACGCTGCGGCTGTTATCAGATCAGGCTGCACTCTCTCGAAGCCTATGACTTTTTGCATTTTTTCAGATTTCACAAAGAAACCCCTCATCTGACGGAGGTTCGGGTGTTTCCCCGCGAGGTTGAAACCGAACCCTTTGAGCCCTCCGATTACGGCGAAGGGTTTGATGAATTTGAGGAGACAAGCGCCAGGGGCAACACCTCTTCGAATGTGACCGATATCAGGGAATACATTCCGGGCGACCGCCTGCAGCGGATCCACTGGAAGCTCAGCGCCAAGATTGACAAGCTGATGGTCAAGGAAAATGAACATACCTCCTCCAATCAGTTTACCATTCTCATAGAATTGTTCCTGCCTTCACCGGAATCCGCCGCGTTGGAAGAGAGCCTCAAAAACGGCTATGCTCTGGCAAACAGTCTGATCCGATACGGGCAGGCATTTTTCCTGTGCTTTTATCAGGAGTGCGCCACCGAGTTTTCAAAGACCCTGATCCAGAATAAAGAACAGCTCGATCAGGCATTTTCGGAGAGCTTTTATTACGCTCCCTATGCCGAAGAAGATTTGGCGTTGTCCGTTTTTCAGCGCGCCGGTATGCAGGGCGGAACTATTCTTCATGTCACCCATAAAGGAGTAACCGATGTTGTTTCGTAAGAAAAAAACAGCCCCCGAAGCTGTAACATATCCATATGGGTTTCAGATCCCCGAGCAGCCCCAAACCGTTTGTTCCTACAGGGGTCTGGCCTGTCTGATGAAGGGTCTTCTGATATTTGCCGCAGCCTACGGCACGGTGGGGGGCGTGATCTCCAGTTTTCAGCTTCCCTGCTATTCGGGGCTTTTGTTTCTGATCATTCTGGCCCTTTCCATTTTGCTGGCCTTTCTGCATTACAGCCGCAAACTGTTTAATATCTTTTATCCGGTGATATTCGTGGCCTTTACCTATTTCATCATCACCTTCCGCTACATGGTGAACAGCGGCTATCAGGCCTTTGTCAATATCCTGCAGCAGACCTACGGCGATTATTATCTGCTCAGCACCTACCGTGAATCCGGGGAGTACTTTGCGGATCGTGCCATGACCATCACCTATGCGGCAGCCTTTATCGGTTTCTTTCTGGTGCTTCTGCTGAATATCTTCATCTCGGAATATATGTCCCTGGTGGGTGTGATCCTGCTGACTTTTCCCCTCTTCCAGCTCGGTATCTACGTTGAACGCCTTCCCTCCATGTTTTGTTTTGTCCTTCTGCTCTTTTCCTATTTCATGGTAGGTATCCTGCGCTGCAGCAGACATTTTCTGCTGCCGTACCGGGACAAAAAGTGGACCGAATTTAAGCAGAAACAAAAGAATCATGTGATCTCCTACCGGTATCACGCCAGCGGCAAACTGTTCTGGCAGCTCGCTCTTTTATTCTTCTGTTTTGCGCTTTCCATCGGACTTATCACCCTTCCGCTTATGTCCAACTCCAGCAATAACCGTCTGTCACAGGCAAGAAGGAATCTGGATGATTATGTGCAGGTTCTGACACAGAACGGTCTGCAGGGATTTTTCAACCGCTATGCTGCCAAAGGCGGGATCAGCGGCGGCCAGTTGGGCGGCGTCAGCTCGGTGAGACCGGATTATCAGACAGATCTGAACGTGACCTTCGTGCCCTATTCCTATAATACCCTGTATCTGAAGGCTTATACCGGCACGGTCTACACCGGCACCTCCTGGGATCCTCTTCCGAAACAGGTGACAGAGACCGGAACACCTGCCGTTCTGCCGCAGGGCATTGATCTGCAGCTGCCCACTGCAAAAATGCAGATCGAAAATCTGGATGCCGAAAAAGGATACTACTATCTGCCCTATTACACCGGCGACGATCTGGGACTGGATTATACCGTCGTGTCGGATACCGTGTATCCGGACTCCACGGCGGAAGACATCTATTCCTACACCTATCATCCTCTCACCATGAGCACGGAAGAGATCGCAGGGCTGCCTCAAAAGGACCCATCCGTCAGTCTGGAAAATCCTGACACTTACCTTGCTCTTTCCGACAGCCTGGCTTCTTATCTGGCAACCCTCCACGATGAAATAGGCGCGGCCGGAGATGCGGCGGGGCAGGCCGAAAAGATCTATGAATACTTCAGGGAGAATTTCAGTTATACCCAGACCCCCGGAACGACTCCCATGAAAGAAGATTTTGCCAGATACTTTCTGGAAAACCAGAAACGGGGATATTGTGCTCACTTTGCCACTGCGGGCGCCCTGCTGATGCGCTCCTTCGGATACCCTGCACGCTACGTGGAGGGTTACTCCGTCAGCCTGTCCGCTGTAGCGGAAGGTACTGAGGAGGCCGGTCTGAAATACGAGGACTGGTTCGATGGCGACAACCCCCTCGGGCAGACCGGTGTTGTGACCGTCCCTGTCACGGACGGTTCGGCTCACGCCTGGGTGGAGGTCTTCATAGACGGCTTTGGCTGGGTGCCCTGCGAGTTCACCCCTCCCTCAGACGGTTCGGAAGACACTGAGGCTGTATCGGGTTTCTGGCAGATCTTTACAAGCCTGTTCTCCCCTACCGGCAGCCAGCCTGAAACCATAGAACCATCCGAACTGACAAATAATCTGAACGAAGCATCCGACCGGGCAAGCCGGTTTTTGGGCAACTCCGTGTTCAGGCCGCTGATCATCCTGCTCTGTGGTCTGCTCATCCTCTGGATCGTACAATTTATGATCCGCCGGATCCTCTTTTACGGCAAAATGTATCTCTCCTTCCGGAATGGAGATCACAGACCGCTCATCGGCTACCGTTACAGACAACTGACTTCGGCGCTGCAAAAGAAGGGGCTGATCGAACCCGGCGCGACCTTTATACTGCCGACGGATCTGGCCGAGCTTCACCGGAATCGGATCTACGGCTCACTGCCTGCTTCCCTGAAAGACAAAATTCCAGAGGATATCACCCGCTTCACCGAACTCGTGGAAAAATGTCTCTATTCAGAAAAAGACATCGACCACTCTGAGGCCGATGTCCTGTCAACATTCCTGAAACAATATAAAAAGCTCAGGGGCTAATCTTCCTTGTCCCCTTTGGTCATGCGATCCAGCTCTGCAACCAGCATCTGCTCTATGGAGCCCACGCCGTCCTCATCATCGCCGCCTGCGAATCCTTCAGTACCTGACTGCTCCTGCTGCGCATCATACCCTTCCGGCTCTTCCTCATCAAAGCTCTCCTCTTTGATAAAAAGATGGCTGAAAAGATAATTGATCTCCCTGGACACCCTGTCCGTGGATACGCCGATGGTTGCGGAGGAGATCTTGAGCCCCTCCAAGGCAAACATGATATTGTAAGCCTCCTGCTGCGGCTCGTCGCAGTCCAGATAGCCTTCCCTGATCCCGTCCGCGATCAGCTTTTCCAATACGCGCACAGACATCTCAAAACGTTCTTTTTCCACGAGTCCCGAGTCTTTTGCTACCTCTGCGTCTTCTGTTTCTCCGGATCTGCCCAGGGAAAAATAATATTCATAGATCGCCACAATAAGAGAATCCTCCAGTGAAAGGATCTCTTTTTTCTGCTCTCTCAAAAATGCCGAAAGCATATCCACAGCGGAATCCGCTGCCTCAATCTCTTCATCGGAGCCCTTTTCCCGCTCTGCGGACAGCACCTCCCTGAACAGCTGTCTGGTGTCCTCAAAATACAGATACAGACCGCCTCTGGAGATCTGGCAGGCATCCACGATATCTTTCATTGTCACCGTCAGAAACCCCTTTTTGGCAAATACCTCCCTGGCCTTCTCTATGATATAGCTTTTCTTTTTTTCCGACTTCTCACTCATGTGGCAAAACCTTCTCTTTCAAACTTTTCACTTCTGACTGTCCCTTGTCCAGAATTCGATCAGCTCTGCAGCTTTGGTCAGAGCCTTCAGATATACCCCGTTCTGTACGCCCTCACTCCACATCCGGCCCTTGGTACGTCCACCGATGATGTATCTGGACATAATCCCTCCGAGGACGGAAATATTCATGATCTCAGTCTTCTCAATGACCGACAGTTCATCTGCCAAAGTCCTGATACCGTATCTCGAATAGACATAAGGAAAATTTTGGTCAATGAAGACAGACTGCTCCATCGCCTTTACGAACTGAAGAAGTGTGGAATCATAAACCGGAAAAGGAATGCTCTTGCCCCCTTCGGGCGTGTACTGCTCCGATACATCGGATTCGCACTTTTCCGTCAGCCATGGAATATAAGAACTGAGTTTTTCAACCTCGGGCCGGTACTTTTCCACGATCTCTTCCCGTGCCTTTTTCCCATCTGCCATGTAAATGCCTCCCGCTTCCTGTTGCTCTTTTCATCAGAAAATGATATAGTAAACAAACTGAGCCATAAATCCTTTAAATTTTAACATAAATCCATAAAAAATACTATGAAATTATTACATTATATCGGAATCTTTATCAAAACTCTGCTGCGTTTGCTGCTCAAACCCCTTTCCTTTGTACCGGCCCTCGTAATGATGTATATCATCTTCGGTCTGTCGGCGCAGGACGGGCAAAGCAGTGGACAGCTCAGCTATAAAGTCACCAAAACTGCCGTTGAGGTGGTGGACGAGGCTGCAAATATGGATCTGAGCCGGATACAGATCGAAAGCTACACAGACCGTCTGCATCCCTATGTCCGCAAGCTGGCACATTTTACGGAATATCTTCTGCTGGCCATATCGGTGGCGCTGCCGCTCTATGTCTACAGGCTCAGAGGCATTCCCCTGGTATTTGTGGCAGGTCTGTTCTGCGTGGGCTTTGCCTTTCTGGATGAATATCATCAATCCTTTGTTGCCGGCAGGGGACCCTCCGGAAGAGACGTTTTCATAGACAGCTGCGGAGCGCTGCTCGGCATCCTGATCACGAGAATCTTCGGCTTTATCGGACGCAAGACGATCTTTGCTCCTCTGGCCGTGAAACCGAAACGCAAAAGGCATTGTTAGCACTCTGTTCAAATGAGTGCTAGAAAATCCTTGACTTTCTGAAACCGAGGGATTACACTAGGCAGTAAAGAATTGCTACTGCAATCTCAAATACTTTCAGAAAGGACTGACGACACATGGCACAGACACATGGCACTTTATCGATCAACAGCGAAAACATTTTCCCCATTATCAAAAAATGGTTGTATTCCGACCAGGATATCTTTTACAGGGAGCTGGTCTCCAACGGGTGTGACGCCATCACCAAGCTGAAAAAGCTGGAAATGATGGGCGAATACGAAATGCCCGAAGGACGCAAGGATCAGATCCGCGTCCATCTGAATCCCGAGAAGAAAACGATCCGGATCGTAGATAACGGTCTGGGCATGACGATGGATGAGGTTGATGAGTACATCAATCAGATCGCCTTTTCCGGTGCCACCGACTTTATCGAGAAATACAAAGACAAGGCAAATGACGATCAGATCATCGGTCATTTCGGTTTGGGATTCTATTCCGCTTTTATGGTTTCCGATAAGGTAACCATCGATACTCTTTCCTACAAAAAAGATGCAAAACCCGTTCATTGGGAATGCGACGGCGGCACGGATTTTGATATGAAGGAAGGCGACCATGATCAGGTCGGCACCTGTATCACCCTGTTCTTAAACGAGGACTGCCTGCAATACTGTAACGAATATAAAGCAAAGGAAGTGCTCCGCAAATACTGTTCCTTCATGCCCACCGAGATCTGGGTGGAGAAAGAGGATGAAAAGGAAACCCAGACCATTGAAAAGAGCGAAAAACTGGAAGACGATATCGTCATCGAGGAATTCACCGATGAGGTACGCGACTGGGACAGCGACGATGAGAACGCCAAGAAAAAGGTGGACAAGCTGAAGATCAAAAAGCGTCCCGAACTGATCAACGAAACCCATCCTCTGTGGACAAAACATCCCAATGAATGTACTGAGGAGGAATACAAGGATTTTTACCGCAAGGTATTCCAGGATTACAAGGAGCCACTGTTCTGGATTCATCTGAATATGGATTATCCTTTCAACCTCAAGGGTATCCTGTACTTCCCCAAGATCAATATGGAATACGAAAGCATCGAGGGTACCATCAAGCTGTATAACAATCAGGTATTCATCGCAGACAATATCAAGGAAGTCATTCCCGAATTTTTGATGCTGCTCAAGGGTGTTATCGACTGTCCCGATCTGCCGCTGAACGTATCCAGAAGCGCACTGCAGAACGACGGCTTTGTCCGGAAGATCTCCGAATACATCTCCAAAAAGGTGGCTGACAAGCTCTCCGGCATGTGCAAAACGGATAAGGAAAGCTACGAAAAATACTGGGATGACATTTCTCCCTTTATTAAATACGGCTGCCTGAAGGATGACAAGTTCTGCGAAAAGATGACCGATTACATTCTCTTTAAGGATATCGATGGTGTATATCTGACTCTGCCGGAGTGCCTGGAGGTCAAGCCCATTGACACAGAGGATGAGACATCTGATGAGGCAGACAAGGAGAAGGCCGTGGATGAAAACGGCAATGCAGTCGAGGCCGAAGAGATCGCTCCCGAAGATGCAGTGGCAGAAGACGCAGCCGAAGATGACACAGATGCGGATGAAAAAGCGGAAAAAGTCATTTACTACGTGACCGACGAAAAACAGCAGAGCCAGTACATTGCCATGTTCCGTCAGGCCAAGATGACTGCCGTTATCCTGGACCACAGCATCGACCAGCCCTTTATCTCCCAGCTGGAGAGCAAAAACGAGGGCATCAAATTTGCCCGTATCGATGCGGACCTGACCGATTCCTTTACCTCCAAGACCAGCAAGAAGGCTGCCGAGGAAATGACCAAACAGGCCGAAGCCATCGAAAAAATGATGAAGAAGGCTCTGAAAAAAGACAGTCTGAAGGTCAGCCTGCAAAAGCTGAAGAACAAAAAAATAGCATCCATGCTGACAGTTTCCGAGGAAACCCGCAGGATGCAGGATATGATGAAGATGTACGGCGGCGGCATGGATATGGATATGTTTGGCGCCGGCGGCGAAGGATCCACTCTGGTACTGAACGCCGGACATCCTCTGGTGCAGTATATCTGCGAGCATCAGGACGACAAAAATTCCAAGCTGATGTGTGAGCAGCTCTATGATCTGGCGATGCTTCAGAATGCGCCGCTCGCTCCCGAAGAGATGACTGCCTTCATCCAGAGATCCAATGAGATCATGCTGATGCTGTCAAAGAAAGAGAGCTGAGTCACTCCTCTTTCTGTACAGCTTCATAGATTGAAAAGAAATTCCCCGATGCATCCGCCACCCGGCTGCTGAGGGGGATTTTTTTCCATTTGTCCTCGTAAAGTCTGCGTACCTTTCCTTTGGAAAAATCTTCATAGATCCTGGAAAATGCTTCTTCCTTGCGCCTTGCGGCGATCTGCTCTTTTCTCAGGTCTGTCTGCTCTCTGTCAAAGGACTGAATACATTTGAGGATCACATAACCCTGCTCCGTCTCCACGACACGGCTGATCTCTCCCTCTCCGAGGGCAAAAGCAGCCTCTTCGAGACTCTCCTCCACTTCTCCCTTGCCAAAAGAAACAGTGATCTTGT
The DNA here is from genome assembly GCA_905236705.1 of uncultured Lachnospiraceae bacterium. Lineage (GTDB taxonomy): Bacteria > Bacillota > Clostridia > Lachnospirales > Lachnospiraceae > RGIG7926. Next base: position 8,791 of record CAJOOZ010000001.1, on the reverse strand, counting down.
CGGCCTCATTGTTTACCGCTGCAAGCTGCTCAAAATCTTCTCCCTGATTCAGCCTGGCGAGGATGCTCAGCGCTTTCTGATAAACCTCTTTTTTCTCATTTCCCGTCTGCTGCGCATTATCTGTCCCAAGCAGGATCTGGCTGACCGTAACGCACCGCGCTTCATCATCGCTGATCTCCGGTTCCGTTTCCGTAATGATCTGCCTGTAAACCTTGTCCGCCAAAAACAATTCTCTGTAGCAATTTTCAATCTGCTCCCTGTTGAGGCCGATCTCGGCTACCTGCGATTCGGACAGGCCGTCATAATACCTGTCGGTGGCTATGCGGATCTGTCCCTCCTCTTCGGAGTCTAGCTCCACCCCTCTGTCCTCCGCCAGCAGAGCCATGCTCTTGATCCTCACCAGCCTGGAAAGAGCCATTTCCTTGAGCTCATCTCCCAGCGTCATATCGGATACACTGCGCTGCCAGATGTCTGCGCCGTAGATCTGCTGATAGCGGCTCTGCAGGTTGTACAGATAGAGTCTGCCCTCAGAGAGACTGCAAATGCTGTCTTCTATGGTGAAGAGCTGATCTGAGGTATTGCGGTTGGTCAGCACGATATGAACTTTGGCTTCTTCCGGCTTTGGAAGAGCCGGATCGATGCCGCCCGTCCCAAAAGCTGTGCAGGCAGTTAAAAGGAGCGCCGGCAGCAATGCCGCCATGACGCCTGTTTTTCTATTCTTTATTCGCATAAGTCAAAGATCACACAGCCGGCTGCGTGATCGTTCCTTTCCTTCTGTAAAAATGATACCCTAATCATACCCAGCCAACGGCAAAAAAGCAAGTAAAATCCACGAGAATAGCCGCCCCGGTCCGCAAACCCGGGCGGCCAGACTCGCTGACCCATATTACATCGGCCTGATCTGGTTATTTGCCTGTATCTGTCTGGTGTGTGCCCGCATATTCTTCGGATTCAGCCTTTGGATCATAGTAACACCGTTATTATCCTGCATCTCCTGCATGATCCGGTTTATCGTCGGAGCCGGTCTGCGACTCATATACCGATCCACTGCCGACTTCAGATCCTTATCCTTATCCAGTCCTTTGCGGATGGAGAATACATCGTGCGCGACGTTCTCATTCGGAATCCTCGGCGCATTCAGTACCATGTTGGCGGAGCAGGCGGCAAGCATATCGTAGAAGCAATCGTACAATTTCTTCTTGTTGGCCGGATTTGCCATAACCCCGTTCAACGGCATATCCCCATCCCCCAGTTTTTTCAACCTGGTTGCCGCAACAGCATACTGATTTTTTGCGATCTGACTCTTTATCTCTTTAACCGTAAAGTTCTCGATCTTTAATTGAGTTACCAGCTCCTCTGCTGACCGAAGTTCTGTATTGGCAAGTGTGCGAAGCTCCCTGGCGCCTCTCTTTCTGTCCTGGCCGGCAAATGTCAAACCTGTCTTATCAGCAATATAGACATCTGCTTCTGCTTTCAGGCGGTATGCTTTCTTCATCCAGTCAACTATCGCTGCCTTTTTCAGCTCGTCCGATTCAAGATTTCGGATATTACTTTCCATATCTCCGGTGCGTTGCGCTCCATTCCTCCTGTCTTTGATCAACACCATGGCAGCCTTGCGAAGCTTCAGATGCTGGTCACTTTCCTGCTTAAAGAAAGACGCACGCTTAGCCTGGAAATTGAACATGGCAGATCTATAGCTTGCCATCAAATCTCCGTCTCCTGCCTCTGGCCGCCAGATTGCCTGCTGATCTCTCACATTGGGCTCAATAATCAGTTCCTCTTCGAGCTGATCATCGTTGACCTCAGGCTTCTGCTCTTCGATAACTTCTATCCTGTTTTCTTTCTGATCCCCGCCCTGATCCTCTATGATCAAGAGCTTCTTGTCGTCCTCTTTTTCTTCTTTCCGATCTTCCTTCCTATCTTTCTTCTCCTCCTTCTTCACAGGATTTGCGCCAAATTTACTGTCGATCAGCTCATCCGTATATTCTCTCAGCTTGGCCTCTTCGTCCTTTTCCTTCGCTTTTTTAGCTCCGATCCCGGGATCCGGACAGGTCAGAACAATCGGTTCCTTCTCGATCTCAATCTCATTCGACATCGTATTTTTGATGAGCGGATAAACCTTCAGTTCAACCTCTCCTCTGGCCATGGCATGCAGAATAGCTCCCTTCACATGCGTAGCCGCCCTCTCCTGCGCAATAGCCGCATTATTATATTGCTTCAAAGACGAATAGGCTATATTGTAGGCGCTCCTTTCTTCTCCGTATTGGCCTGTGGTTTTTATATAAAAACATTTCTTGATAACAGTAAGTTCGTCAATTTGCGATCCGCCCTTTGCATTTTCCTTTTCCATCACATAGTTAATATATTTTCCGAAGATCTGATCAAAGAGCTGCCCCGCTTTCTCGTTTGACTCCGAGTTTACCTGACCGGCATTATAAGTGCCCGTTTTGTTGTCTTCCATCATATATCCTTTATTGAAATTAAGGTCATAGATGGCACTGTAATGAAGATCGTTGATATGTTTCAGCACTGCTTTGTGACGGTTGCGGTCCGGCTGCTTATTCTCATAATTTCGTTTAGCATTCTCCTTTTCTGCCTTTTCCCTTTGCTCTTTTTCCTCCTGCCGGCGCTTCTCTTCCGCCTCTTTTGCCTTGCGCTCTTCTTCCTTCCTTCTATCCGCTTCCTCTTTTTCCTTCATTTTGTCTGTCAGGTTCTTATACGCCACTGCGATTGCCTTGGCAGAAGGGATCTTTTCTGACATGATCTTCAAAATTCGCGCTCTCTTCGCATTTCCTCCTATCATGTCTAAAGAATTTTGAAGAATCTCTTCACATTCTTTATCCGATAATTCCGAAAAATCTCCTTTTGCTATATCAGATATGATAGCCATTGTGTCAGTAAAATAGACCTTGTTCCATTTCTTACCCATCAACGGCTCCTGCATGATCTCTATTGCAACCTTATGAGCCGCTCTCTTTTGAATGGAAAGATTCGGATTTATGATCGACTTGTAGCCGTTAAATAAAAACCTCAGCTGAGTGATATATTGTGGCAGCTTGTCATCCCCGAATGCCTGACAGACCTCGCGCCCAAAGTCTTTGTATTCCTGCGTTGTTTTATCAAAGGGGATCATTTTTCCAAACAAATCTACCATTCCCCTGAGAGTATTATTCACAGATACGAGCGTCCTTTCGATGTCCTCCTGCCGGAATACATTTGCATATTCTTCAATTTTCAACTCACTGATCTTTTTGCAGGCTTTACCAATCAGCTGTGCATACCACTTCGAATTCTGATCAAAGGGTTTATTCAGGATCTCATCCCGAAATTCCGTGATCATTGCCATGGCAGCAGGATCCTGGGTTCTCACTTTGAAATAAAAATCGTCAAAAGAGCCCATATCCGGACGGGACGAAGCCCATGCAAAAAAGAGTGAATTCAGGTCCGATACGTTCTGATGCGACGCCTTATTGCCGTATACTGCCTTTAAATAGACCTCTTCATCCTCTTTCGGAATGATCAGGCCCGCAGTCTCAAGGGTCCTATGGTGTCCATCGGAATTAATGAGTTTCTGAAATTCCTGATTTTTGCGGTAAAGCTCTAATTGCGGTGTCAAAAAGGTGGGAATTTCTACCGGTTCTCCTACATAGTATTCGCCATTGTATTCCGTTTTCCCGTCTTTTACCTTCTCCGTAACACGGGTCTGTAGCATGTTAAAAGAGACCTTCCATCCCGGCTGCGTCAAGGCATGGAGTATGATCACCTCATGGTTGAGGTGCGCCGCATTGGATGTTGTGCCTAAACTGGTCAGAGTCTCTTCCGGCGTTCCTTTTCTCCCATTCGGTCTTGTGATCAAAAAGTTGTTTGTAAAGGAGAGCTTTTTCCCATTCTTGTCCCTGAACTCATGCTCATCCAGGTTCTGGTTTGCCATAAAGGGACCGAAAATATCCTTGAACAGCTCGATCTTTTCCTCTCTGACATCCGACGCAATCTTATCAAAATCTACGGAATTGTACTTCGTATTAATTGGCAGTTCCTTTAATCTATCCCGATAAACCTCCGAATTTTCAGTAATGGTCGCAAAAGCATCCCTGGCAAGCTTATTATAGTTATCAATCCTTCTTTGGAACATCTCCTTTGAGTTGTCAAGTTTCTTGCCCTGCCTTGCATCCTCCATATCTTCTTTGCCGAAAAATCCATGCTGCTCATCTGCAAACAGCTCCTGCTTTTTCGCCATGATCTCATCGATCGTGACAAGCCCGGCCGCTTTCTCTTCATCAGGCTCCACAATTTCCTTATCCTTCAAAACCGCACGCAGACATTCCCTGTAGACTTTGTTCCGCTCTCTGTTGAATGTAACTGTAGAACGAAGATTCAAAACAGCTTCCGCTTCCTTGTCGGCAAACTCCTTTTGCTGTTTTTCATACTCTTCCGGCTCAAACAGGAATTGATAATCCGCATTATGCTTGCTGTATGCTCTGTAATACAAAATGTCTGCCATGGCATTCTCATAGATCTGCCGGTCCGGCTTATCACACAGCTTTGTTCTGTTGTTATAATACGCCAGTTCCCTTTTACGGTCTTCCTCCCTGCACTTAAACTCATGGATCTTTTGATCAATTTCCTTTATTCTCTCTGCATCATTCTCTTCTGTCAGTTTCGCCCGTTTGTTCTCATTTGACCGAATGTAATTCCTGGCCGCTTCGATCTTTTTTTTCAGAATACCGCCCTGTGTTTTTTCTTCCCGCTTCCGCTCTTCCGCCTCTTTTTTCGCCTGCGCTTCCTTCTTTGCCTGCGCATCGGCCTTCTTTCGCTCTTCCTCCCGCTTGAGGCTTTCTTCCTCGGTTTCTTCTCTGACACTTTGCGGATGTCCGTTTTGTACAGCCTCCTGAATCCTTTCATCCTTCAGACCCTGCGGCGTTTTGGCATAAAGACTGACAATCTGCGGAATGCCGGGGATATTGCGGGACATAAAGCCCAGTATCTCCTGCAGCTGCCGATCAGCATAAATACCTGCCTTCACACCGCCTATCAAACCCTGATCAGATCTTTTGACAGCATTTAAGAACCTTTCGATATCCTCATTTCCGACTTTGAAGGCATATCCGAAATCCTCTGCAATCCGTTTAAAATCCCGGCCGCCTATGACATCATATGCTTTTTTCAGATTCTCGCCGGCTTCCGAAAGCTGCCTGATCATTTCGGGATTCATGGCGTTCATATCCATACCGGCAAACCTCGGCTCGATCTCGTACTTTATGATCATCTTAAACATCAGTTTTTGCAGCGGCGTAAGATCCGGATCTGTCAGTCCCGGCATATAAGGTCTGGTGATAGCGGAAAGCCCCTTTGAAAAGGCAACGATCTTGTCATAAGCACCTTCACCGGCTACAGAATCATAGCCCTCCTGACAGGCCCCGGGTCTGTCCACGCCATGGATGTTGTATTTGGACGGCTCTTTCGCCACATCGTTTACCATACCACGCAGATCATCACTTACCAGATCATTCATCAGAGATTCCCATACATAGATCTCTGATCTCTGAAGATCATTTGCATTCTCTGCCTTATCGACCAGGCCGGCTTTAAAGAATTCCTGCTTTGACTTCAAAAGCTGCTGATAACAGTTCGCATACATCTGCCCGTACCAACGGATGTTTTCCTTCAGCTTATCTGCAGGCAATTCAGAACAGTCCGGTCCGTTATAGGGGCGTTTTTTGATCTCGTCGGCAAAACGCAGGGCAAGCTCCTCCCTGTTCTTTTCAGAATAGTTCATGAGCTCATCAAGCGACTTTCCTTCCACTCCCATCGCATAGATGACGATCTTTTTCGCGATCTCCCATTTTCCCATGCCTTCCTGATATCCGGCTGCGGCTGCGGTAACGGCGATCTCTTTCATCGTATTATCCGGAAGATAGTTTTCCAGCGCAAGATATCTGTTCAGATAAGTCCCCGAGCGAAGCTTCTTCTGCTTGGCAAGCTCCTCCTTTGACAATCCGTTTTCCTGAAAATAGTAGTCTTTTTGCCAAACTACCATTTGGTGCTTTGACCATCCGTCATTATATCTATTCAGATGAAATCGAAGCATGCTGTCCTGCAGATACTCAAAAAGATCTTGTGCTTCAATACTACCCTTACGGACAGAATGATCCATCGCAGGAGCCAGGGTATTCATGCACCAAATCTCCATCTCCATGGCACTGCCAAAAGAGCGGACATCCCCTTCGATCTCCAATCCCAGTGGTTTCAGCTCGGTGATGAGCTGCTCCATGACATACTTTTTCCGATCCAGGTCAATATCCGTTCTCCTGAGAAAATCAGCCACATCGTGCATCTTCGTTTCCACGACGTTCATTTCCTCGATTCTCTCACGCCAGCGGTCAAAATATGCGCCCGCTACATTCAGCCTGTCTGCATCCTCCTTTTGTGTCAGATGCGCGGCAAGATACTGATCCACTTTCAGCAAATAGTTTTTGGCCTCTTCCGACGAAGGATATTTACCATCCAAAGCCGGAAAATCCTTCATATCCGCAAGCCCCGGAACCTCTTCTTTCAGATACTTCTCCACATGGCTCAAAACACCCATGAGCGTATTTTCCACGCCTCTAACACCAAGGACCGGATGCATAAAGCGATGATCCGCCTTGGCCTCAGCCTCAAGAATACACTCATAAATATCGTTGACAAAGGACTGTCTTTCCTCCTTGAATTCGCCACTGGTCACGTTGATCCGGTTTTTGATAATGCGTCTGTAGTTGCCGGTCTTCAGATCGAGGGGTACTCTTTCATCCACCTGTTCGAAGGTCTCCGTAAACATATGGCTGGCAAAACCGACCTCGTTATATTTTGCCATCGTATCACGAAGTAGAAACATCCAGTCCTCGACTCTTAGCTTATAATCTTTCTTGCATTTTTCGAGCAGTGTTGCTCTTTCCTCACTGTCCTTGCCCTTGGCATTCGCCTCCTCTGCCGCATGGTACATTTCCTGCGCAAGATTAAAGGTTTCCTCACGCAGCCTTTTGATCTCAGAGATATTCTTATACTGTCCGGTAGCCTTAAAGACATATCGCATCAGCGTGGAAAACTCCTGGAATCCGGCATGCTCTGCAGCATCGGACAGGGTTTTCGTATACAGCCTCAGATCCGCCGGATCGAGCTTGTCCTGATCCCCGACCTTGTTCATTACATCAGCGACGCCGTAATCAACTACCTCTTTAGCTACAATACTTTGCTCGGTGGTATTTAAAACCACTTCCTGCTGCTTGCCTTCGCCCTCGTCCGGCTCGCCCCGAAGCACCCTGTCAGAAGGCTTGCGGGTCTTTTGGGCTTCTTCGAGGCGCTCCTCACTCTCAGCGATATGATCCGCCAGCTCTTTTTCTTCTTTTTCCCGGCTGACGCGAAACGCTTCCGCTTTGAGGTTGTCGGATTTTTTCTGCTCTTCTGCCTCCTTAAATTTATCCAGATTTTTCTGAATCTCCCCATTCTCTTCCTTGACACGGGCTACCACATTTGCATCATGAACCGGACTGACCAAAAGATTTCTGGGAATATCCCCCTTTTGCACATGATCGTAAAGAGCATTCACTACCTTTTCGCTATACTCCTTCAAATGCTCTACCACCTGTTCAAGCGCCGGATCGATCGCTTTAAGCTCAGAATAATAATCAGCGAACCTCTTTTTATCCTTATCCTCCAAATGAATTGCATCCAGAAGATAAATAAAATTGTAGTTGTTCGATCCGTCAAACTTCGCAGCCGCATTCATTCTTTCAAGAAATCTCTCCGGCAGCTTATCTTCATAGGGCTTCAGCTCTGAAAGGATTTTCTTCGCTTCCTCAGCATATCCTTTAAATTCCTCACGGATCGCCTTGCGATTTTCGGCATCCTGATCGGCAAATTTCTCCATATACTCACCCGCAGAGGGCTTCATATAAAGGTAATATTCACGATTACTGGATGCAAAGTCTACCTCCACATCCTGCAAAACCTCCTCGTCGGTCTGCATGACGACACGAAGGCCCACTTCCGCTCGCAGCTGCTTCTGCTTGTCGGGCCAGTATACATTCTGCATGTTGTTGTCATTTTCCAGCAGCTTTTTGGCTCTGCCAAGAAACTCCTGCTCATCCCAGCCAAGATACTCCGCCACCGTATCAATAAAAGGCAGCTCCTTCGGAAGTGCCTCCCTTTTAGCGATCAGTCCTGCCGCTTTAAAACAGAATCTGCCATAATCTTTAAACCTGCCCAGCGATTTTGTATTATTGAATTTTTTGCCATACATGATATCCGTACCGATCCGTTGCATCGTATCCAGACGAAGCTGATAGATCGCATCCAGAAGATTCGTTTTTTCCTCCTTCGGAAGCGAATCAATGATGAGTTTTACCATATCTTTCCTGACCAGCAGATCCCCATGGGCAATCTCCTTTTGCGTGCTCACAAGCATCTTGGCAAATGTCTCGGGATCGTCACGAAACAGCATCATGTGGTCATAGATCTTTGCTTCATATTCATCCAATACTACTTCATTTTTCTTTGGCATAGCACTTGTCTCCTTCCAAATACAAAATCACTCGCAGCTACTTTTACACCGCATCCTTGCGGAGCATTATATTACATTCACTTACTATAAATACATGGTTTCTGCCAAAACGGTTGCGCAGGCACAACACAATTTTGAATCTTTCGACCATAATACTATGATATACCACACATATACGCCGTGCAATCGATTTCGTACAAGAAATGCACAAAAAAAGACCACCCCAGGGGATGGTTTCACATCAGCTTTCAT